>NZ_JAINDX010000048.1:0-527516 GCF_026191775.1 Sphingobacterium sp. InxBP1 | reverse complement strand
TTCGGTCTTTCTGCCTTCTTCGCCCTCTTTGAGTGCTCGAACAATCTGGCTTTCTGTAAAACGTGTTTTTTTCATTTTATTACTTAAATCTAAACATTTATGTCCAGTTTTAAGCTGTTTGATTTTTTGGGACACTTACATAACGGCGACCCACTATAATATGATCGAATATATTTATCGACACGATCATTGTATCGTCAAACAGATTGCACAGGCATTTAACATAAGCCCGCCTGCAGTTTCCAAACAGCTCAAATTTTTGATCGCCAATAATCTCATTGAGCAGCAGCAGTCCTCGGCCGACCGCCGTATTTTCAATTTGAGCGTAACGGATCAAGGCAAATTCATTATCGATAATTCGGAGAATTTCAGGGAAACAGTGGCCAAAGAAGCGGCTAAAAGCCTGTCGGAAGAGGAATTAATTAAGCTGAGCGAATTGCTTAATAAGGTGTTGACCGTGATAAAAAAATAAAAACCATGGACTGCTGTCCGGAGCTTTACATTCGGCGGCGGTTTTTGCAATATTGCTGTCTATCGATGTTAGAACGGACAGAAGCTCTTCGGTGTCTGGATCAGTTTTGAGTTCCTTGATCACTTCGGATCCTTTTTTACTTCCTTTAATATGGTCGTCCACAATAAGAATGTCGGGATCAATAGCTGCAAGCTCTTCGATTGATTCAGGTTACTAAGTGATTGAATGAGTTGGAAAAGTAGAAATAGTAAGCGGACCAAACTTAAGGATAGTTTGGTCCGCTGGGTTAAAAAAATATCATGCATTAATAATTCTTATGCATGTTTTTATTGTTATCCTGCCTTGTTACACGTTAACTCAACGACTTTGTGAAACAATACATGCTGCAGATTGCCCATGAGATTACACATTAACCAAACGCTATTAATGGCTTAACTGTAATTTTCCGATAAAGGGGCGGTTATCAACAGTTAGAATAGCTTCTTTAAGGGAATAGCATAGCTGGTAGCTTTCGTTCAGTGCCTTTTTGCTAGCTTCTATTTTGTCTTTTTCAACCTTGTCGACAATCCAGGTTGGGTTTAACGGATCGGAATTAAATTTGGTGATTAATACGGTAAATCCTTCTTTCTGAGCACTGATTAAAGTGTCTTTTGTGATGTCTACTATTTTCATAGTGAGATAATATACAAAAAAAAAATGAAATAGGATGTGCCAAGTTGAGTTGATGACCTGGTCGACGTCCGGACAATTTTAACGGAAATGTACCTTCTTTTATGGATCGGGCGCTAAAATTTGGCGATTCAGGCATCGGAATACCCGTCGTAAAGTAGATCGCAAAAAAAATATATGTAACTAAACTTTTTATCTTAATTTTATTTTCCATTGAGGTGGTCGCACACAAAATTTAGCCAATTCTTTGGGTCAATGGTTTTATCAATAAAGACGTCTGGTTGTAATCCGATATCGTCTACAGGGAAGTATGGAATACGGTAACTTTTAGATAATCCATAATACAGTTCAATATCGCCACATGGAGATGTAACGATATTTACATTAGAAATATCAAGCATCCCTTTGGTTGTTCTACCGTACAATTTTACCTTTTTACTTTGCATGGCAGTCAATAGAAATTGCTCTGTCGTGCTCCCGTTGTTTTCATTGATAACGATCCCTATATTTTTGGGGTAAGGCTGAATGGTATCCAGCTTGGTTATGTTTACTTTTTTATTGAATAAATCGACATATTCACCTTTATTGGCCTGCAATTTTTCGTAGTAGTTTTTGAACGTTTTTTTAGACTCCTCGTCAAAATCGGGGTTTTGGCTAAGCTCCAACATGCGTTGATTATTTAAATCTGTCGAGTAAAATAATGCACCTACGGTTCTAATCGGTTGTGTGTATAAGAAGGGGATAAGGCTACTATAACTCGCATCACTTCCGCCTGGATTATTTCTCACGTCAATAATAAAGTTTTCGGTCGATAAGATGGTTGCTCGGTTGGCCAGTATAATGCTGTCAATCGCCTTCTTTTCGGTTATTTCAAAATCAGGAATACGGAGGTAAACCGTGTTTTCATTTAATGTTTCGAAAAATGGCTTTGTGGCGTTTAATGGATTTAGGTCCTTTTCAATCGGCTGCTTATTTTGTTCGGTAACCTTTTCGGCTTTCTTTGTTTTTCCAATATAATTTACGCCGATATGTCCATTGCGAAAGAAACGGATCCATTGATTGAGCAATGTAGCACATTCCTCATCATTGGGCAATAGTTTTACTTTTTTGAGATACATCGCATTGTGCAATTCATAGGCATCCCGGCCCTTTTTGCTGACGATGTATTGAAAACCGGCATCATTCTCTTCAAACGTTTTTTTTACCCACAAAAAATTGGATTCACAATTGCAGTTTTGGGCGAAATTTAAGATAGGTAAACTTAGCAATAGCCATAAAAATAGTACGCGTGTGTTCATGTGTATAATCAGAAATGTTAATAATTGTCGATCGCACAAATATAGACTAAAAGTGTAAAAAACACGCTTATACAACGAAGAAAAATGCTGTAATATGGATAAATCCTATTGCTGATTTTGATTCGTCTTTATTAAAACTATAGTGGGACCTTGGCTGTCTATACTGTACAATTTACAAGATGCAAAGTCTGCTATATAATGGTTTACGCGGGTCCCTGTATAACCACTAGGGCATATCTTATGAAACTATAACCGTATTAAAGATTCGAAAAAATGAAAAAGAAAATAGTCATTTGCGATGATGAACTTCTTATTTTAGATGTATTAGCAATTGCTTTAGAAAGTGACAGCGTTGAAGTGATTTGCACATCAAAAAGTACGGAACTGATCGCCCTCATTGAAATTGCGCAACCTGACCTGTTGATTATCGACCTAATGATGCCCTGGTTGACCGGTGATGAACTTGTGCGCGAGCTAAAAACAGGGCAACAATATAGCCACATGCCCATTATTATGATGTCTGCTAGTGCTAGAGCGCCAAGAGTGGCCGCCGAATGCGGAGCAGATGCTTTTCTGGCAAAGCCATTTGAACTTGACGATCTCTATGATTTAGTAGAGAAAGTGATGTAAGCGGGCCAACCTTAAAAATGTATCGGTTTGTCATGAAAAAAGTAGGCAGAAAATATTGCGGCCAACTTAAAGTCGCAGTTTCGGGCTGGTAGTCACTTTGTTAATTTAGCTTAATGTTTGTTAAATCGAACCATACTTTAAGCAAACATTGCTAAATAATTCGTTATTTAGGTATAAAAGTAAACAGGATGATGTCCGACTTTAAAAAAAATATGCACCTGGCAAATCGCGCCGGATTTGGGATGAGCCTACAGCAGATTCCCATTTTTGAACAGCAGTCTACTGCAGTCCTCTGGAAGCAATATGCCCAGCAACGTGAATTTCATCCGATCAGTTTCAATACGGAGCAGACCGATTTCGACTATACTGCACTTTCCAAGTTGAATGCCGCAGAAAAAAAGCAGGTTCAACAGCTCAACCGAAAGCGTAATATTGAAATCAACCTCAACTTTCTGAATGAAATGGTGCATAGCGAAGATCAGCTGAGGGAGAAAATGTCCTTTTTTTGGCACGGCCATTTTGCTAGCCGGGTTATCAACTCCAATTTTAGCGCTCATATCCTCAACGAAATCAGAAAAAATGCGCTCGGAAATTTTCGGGATTTGCTGTTTGCCGTTTCCAAAGCTCCGGCTATGCTCAATTTCCTCAACAACCAGCAGAATAAAAAAGATCACCCCAATGAAAACTTTGCCCGCGAAGTGATGGAGCTCTTCACGATGGGGCCTGGTAACTATACCGAATCGGATGTAAGGGAAGCTGCACGCGCATTTACGGGCTGGTCGTATGATAAGGATGGCCAGTTCCTGGAGCGTAAAAAGTTTCATGACTCGGGCCGCAAAACATTTTTGGGGAAAACCGGGAATTTTGACGGTAATGCCGTGTTGGATATTATCCTGGATCAACCCGCTACGGCCCGTTTTATCACAGCAAAACTCTACCGTTTTCTAGTCAATGAACAAGTGGATCAGGACACCGTCGTTTTGTTGAGTAGAGATTTCTACGATTCTGGATATAATATCAAGCAATTGCTCGACCGCATGTTTACAGCAGCCTGGTTTTACGACTCCAAAAATGTAGGCAACAAAATAAAGTCTCCAGTGGAACTCATGGTCGGTATCATGCGCATGTTACCCATGGAAATAGCGAATCCTGAAAACCTGATTGTTTATCAAAAGTTGCTGGGGCAGATGCTCTTGTATCCGCCGAATGTGGCGGGATGGCCGTCGGGAAAAGCCTGGATCGACAGCTCGACCTTATTGCTCCGGATGCAGATTCCACAGATATGGACCGGCCTGCTGCCGCTGGACCTTGATGCGCAGAATGACGACGACCTCGATATGGGGATGAAGCAGTCGCGGGCCATGGCTAAGGCCTATAAAAACCCCAAAATTTCCATTGACTGGGCTGGGGTCGAGGCTGTGTTTGCCGACCGGGATCCCTTTGAGCTCTTGCTGTCGCAGCAGCCTTCGTTTGGTAAGAAACTGCGCGATAGCTACGCTGGTGGAAGCCGGCGTAGAACTATTATTGAAGTCATGAGCATCCCCGAATATCAACTTTGTTAATTGTAAATAGGAAGCCATGATCATCAAAAGACGCCAATTTCTCAAAGCAGGCTCACTCGCAACAGCATCTGTACTGCTGCCCAATTTCTTAAAAGCCATGTGTTTGCCCGAAGCGCTGGAAAGGGGACATAAGGTGTTGGTCATCTTGCAGCTTAGTGGCGGCAATGATGGGCTGAATACTATTGTGCCGATACGCAATGATATTTATTTTCGGGAACGGCAGACGATTGCGGTCAATAATGCGCTGGCCCTTACGGATGAAGCGGGCATTCATCCGGCTTTACCTTTTTTCAAGACACTTTATGATCGTGGCGAACTGGCTGTACTCAACAATGTCGGCTATCCCGATCCCAATAAATCGCATTTCCGCAGCATGGATATATGGCATAGTGCGAGCCGAAGCGACGAGTACCTGGAGAGTGGTTGGATAGGCCGCTACCTGGATCAAGCCTGTTACGCCTGCGATCATCCGACGCAGGCGCTCGAAGTGAATGATATGCTAAGTCTTGCTCTCAAGGGAAAACAGAAAAAAGCGTTTGCGTTTAAAGACCCTAAGAAGCTTTATCAGACCAGCCGTGAAGAATACTTTAATACACTCTATCAGGAACACCAGCATCAGCATGAAGAGGAAACAGTAGCCTATCTGTATCAAACCCTGGGTGATACGATCAACAATGCCGATTATATTTTTGAACAGAGTAAAGCGAGAAAAACCGCAGCAGCATACCCCGATTCGGTGCTTGGAAAGGATCTAAAGACGGTATCTTCCTTAATTAAATCAGATATCAATACACAGGTATATTATCTGCAGATCGGTAGTTTTGATACGCATATCAATCAGCGGCAGCGGCAGGAGAGCCTATTCCACACCATCAACGATGCCGTGGAGGCTTTTGTGGACGACCTCAAGAAAAATGGCCTTTTTCAGCATGTCATGCTGATGACCTTTTCGGAGTTTGGGCGCAGGGTGACCCAGAATGCCAGCAATGGCACTGACCATGGTACGGCCAACCAACTTTTCTTTCTATCCGGAGGCTTGAAAAAACAGGGGCTGCTCAATGCCTTGCCTGACCTGACCCAGCTCAATGAGGGGGATCTCCAGTATACGGAAGATTTTCGAAAAGTATATGCAACAGTGCTGAAAAACTGGCTACATGCGGATTCCGCCAAAATAGTGGGATGGAAAAATGGGATTTATGATTTTATTTAAAAACACCTGCTTATGGATAGGTATTTATACGCTTTTTTTTCCGATAAGCAGTTTTTTACCTGAATTGCGTGATGGGCTTTGATTTACAGAATTTATTAGAGATATTAGTTCTATAAACTTAAAATTTGAGTCCATTACACAACCTTTCGGAAGAAACATTGATTCTTTTGCTTAAGAAAAAGAACCAGCAGGCCTTTAGCTATCTCTACGATAACTATGCGGACGCCTTGTATGGCGTAGTTTGCCGGATTGTAACTTCTATTGAGCACGCAGAGGAAGTTATTCAGGATGTTTTTGTTAAGATCTGGAAACATATTGATCATTTCGAGGCAGAAAAGGGAAGGTTATATACATGGATGATCAATATTGCGCGTAACGCCGCACTGGACTACCGGAAATCAAAGGCAGCAAAGAATGATTTGAAAAACCAATCCCTTTCCAATATCGTAAATAGAGAAGAGGAACAAGATCAAAGCCAAAACGAACGATTTGCGCGTACTGACTTTATTGGATTTAATAATATTTTAGATAATTTAAAGCCTGAATGCCGCATTTTGATTGAAATGGCCTACTATGAAGGATACACCCAACTGGAAATCGCGCAACAGCTCGATATTCCTTTGGGGACCATAAAAACACGGACTAAAGCTGCGTTTTTACATTTAAAAAAATTGTTAAAAGAATATCGTTGATTTTGGATATCGAAGCTTACATATCATCTGGGATTATTGAATCGTATGTATTAGGACTCGCTTCCGAAGAGGAAGTAAGTATCCTGAACTGCATTCGTAAACATAATTCCGCAGTGGATGAAGCAGTAATCGAAGCTGAAAAAATGCTCGTGAACTTGGCTGAGATCCAGGCGGTGGCACCGCCAATTCCTCTGAAGGAAAAAATCTGGGCTAGGCTTGAAGATGAAAACCTCATTGCGAAAAATAATTCAGCACATCTTGCTCCAACGGTGATTACTTCATCGGATGAATATGATAAGTCACGAACAAATTCCAGTACTGAAGAGCAGACGGCTCAGATCGTATCGGTAAGATCTTATGGGTGGGCAATCGCAGCAAGTGTTTTGTTTGTGCTCAGTGCTGGTGCGAATTTAATCTTTTATCAGCAGCAAAAACACGATAGACAGATGCTTGCTCAAACCAATACGCAGCTAGATTCAAAGCAAACTACGTTAGCTGTATTGCAGGACAAATGGGCACTCATTCAGAATCCGGCAATCAAAACGATTTCTTTAAAAGGTATTGAGACCAAACCAGATTTGCACGCACTAGTTTACTGGGACCAGCAGTCTAAAGCAGTATACTTGAGTCTTGAACATATGCCCGTTCCTCCCAAGGGTAAACAGTATCAGCTCTGGGCCATGGTAGACGGACAGCCGGTCAGTGCTGGTGTATTTCCGGTGGCTGCCAGCAATCAGATGGTCAGTAAAATGCTTGATGTTGCCAAAGCACAGGCCTTCGCCATTACGTTGGAGGATGAAGGTGGAAAACCTAGCCCTACGCTAACTGAGCTCTGCGTAATGGGAAATATCTAGCACCTTATTCTCTTAAATTTTTCACTGTCGTTCAGGATTTAATAGCACGAAAAAGCCCCAATTTGTAAACCAAACCGGGGCCGTTTTCACAGGTAAATTAAAACTTTTGTTAAGTTTTGATAAATAAACCTGCAATATTAAGTACAGCTTCTGCGGTTAATGGCTCATCAAAAGATTGTGTGGCTGCACTCGTTGAGATTTTCCCCATGGAGCCAGAAAGCGAAGTAATGTCAACGCCTGCTTGCTTTACATTATCCTCACCTGCATAAATAGGATCTACGACGGCACCGATACCCGTATCATTGGCTCCCGTAATCCAAGGCTTTTGATTTGCAGCACCGCCGCCGCGTGCGCGGCGCATCTGCCGGATATGGGAGGCATGCCTTGCTTCGACAGAGTGGATCTGCAATGCTGCGGTAAGAACAACGCGGTTGCCAAGCAAGATGCCTGCCTGTCCTTTATACGCTCTCACCCCGGTATCTTCAAATGCCTGAGCAACCGCTAAAAATGTATCATAATCGCTAAAGACATTTCCAAATGTGCCGCCAGCGGTAAAATCAAATGTCGGCTTTGAAACAGCCTTACTGCCCAATACCTGTTTCAGAAAATTCACGTGAGCTACCTCATGATCCCGTATGGTGGTAATGGCTCCGAGCGGTTTGCCTGAGGGAATGAGTCCAGCTTTGGCAACTCCCATGGTATAATATTCTGCTTCTAAATATTCGAGGGTCAATGCATAATTTAGTACACCATTTACGTCCGTTGGAGCTGTGGCACCATAAGCTTTTTTGAAAAGTTCACTAACGAAAAAGGGTAGCGCTGCCAGGGTTACTTTTTTACTCATGGAAGCTAGATTTTTGATTGCTTCGCGACGTGGGCTGATGCGATCGCTGAACTCAGGATCTACAGCATTTATTTGTTCAAAAACGTTTAAAAGATTCATGATAATTGAGTTTTGGGTGATTAATAAGTGGGTAGATCCGATACGTCGATTTTCGATTTGATAAACGGTGCCGCAGCGCTCAGTACTACACTGGGGCTTTTGGCAACATCAAGACCATTGGAATCGACAACTTCCATATTGGCAAAACTGCCGTTGTCTATCATGTCACGTACCCAAGCAGCATGCCGCGCTTCGACCGAAACGATCTTACCTGCCAATAACAGGTAATTGGGATCTTTAATAAGCCATCCGGCACCGTTATACGCTGAAACGCCCAGGTCTTCAAATGTTTTGGCCGTTGCCAGGACATTTTCCCGGCTACTGAAATTAATACCCGAAAGATTTAAATCAAGGCTGGAGATTGCTTTGGCACCCAGTGCAACTTTAAAAAATTCGCGATGGGCAATCTCATGATCACGGATATCCGTAAAGAATGCCTTTTCCATATCGGTCATGCCAGCGTAGGGGTTATTGACCAATTGAATATAAAAGGCGGCTTCAAGCTGTTCGAGCGCATACGCATAATTGAGAATCGCAATATCGCCGCTGCCAAAATAAAGACCTTTACCGCCGTTATCCATGCCGTCGTCGTGGTCTTTTTTACAGCTAGACAAACCGAGTATAGCTAATGATGCAGCACTAGCGCCTGCAAATTTTAGGAAATCCCTTCTGCGAAGATCCCTTTTTTCAATTTCACCATTGGAATCCAATAGCGAATCATGGTGGGGCTTTGTTGTCTTTTCCATAACAAAAGTCTTTAAGTTTTATAATTTTTCTGTACTTATAACCATTTACGACTTTTTGAATAGCTTGGATTTTATAATTTTATTTTTTTTTAATTTTTTTTTTTGATGTAGGTTTTAGCTAGTGTAAATAAAGATCGTTGCACACGTAAGTGGATAGCTCATTTCGTTACTGTTCGTGGGATAGCAGCGCACAAAAAAACTGATGCAGACTTGCATCAGTTTTTGCTAAGAGCCTTTTAAGCTATACCATTTACTTCTTGGCTAGCAAGGGCAAATATTTTTCATAACCCTTGGCTTTCATTTCTTCTTTAGGCACGAATTGGAGAGAGGCACTATTGATGCAATAGCGTAGCCCCCCTTTGTCGGCAGGGCCGTCATCAAAGACATGTCCTAGGTGAGCGTCGCCAGTTTTGCTACGTACTTCCGTGCGGCGCATGCCGTGAGAATTATCAGCTAATTCTTCGACTAAGTCTGGATTGATCGGTTTGGAAAAGCTGGGCCATCCACAGCCTGATTCAAACTTGTCGGTCGAGACAAATAGCGGTTCACCGGTAGTAATATCTACATAAATGCCATCTCTGAACTCATCATTGTATGCGTTATCAAAGGCACGCTCGGTTGCCTGATTTTGGGTTACATCATATTGTAGTGCTGTAAGTTCTTTTTTAAGTGTGCTCTTGTCCTTTCTTTTGTAGGTTGGTGACACAACTGTATCTTTGGCGGGCGCAGGATTGGCTTTGCGAGCCATCTCGAATAATTCCGGATCAATATGGCAGTAGCCACCTGGGTTTTTGTCGAGATATTTTTGATGGTATGCCTCAGCGTCGTAGTAATTTTGTAAGGGTTCCAGTTCAACAACTATTTTTGCCGGATATTTTCTGGCCAGTTCGGCGAGGCTTTCCTTGATAACCGGAATGGCTGAATCATTTGTATAGTAAATACCGGTACGATACTGTGTTCCGATATCGTTTCCTTGCTTATTGAGCGAGGTCGGGTCGATAGTCTTTAGGAATAAATCTACGAGCAGCTTTAAGTCAACGACTTGTGGATCGTAAGTGACTTTGACAGTCTCCGCAAAGCCCGTTTTTCCTGTTGAAACCTGCTCGTAGCTTGGGTTTTTTAGATTGCCATTGGCATAACCAACTTCGGTAGCGGTCACCCCGCGGACCTGCTTAAGAAAATGCTCCGTACCCCAAAAACATCCTCCTGCAAAATAAATAACCTGATCTTCATCGCCGGTAGGGTTCATAGTTTGTTTTTTAATTATTTTGGAATCATTAGTTTTCTGCGAAAAACCAAATTTGCTGAGCATAAATAAGCCTAATCCTAGTAATAATAATAAAAATACCTGTTTCATAGCGTTTCTCTATTCTTGTTTTTTAATATACGATGTAAAGATCCAGATCGGTTTTAATCAATTTAAAAATTGAGATTCTTTGCTTCGTTATTGGTAAGATATATCTAATTATGAAATTCCATAAAGATCGATAGAGAGTTTTAGGATGCAGGCACTTTTTTTACCTGCACCAGACAATGCGATACAGTTACCGATAGAAATCTATTGTTAAGTTGCTAAAAGTTGACGGATAGGTGCTTCCCATTTTTAAACTTAAATGGATGTTTATTGTTTCCTATTCGAGATAATGCCCTTGGCGGATAAGCAGTGCCCTGTATTTATTGAATACGCTAGATTTGGACACAAAGCCCAGATATTTTTGCTCAGGTCCAAGCACCGGGAGGATCCAAGTGTCTTCTTTGTTCATTTTTGACATCACAGATTCCATACTTTCATGAATAAGGACGATGTCATTGGGTTTTTGAGCCAATTTTTCAAATGCTGTATCCAACCCATCCAATTCGCCAAGTAGAATCGAGAATAGATATTCGCTGTTGACCAGCCCTATGAATTTGCCATCATGGCTCACAATAGGAAATATATTTCGTTTGCTATGAATAATATCGTGCTGCTCCAGTTATCACCCGCAGATGTTGTTGAAAGTTTAAGTGTTTGGCTATGTCAGTAATGTATACAGCAGCCGCAAACTGGAAACGGCCTGCCGGGAGAATATCAACTTTATGTGGCTGAGCGGTACCACATCATTTTTTCCCAACCTTAAAAAGCAGTCCGCAAGCTACCGCAATAGCGGAATAAATCAACACAAACATTAGATTCAACGTTTTTGATAATTGATAGTATGTCAGACAGATTCCAATAACTGTTAGTGATATTAAGATAGGCTTTACCCATTTTATATGGATCTTATAATGATTCAATACAAAAAATACCAAGATATAGGCAAACAGCGTTGGTAGGGAAAGAATAATACCACCGATCAATATATAAGGAAAAAGCCAAAGGTCTCTAAATATTACATTGTTTTCAAACCCTCCAAATATCGGGAGTAGGAGAGCAGCTAGTAGTATTGTACTTCCCCAGTGCAAAAAAATATATGACCATCTCATCCGGATTATTGTTTATTGATGATAAAAGCTGCTTCTCAAACGATTCTATATTGAGACCTAAAACGTTTACTTTTTCGGTAATGTAATATTGATCGGTAAAGAGTAATCTATCCGCCTAGGCTCACCGTCAAATATGACAACTTTCCAGTTTTTAGAGGCTTTAAGTTTTTTTATCACTTCTTCGTCAACTCCAAAGCCCATGCTATCTTTGACTTGAACATCTCTGACGGTACCGTCGGTCTCTACAGTAAACCTATAAACACCCTTTAATATTTTCTTGCCTGTTTCCTTGCGCGTCGGTAGTTTCAATCCCTTAGTTAAGGTGTCGGTGATCGAGCGGTTGTCGACTTGACTGAAGGCGGCTGTCGCTGTGAGCAAGAGGACAGTTGCAGCGAGAATCTTGAATGTATCTAACTTTTTCATTTTTTAAGTATAATAATATGAGAGCGGAAGGCATAATGGTTACCCATCTTTCCAGTTTTTGCGGCGAGATCGCCAAAATAAATGTCTGTGGCCCATTTTTTATTGGTGTTGAAACGCTTGTTTCAATTCATCAGTCGTCGGCTGATGAATTGAATTCATCTTGTAGTCAGAACTTTGTAATTGGTCAGTCAGCGATTGACCAATTTGAATTCCTTTTAAGTTACTTTCGATCAGAGCATCTTTTACAGCAGATATTAGATGGGGGTATGCAATATAAAATTGTCGGAAAGTCTATTCCATTTTCTCACTATTCATCACGTCACGAAGACCCTAGGCAGTAGGATTATTGTCGTCCCTAGGTTTAACAGCTTTTGCGATAACTTTTAGAATATCATTTTGCTCACGGAGCGCTGCGGTGTGATCGCGTTTGGCAGCAAGATATCTATCAAGTAGTTTAGATAGTACGAGGTAAAGTCCATAGAGACAGATTGCTATAAATCCTCCGTATATGAGGTACATCAATAATCCAAATGAGAACATAATTTATAGTTTGTTGGTTAATGTATTATTTTTCTTTATAATATTAAGCTATATCAGTCAGTTTAACTATCTTCCCGTCCGCAGAAAACTCAAACACGGATCTGCCTTTTAAGGTTATCTCATCGCCTTTTTTCAAGCCATTCGGAAAGTCCATTGCGGCAACCGCCCAGTAGTTAATAGAGATCTCTGAAGAGTCAATATTGTGAGTCAATGTCTCGATAGACTGTTTTCTTTCGCTGAAATAGGAGAGAGCCTCGATAGCTTGTTTTTTAAACTCTTCAATTCCTTGCAATTCCATTGTTTTTTCGCCATTCATTAGGTTTAGGAAAACGATGTGGTCATCAAAATCCACTGTCATTTTTCCTACGTCCATACTATTATAAGCCTCAACATATCTGAAAATCTTGTTAGTCCTGTCATTTAGGATGGCTGGTTCCATAATTTTATTCCACTTCTAAATTTGGTAGAGATAAACTACTCTTTAATACTGTTTAATTTGTTTCTTTTATCTATGCTAAGTTTCTGTGCCAATACTCCTGTCACACATACTGCAGTAGATATTAAGAAATTTTTTGAACTGATTTCTCCTATAGAAAATAGAACTATTGAGGTAATTTCTATTACAGCAAATGCTGCGATAATAAAATAAGAAAATTTATTCATAACGTTAGGTTTTAAGAACACGAATCAATTAACGAAGCCGTTGAAAGCCCTTTTCCAACTAAAGAAACAATGAGGCCTGCACCTCTTGTTACAAATGCAAATCCAGCCGTTGCAACTACAGCACCCGCCAATGCAGGCCCACAGCTATAAGTCAGCTATCTACCCCCTCAAGAGACGCCATTTGATCAAAATTTAATGTTTCTATTTTTCTTAGTTTAAGTTTGAAATAATTAATTAATGAGTTTAAATTAGTGATTGTTTAGTAAAAAAGCAAGAATATTTTTATAAAATACAAAAAAATCGACCTCAAACATTAAAAATGCAATGTTTGAATCATTAACGTCCAAAATAAAATTTAGGTTACAAAAAAATGCCATTCTTCTGGTCAAGAAGCGTATTATTTTAGATTCCTCATTAGCTATCTTCCCTTATTTTAAAACATGCCAAACTGCCCGTTTTTATCAGGAGTTTTTTTAAAAATAAAGGGGCGTTTGCCCATTGCCAAAAATCAATCTTCACAGATATGTTCATGCGTATAAAAGCTAACAAGATTGGACAGATTCCACTTGTAGATAACCTTTTTCTGTATATATTTCAGTAAAAGTATTCCGATAGGGGTCGTCCATATCTATACATGGTGACATTAATGCCGAGGACGGATAAGAACGTTGAAAAATTAAATCAAATCCGCATTCGCTAAGCATATTGAAGTACTCATACAATAAGTCCTTATCATAAATGTAGTGCTACAATAAAATAGATTTGTACCTATTCGAACCGCTTCCCTCAAATTAAAAGGCGGGACAAACAGATGCGATTTGATCAACTTTTTTTACGAATTGACCAATACATAATTTAAAAATATTTTCTTATCTTTAGGTGTATGGACCTCTGCCGATTAAAGTTATGGTCCGATCAGTAGGTAAGCCAACTGACAAGCTTCCCCGGCCGATTAGGGGAGGCTTTTATATTTCTAGCCTATGGAGCCGACTTTTCGGTTTCTTCCATATACAGCTTACATACCTATATTTTTTGTTAATATGATAGTTAATAATGTAGATTTTGAAATCGCTTTTACCAATGCTTTTGGTGATTTGAATCGTGTATCCTTATCTTCTATACATGATAATAGATTAAGATTTGAGTTGGCAGGAGATTTGGAAGAAACGCAAAGCAGAATAAGGGAAGCAATTGAGAGAAGTACCGATATTTTAACGTATTGTTTTAAAAATAGAGAAGTGTTGTTGCGTATCCTATTGTGGGATGATAACGCTGTCGAATTATTGGAAAAATTAATAATTGGAACAGATCACCAAGCAGAAAGGACAAGGGACTTAGAGTCGAGTGTGATATGTTATACGTTAAAATGAAAAAATATGACGAATTTATAGGGAATTACATAAAGAAATTGATAATTCATCATGATATGGCAATAGAGCCTTCTGCTAATATAACGTGTTATTATATAAATTTTGAAATCCCTGTTGTCATTAATATTTATGATGATCGTGGGATGGATGTTTTTTCTGCTAATTTTGAATTTATTAATGATTTACGTTTGAATTTCTTAAAATGGATTTTGTGATCAACTGTTGATTGTTAAGAATAAGGAATGCAGAAAGACCGAAAATATTTGTCGTGAACTGGAAAATCAGCAAGGCTACTCAAGAGTTGGATTTAAAAGGATGTTTTCCAGTTGCGGGACAGGCAGTAAATCATTATCATGAGAGGTAAATATTGTGAATAAAATTGAAAGCTACTTAAATATTGTTCATTACTGCTTTTATAGGGCCGAATAGAGACTACATCTTTTATTTAATAAAATCAATCCTGTATGCTTTTGATCTGGCTTTTGATGAAGATTCCTTTTATTAAAAGGAGATATGAAAAAATGGGGGTAACTCGTCAGAGTATTGATACAGATAACAAAAACTTGTGGGGAGACAAGCGGTTTGGTCTCAGTACTGTAGCTGCTGGCGGTTTCCTTTGGGGTGGTTTGGCTCTCTTCTTTTTTTCGGTTTTGATGATGTTGAAGGTAAGCATATCCACACCGCTTATAATAGGCTGTGGGGTCGGCTCTGGTCTGATCTGTTATGTATTTGTTTTCAGGCAGGATAAATACATAAAATACTTTGACAGATATGAAAAGTGGTCTAAACAGGAAAAGCGCAAATATGCCCAGCTGACCGTAGGGTCAATACTTTTTGTTCTGTTATCCTTTTATCTTTGTCTGGTACTCTAATATCGTAAACAAGTAAGTAACATAGCCCAATCTTTCACCCAGATTAGGCTTTTGTTATTTTACTGCATGTACGTTTTTAGCGCCTTATAATCCCTTATTAATGCATTAAGCATAAGAAATATCTGTACTGTACAAACGTTATCATAAACGCGGTTACCGTTATGTGGATGACAGGGGTGTTCCGAGCTCAGGCTATCGAGTGTATAGCTATCGCCATACCGTAGATACAGAGGCCGAGACCCATTTCAAAATGGCAGCGATTGATCAACTTTTTACGAATTCACCAATACATAATTTAAAATATTTTTCTTACCTTTAGGTGTATGGACCTCTGCCGATTAAAGTTATGGTCCCGATCAGTAGGTAAACCAACTGACAAGCTTCCCCGGCCGATTAGGGGAGGCTTTTTTATTTCAAGCCTATGGAGCCGACTTTTCGGTATCCAACACGGTTAATATGCTACGGGAACACCGTATTATTAAAGATACCCCTTCGAGATTTAGAAGACAGCTTATTGTACGAACTTAATTCACGGCAACTTCAAAACTACTTCACTTCCGCAATTGAAGTTGCAAATAGGGGTAGAAAACTTGCGGAAAAGCAAATGATTTTTCTTGAAAAGAGGTTGATAATTTTTCAATTTTACAATGCCGGAGATCGATACATCAAATTATTAGAGTCATCTGCAGAAATTATACAAAGAGTTCCCTTAAAATATATAGCCTCATATCTAGGCATAAACCAAGCAAGCTTGAGCCGAATTAGGAGTGATGTCAAATAAATGATTTTTTAACATTTGTAAAATCAAACAGATAGAAACCATATTACCTTTGTTAAGATTATTTAATATAATAAAACTTTTTATATATGAATTGGTTTGCATTGATTTTGGCTGGTCTTTTCGAAATTGGTTGGCCGCTTGGACTTAAAATGGCACAAAACGGCTCGTCTAATAAATTCGGCTGGATTGCCATGGCTGTTATTAGCATGGGGATAAGTGGTATGCTTTTGTTTTATGCGCAAAAGACAATCCCTATTGGAACTGCCTATGCTGTGTGGACGGGTATAGGTGCAGTAGGGACATTGGCGATAGGTATTTTATTTTTCGGTGATTCCGCCAGTATTTTTAGATTGCTATCCGCTTCACTCATCGTTGCTGGCATTATCGGCCTCAAGGTTTTTTAAGAGTACTGAATGATTAGCCCGATAAACTATTAAACCTGCTTCTTAACAAATGCAGGTTTAATAATTTTTTACAAAATTGGGCGGCTTGAGAAATTGTGATTTAGGCCGTAGTGATACTTTTTAAGATTTTATATTGCAAGAAACCAAACATTGAAATTGAGCCAAAGTATAACATCGCTATTGAAACTGCAGAAATCAGATTTTGGTGTTCAATGTAATGCAGTAATCCGGTGAAAAAAGAAGCGATGAAACTCAACGGGATTAATACAGCCAGCCCAGTGATCATGATAAGGCCTGTAATTTTATCACTGTTGAAAGAGCCTGTAACTTGAATCCGTTTCTTTAAAAATTTATTAAGCTCATATGAAAGCGAATTAATAACCTTTGTAAATAGAGCAAAAACCGGTTGCAAAAGATTCTTATTCTTTATAAAACGAATAAACCCGATTATATGCTTACTGAGAGAAAAAGCAGTATTGATATTTGACAGGATAGGAAAATAGTCAACAATCCAACTAGCCGCTGACTCAAAAAGATCGTTTAGCAATTTTTTCATTTTTTCTTACTTTTAGTTTTATAAGTTGTTTATTTAAGATAGGAAAATAGATCCCTTGCTCAAAGCTGTTGTTTTTTCAGTTATTTTTCACAGATCGGAAGACGCTAGCAGTTTGTACAATCGTTGTAAGAATGCTGATCAATTTGCTAGCAGATTTCGCATTACCTATATAAGTCAAATTTATAAGTGTCAAACTGCTAGCATTTATTTTTTGTAACTATTTTATTATCTTTAATGAGATACAAGAGGAGCATGTAATTTTTTCTACAGTTGCGATTTGATCAACTTTTTTTACGAATTGACCAATACATATTTAAAAATATTTTCTTACCTTTAGGTGTATGGACCTCTGCCGATTAAAGTTATGGTCCGATCAGTAGGTAAGCCAACTGACAAGCTTCCCCGGCCGATTAGGGGAGGCTTTTTTGTTTTTGATGTTTTCCTTTCTTATTCCTCGATTCATTTGACTAATCTTTGCTAAATTAGTATCAATGAACGAAGACCTCTATATACCTATTTAAATGCTCTTGCTTACGTAAAGAGGGCCAATACCAAGTATGGGCTGGTACGGCACAAGCCTGTATTGGTATTGACACTCGTTGAACTCATCGAAAAAGGTATTGTACTTGATAACCGCTTTGAAGTGGGGGTGGATCTCGTGGGGCTGTTTCAGGAAAACTGGCGTCTGCTGGTGCGTACGGCACATCAGTCTGATTTTACGCTGCAATCTTACTACCTGCAGTCTGACAAAGTCCTAGATGAGTGCCTCTGGAAATTATACCTAAATTCAGGGTATCAGATCAATGCCCATTTTCGGAGGGTGCAGACGCTGTCAGAAGTAGTCGCCTACGGATCGTTTAATGTTAAGCTGGTAGTATTCTTCAGCGATGCGATAAACCGTGCCTTTGCGGGCGATTATCTGTATTTATTTTTCTGACGATAGAGATAAAAGCCAATAGATCAATCAATTGAATGATGGTTTTTATCACGAAGTGCAGTCGCTAGTGCTCAATGAACCGGAAGTGCGATATAAGCATATGTCCAGTCAGACGGAGGAAGATGTGTTTGTAAAGTAAACTCTGTCCAAGCGTTGTATCGCGTAACGATATAACTTATATATTAGTATCAAAATCACATTTTGCATTCGAAGGAAATAAAATTAAATTTAACGTTTAAGAGCTACTGGTCTAATAGTAATAGAAGGAAGAAAGAAGGAATGGCATTAATGTATTGTAAACGGCGGCTGTTTTTAACTAGTTTCAAATCATTTTCTCTCAGCAAAGTTTAACTACCATCACAGCGCGAGATTGCTAGGGATCACAATACCAGTGTTTTTACTCTATTTATTGTAGTTTATAAAGATCTAATTTACTATATTTAATTTTTTTTGTTACCCTCGCTTGGTTTTTAATCAATAATTTCTTTATTTTTAGCCCAGCAGATAGTTTAACAAATTATTAACCGTCCTTAGTCCATAGTTAGACAGCGAATTTATTAAATGCTCGGATGTTCATAAGGTATTGTAACAAATGATTTATTCTCAGATATGATTTACTACCATTTTACTGATTTTCTACGAAATCAATGCAAAGGTGATGAAATATTTCTTGAAGTTCTTAGAAGTTTTTTCGAGGAAAACAAGGACAAAAATTCTATAAAAGGTATAGGAAAAGTAAGTGCATTTACAAAAAGCATTTTCGTATTTAGAAACAAAACACCATATTTTGAAGCTATTTTAGAAGAAAGGTCTATTACTCTTCATGATCAAAAATTAACAGTTTATTTTGTTAGAGCTGTTAAAAATCTGAAGAATAGCCTACAAGAATATGTCGATATTAGAGATGGTAAATGGACTGAGAAGAAGCCCTTTGATATTAATGATGAGAGGGATTTCATCGCCGAATATGAACGTTTGCAACATCCGGAAATTGATCTGCAAAAGATGCCGGAGGATCTAATAAGTTGGCAAAATGATTATAAATTGAAGATAACATATGATATTTATGAGTCGGAACAGTGGGCAACCTATGCTATAAATAATTCACCAAAAGACGGATTGAGATTAGAAGATTCTAAAATATTCTTAAACATTTTAAGAAAAGTCGCCAATCAAAACTTGTTAGGTAAACTAGTGTCGCGTAATGAAACCACCGATTATTATAAATATGTAGACGAAGATTTTAAGATAGAAGTGTTGTACATATCAGTAGCACTAGGTCAAAAAGTTTATATTATACTATTTGGAGGATCTCATACGATTGAACAAAAAGATTATAGCTTACAAATTAATGAGAAATTCGAGCATCTTTTTGGTACATGTTTCAACAACATTCAAGAGATTAGCGAATACTGCTTAAAAGCATACCCCAGTTGGACACTTAAAGAAAATGATCTATGGTTGAAAATTCAGAAAAATACAGAGTTCGGAAATCTGTCTTTATTACCTGAACAAACTGATTTTTTGGATAACTTTAAATTTCCTAAATATATTAACGGTCAAGCAGGAAGTGGAAAGTCTACGATCTTATACTATCTATTTTCTAATATTTATTATTACAAATGCGCAGAAGAGATAAAAGGTGATATAATTTTCATTACTGAAAATGAAAAACTACTTGAGCATACGGTAAATTCAGTATATGATTTGGTTATGAATAATCCCGAGTTTCAACTCTCAAGTGAAGATACGGATTTACTTAATCTAAGAAGGCATTTTTATTCGTTTAAGGACTTTTTAAGATCTTTTTTAGCCGACCCAGAAATTTTTAGCGATGACCGATACCTTGATTTTTCAAAATTTAAATTACTATATGAAAATTCTGCAATAAGTAATTCGATCAAACGAAGATTTTCCGCTGAGCTAGTTTGGTTTACTATCACTACTTATGTGTACGGCTTGGAACTTAATGATACTATTACGTATCAAACTTACGATGAAAAAATGCCGAAAGAAGGTAAAGAAATTATCTCTAAAGAGGATTTCGGTATAATCGAAAAGGAAATATTAAAGCCATTTTATGATAAATTAATAGATGCGGACGGCTATTGGAACAAGATAACGCTAATAAAGTATTTAATTCAAACGAACTCTATTAATAGAAAATTTGAGGTCATTTTTTGTGACGAGTCTCAGGATTTCAGTAAAGTAGAACTAGAGTTTATTATTTCGCTTTCTCTTTATTCAGGCTATAATTTAGAAAACGTTTCACAGTTCCCAATAGTATTCGCGGGAGATGCGCTACAAACTGTTAATCCTACAGGGTTTCGGTCGGAAGTGCTTACCTCTATGATCTATACTAGCTTAACGAATCCATTAGTAGGATTCAAATTAAATCAAAAAGATCTTGTCTTTACTCCTGAATATAACTACAGATCATCTCCTACAATTGTAACATTTGCGAATGTTGTACAAAATTGGCGTAAAACCGATTTAAAAGAAGATATTAAATATCTTCAAAAAGCTAAAAGAAAGAACTCCTATGAAAATCAAAACTTGAATATATTTGTAAATATTGACCAATTTTTAGCTGATGGCGAACTGCAAAACAAAATAGAGTTTAAAACAATCATTGTACCAGTAAATAATGAGGAAATAGAGCAATATATCTCGGAGTTCCCAATTCTTAAACAATTCAAGAATATTATTTCCTCAATTGATGCAAAAGGACTAGATTTCTCGGAGGTTGTAATTTTCGGGTTTGGAGACTTTTTTACGAAGAGTAGTTTCGGTATTTACGAACGCAAATATTTTTACAATAAACTTTATGTGGCGATAACAAGAACTCGGGATGAATTAATTATAATTGATTCAAAATCATCAAAAGAAGTTTTTTGGGATAAAATCATTATTAGCTTTATTCATTCTGAATGGAATCAAATAAGTGGAAGATTGACGACAGTTGATGAGCTATTGATTTCAAATGCTGGCAATATTGTGCAAAGCAAAGATAGTATAGTAGAAGATGATGCGAAGGCTCAAAAGGAAATTGGATGGGTAAACAAAAATATTCCATTACTGAAGATAGCTTCAAATCATTTTCTGAAGATTGGGAACAATCAAGAATATTATTTTTGCCTCGGATTGATCGATGAAATAAGCGGAAAATACGAAAAAGCCGCTGAAAGGTACTTGAATAAAGAATTAATATCTAATTCCGCTGCAAAGAAACGTGCGCTCTATTCGTTGTGGAATGGGAAGCATTTCGAGAAGTTGACGTCATTAGTTAGTGTCGATGGGATAGATAAGAAAGTATTGGATTCACTTTGTACAGTTCTTACTGAAAAAGCAGAAGTTTTTGATGAACAGGATATATTGTTGTATGAAAACCATACAAAAAATCTAATTGACATCCGGAAAAATACTGTTTGGCTTGATGATTTCAAGAATTTATTTATTGAGAATATTATAAACAACTATCAGGAAGACCTCAATTTGAGAATCTATGAAGTTCTTAAAGAGGTTTTTAACGATGGAATAAGCAATACGGAGAAGGAGCAAATTGCAGATACTCTACAAAAAAATGGGCAACACAATTATGCGTTGAAAATTTATGAAAACCTTAACGTTAAAAGTGTTAATTATTACCGATGTAAAGCGGAGATATCAAAGAGGAGAAGGAGACACGAAGATTATATATTAAGTTTAGGGAAAATTATTTACGAGGATTTCGGAAAAAATAGACTAGAATCTATTGATAAAGCTATTATTGCTGAAGAGTTATATGAATATTATTTAGAGAACGAACTCGATGTAAATTTACAGCCAAATGATCCCTACTTTTACGCTTACGTTTTATTGGGTAAATTGTATGTTAGAAATGTTGACGATTTTGGCAGTTTGTTCGAATACGATGAGACAATTCACTATTTTACGAAGGAAGGTAGAGAAAACGAGCTACTGGCATTTTTTTATTATTTGCTTGAAGAGGAGGAATTCACACATATTATTTATAACAGGGCTATCATTGATTGGGCGAAATTGTATACAAAATTGTATGGATTAGCTGAGCTTAATAATGAATATAAGATATTATGTGATCTCAGAAAGATCTCATATTTACCCTTTACTGGTAATGATCGGGATTTCGATGAAGTTCATATTACAAAAATTTCGGTTTGTAACTTCAAACAGTTTAATAAGATTGAAATTAAGGATATCGGACTATTAAATTTGATAGTTGGCGATAATAATATCGGAAAAACTACAGCTTTAGAGATGTTTTTGATTACTGATGATCCAGATGAATACTATAAGAGATTAATTTATTCTTATATAGAGAGAGCCAAAATTATTCCTGATAAATATCCTACCTCTGCTAAAACAGAATATTTTTATAGAATCGATGAAACTTTTATAAATGACTTTTTAAATTATAATAATCCTATCAACCCGACCTTTGTTTTAACTTCGGGACGGAGGATAAATAAATTGAATGTTCTTATAAACGAGAACCAAGAACTGCTTTCGTCCTTCAAAAATCTCAACCTAAAACGGATTAAAAAGCGTATAGACATGTTATCGTACAATGATTCGCTGATGTTACCTCTTTATTCCTATGGCAGAGGATATGGAAAGGATTTATCAACATTTTTTGATTCCTATATAAGAAAGGATCGAAAATTGGAAGTGGAATTTATAGAGAATCTGAAGCTTTTTATTTTAAATGTCGAAAATGTCTTGCTCACAGCAGATGGCTCAATCAACTTAAGAATTAAAGATGATATCGTTGATAAACCGTTGCATAGTTTTGGTGACGGAGCTAACAAATTGTTTCGAATCTTAGTTTTATTAACGATTCATAAAGGAAAGATATTACTTATCGATGAAATTGATTCTGGCATTCACTTTAGTCGATTTGAGAGGTTTTGGGAGATAATAATCACAATCGCGGTAAGGGATAACACTCAGATTATTGCAACGACACATAACTTGGAGTGTATCAATTATTTTGCTCGCGCACTTAACAACGGAGCTAAAGACCTAGCAAGAGTAATTCAGATATCTAAAACTGATAGATTAAAAACCACCACATTTGATTTTTTGAATTTTAATTTCGCATTGGAGGACAATTTTGAATTAAGAGGATAGTTATGTTAAAAATATTTTGTGAAGGAATTGGCGATCAGGTATTTATTGCTGATTTTATTGAAATCCATTTTGGTGTAGCGTTCGAGAGAACTATTGGGAATGATACGAGAAAAAAGGCGATCTCAATAAAGAGCAGTGATATTGAAATTATACCGATAGATGGCTGTAAAAACATTCATCAATTGATAATAAAAAAGCAGTTCATGGATAATACTGAAATGGGAGGGAAGAATTTGTTAATATTCGATGCAGATTATTCTGGCGTTAATGGAAATAATGGTGTTTTAAATTGTGTGACAATGATTGAAAATTTGAAGTCGCATCCTGAGCATCCAATAGAGTTTTCCCATTTCTTGTGGCCTAATAACGAAAGTGATGGACTGTTCGAAAATTTATTAGAAAAGTTAATTCCAGAGGAAAACAAAATACTTATACAGTGTTTGGAATCTAACGTATCATGCTTAAATTCATTAAAATCGATGCTACCAATTAAAGTCCCTGGAATAAAAGAAAAAATTAATTCTTATTTACATCTTTTTAATCAGCCTACCCAGTTGGAACGAAGAACTTATAAAAATAGCTTCTGGCAACTTGATGTTGCCACCTGTAATGAATTAAAAATATTAAGAGATTTCTTAGAAAAATTCATTCCATTTGATATGGATTCTGGTAAGTTATTGGAAACAACTCATCAAGTGCGAGGATAATGCTGTGATGAATTCAACGTTTTCTGACTATGCTACTCCCTATTTGCTGGACAACTTTTTACTAAACTAAGATATAATTACGATACATTTTTAATTTCCTGATAGAACTTTTCATGTAGTGTTATTCGTCCTAATGACTTGTGCCTTCTCTGGGTGTTGTAGAAGTGCACATAATCTTTCACCTGTTTATACAAGTCAACCCCACCATTGGGTGGATTTGCTCCAATAAAAATTAATACTACTTGATGTCTCGATAATATAGGGTGAATTATTTATATTTAATCTCCTAAAATTTAAATGTTATGAAGCAAATAGTAAGCAATGAATGTAAGGCGAATTTGGAGATAATAGCATCGTTAATGGCAATAACGGGTGGTGTTTATGCAGTAATACTTAACTGCTATCAACATGGTATATGGCAATATAATGATCAGTATCAGGTTGTTCTTCCTATAATATTGGATAATAAGAAAATGTTGGTGGGGACGTTTTTCGTTTTATTTTTACTTGCTAATGCATTGTTGCTATTGAAAGACCGTTTCGTAGGAGAACCGTATGATTGGGAAATGTTTGGAATAAATTCTATTACATTTTCACTTCCTTTTTTGCTGATCGCATGTCTTGTATCTGTTTTTTCAAAACCTTTGGCTGGGGCAGAGCTTTTTGCTTCTTTAATTTTCGGTGTGCTAATTGGTTGGTTCTTAATTATGAATCTTAAAATAACACTTCACAGAATCAGGAGCCATTTTCAATAATATAGGTTACCTTTTGACTAAATATACCCACAACTGCTAAAATATAGTAGTGTTCAATTTGACCCTCTGTTGTTATTGAAGTTTAACAGCTGTTTTAATACTTGAGGAGAAATCAATCATTCTCTATCATCTCAATTGTGATCATTTTTAGGTTACGTTCTTCAATTCCTATTTCATCTTTGGCAATATCTCTCAGATGTGCCTCTTGACTCTCTCCATAATAACTTATGCTCCAAATCGCATTAGGAAATAAATTTTTAAGCTCTCTGAAATAGATCAAATCTGGCCTTCCGAGCGAATGTCCCAGGACTGTGATCTCAGTTATGTTTTTGAGGCCAGCAAAATACTCTTTGTTATCATTTAATATTTCGTGCGAATTTTTCATGAAGGCATAAAATGGGTATCTCGCTGCATTCTCAGAATCAGTGAATATTGTCCTGTTTGAATTTCCATCCTTATCGAGTTCCTCAATAGCCGGTTCATTTTCTTCCAATTTTCCGTGACCGAAAATCAATTCACCATTAAGGTCATGCGCATTGTTATGGATATACAAAATGTCTTTTTTAGAAATCCTGTATAACAATGCGAGCGTGTCTGTATAATTGAAATTAATAAAACGGGCATTTTCAGGAAATACCAACTTATTGGACTTTGCAGAAGGATATTGTACTTCTTCGATCCAGTCTGTAAATGCAGCTTTCATTTTGTTTATGAAATGGTCGACATTTTCTTTTATATCGTCTTCCAATCCGAAAGCTTCACTTGGACTGAAACTTTCGCTCATGATATCAATATGATTGTAGGCATCAAAAAGATTTCGGTAATTAAAAGTTGCAAGGTCATTTTCGAAATCTTTCCACAGATATTTATCATCGACACTGAATGAAAAATACTCTTCAATATCGTCTTCCAAATCCTTATAGTTTTCTGAAATGAATTTGTGAAAATCAGCGTAGCGTGTATCAAGATCATTGAAAAGATCAAAGCCATTACCAATTATGAATAGAGCCGACATATTTCTTATATTATTTAGGATTTACTTGATTGTTTGTACTGTTTCCTTATCTGTCAATTCTTTTACTTATTTTAGCGTTTGAATAATCGGTTGTGATAGTTCATTTATCAAGTTTGTTCTTTATGTTAGCAGACTAAGTGAATTAAGAAATATCCGTTAAGCGACTTATCTTCCCATCCGCAGAAAACGCAAAAATCGACTTCCCTTGTAAGTTTATTTCATCACCTTTTTTCAGCCCATTTGGAAAGTCCATCGCCGCGATTGCTCTGTAAGCAATTGAGATTTCGGTCGAACGATGGGAATGAGTTATTATCTCGATAGACTGATGTCTCTCGCTGAAATAGGAGAGAGCCTCAATGGCCTGCTTTTTAAAAGCATCGATTCCAAGCAATTCCATCGTTTTCTCACCATTCATAACATTCTGGAAAATAATATCATCAGAAAAATCTGCTATCATATTTTCCACATCCATCTGATTATAGGCCTCGATATATTTGAAAATTTTTTCCGTTCTTTCATTTAAGACGGATGCGCTCATAAGTTTTGCTAGTTGATTTTCCATTTATTTGCTAGTTTGTGTTACACTTTTTCCATATGCGCTCCTCTATTCTAAATCTGAAAATATAGATCCAAAGCGAGTATTAGCTCATCTCGCTGTCATCCAGGATTACACTTTTTTTTTCATTTGACTTTTCAATTTTGGCTCAATTTCATTCTGTATAATATCTATTCTGGATAAATCTGCATGTCTCGGCGAAAATGATCGCTATACGTTCATAAATGATCCCTTTAAGCATATCAGGCGTATTCATTTCTTGATGAATTTTATTGAATTCATATTGCACTATATCGAATTCATAATTGGTTAGCTTTATAACTGGAAAATGTTTCAAGAGATTAATGGAGGAAGAAGACAGAAACGGTATGTGATTAATAATGCTTTTGCCAATTATCAAATAATGGACATGAGTATTTTTCTTGAACGTCCATTGATATAACTGCCCGGTAAAAGCAAAACAAAGTTGATATTCAGGTGCCGCGCAACCAGAAGAATAAGTGTCTTTATCTGAAGGAAATAAAAGGACATAACAAAAGTTGTCGATTTCATTATCTCCAACTATTATTTCGCTGGTTTCCCAAATACCACTTGAAAATCCTCGGAATTGTCTATTTCCTGAAGCTTTTTGGCTAATACTTACGTTAGATATTTTCTTTGTCATTTTGTCCTCTATTCAATCTATCTTCTAATTCTATTAAAAGTTTAGTGCCATAACTACGATGTTTATTTTTAAACATCCCTCAACTTTTTTAAAATCGTTTCATACTGTTTTCTAGAATTAAGTTTAATATTGGAAAACCTTTTGCTTGATATGGTTCCAACGGTTAACCCCAATGCCAGTTCTATCTTCGTTAACTCGTCGATCTTAATAGTTTCATCTTCGTTCTCTAAAATATAGGTAATTCGATGAGAAGAGATTCCTGTTGCCTTACATAATTCTTTCTTTGAAACTACTTCAAGCCTATATTTATCCGTTAGAATTCTTCCAATAGGTGTTAAACTAGCGTGTTTTTCAATTTTTATTACTTCCGAAAAGTGTTCTTTTCCAAAGATCTCATATACAAAATCCTCATAATTTTTATTCAATAAAAGCTTAAGTCTGATAAATTGTTCAGCCTTAAAACTCTCATGTTTTTGATTGCTCATATTACTTATCACGGATGTTGAGATATTTGTCCAAGCATGAATCTCCCTGTCAGAAAAATCTGAATCGTTTATAATTTTAGCGAGGTTTTCTTTCCAATCCATCTTTTGTATAAAATTTTTGTTTTTTAGTTTTTGAAAAATCAAAAACTATTTGTAAGTTTGTTTTGTATTAATAGCGAATTAGTTAAGCGGAATAATATTTCCGCTTATTACGATGTTTGCTCGTGTCACGTTCCGCCAGAATAAACCCACGAGTTAACCTTGAGTTCGCCTATTGACTGGATTTCGTTATATTTACCATATGATATGTAAGTCCAGTAAGGCGATCTCTTGATAAACTTGGGGTACTCATGACTTTAAGTTGTGAGCGGTCTGGCGGCCGAAAAGTGACCAAGCTAAAAGAGGTTTGCATTACTGGCAGTATCACCAATTCTAATCATCTCCTTTAGTTTCGAGAAATCATCGTTTCGTATATAACCAAAAAAATTATGATGAAACGATTAGAAAACACACCCAAACAGTATCAAATCCACCTCCAGGAGGTAGAACACTGGTACGCCCACACCATTCCCATAAAGAACGCTATCCGCGCGCCAGAATAGATTATTAAATCATTAAAAAACCGAAACAGGAGAGGGCTGCTATCGCCAATTTGTAATGTGTCGATAGGATACGAATAAGTACTCCCTTTTTAAAGGTTTTTCGATCTGTCTGTAATACAACATCCCTTTTTGATCTGGTTAATAATAAAGTTAATTGCTCTATTCAAGCGTCGATAACTTAAAGGTAGCACTTAATATATATTCTTCCAAATAAATAAAGGAATTTTTGTATAGTTTTTCTATAAACTGCAGGTCGGTTTTTTACCTGTCCCGACAGGAAGCGCCATAATATTCCCCCAATCAATGCTTTGCAATCGTTTTGAGGCGCTTTGCGGGATTTTGTTAATTCTTAATTTGTGACACCTGCAAGGACTGTGAACTCCCTGCAATGACACCTCTTTGGAATGCAAAATTTTTTGCAATAGGGAAAGGAATGTCCGATTCAAACGAAAGGACATAGCCGAAGTCATCTTTATGAACCTTAAAAATGAACCAAAAATATGCAAATGTGCTCGCGCTGCAGCTAGCCATATACGAAGCACACGACCATGGATATGATCCTATAGAAAAGATCAACGATTTCTGGAAAAAATACGATATCAATACCCTTCAGAATTCGTTCGACACGATATTAAAAAACGCATCCAGCTACAAGAAAAGCGGGAATGTCTTACAGCTCTGCGATAGGCAGGTATTTGCAGCTGATGTGCTGCGCGTACTTATCGCTTACTTCCACGTGCATATCGGTCACATCGATATGCAACAGGTGGATATCTCTGGGACTGAAACCACACTGAGCAGTCTCGAGGAGCTGGAAATCACAAAGCGTATTCACCATTTTTTCAGCGAATCCATTAATCAATAAGCAGATGAGGACTATATCAAATCTTGCGTCTGCCTTATTGGATAAGGTAGCGCACCGGTCCCAGTTTTCGCTGACGACTGTACTGCTCATGCTGGTTTTTAGTTTTCATATGTTTAGTTTATCGGCTCAGACGCCCCGCAAGGACAGCGGGGCGGATGGGGCCTTAGTAATCTCCGGTACTGTAGTGTCGACAGCGGATGGCAAGCCGATCGAAGGGGTGTCAGTTCAGGCCGAGGGGCAAAAGGAGAGGACTTCTTCCAAAAGTGACGGCTCCTTCCGGTTGCCGGTCTCCAAAGCTCAGAGCACTGTTTCATTTTCCCATGTGGGCTTCAGGCGTTTAGAATTGCAATACACTGCTGGAGTATCGATGACTGTAAAATTGATACCGCTGGAGAATCAATTGGAAGAAGTGGAGGTGGTCTCCACAGGTTACCAAAAGATTCCGAAGGAAAGAGCAACGGGGAGTTTTGCTCAGGCGGATATGGGGTATTTTAATAGCCGTCCGTCTACAACGGTGCTTTCCAGATTAAAAGGACTGGTTAGCGGTCTCCGGTTTAATAACGAAAAGGAGATTTCCGTGCGAGGGCAGAGTACGATTTTCGCGAACGATCAGCCTCTGATTGTTATGGACGGATTCCCGTACAGCGGTGATATTGATATGCTCAATCCGGAGGATATCGCTTCGGTTGATGTACTCAAAGACGCGGCCGCGGCCAGTATCTGGGGAGCACGGGCCGGCAATGGTGTAATTGTAATATCGACCAAGAAAGGGAATGCAGGCCAGTCCGCGTCAATTTCTTTTGGATCGCGCTTATCAATCTCGGCAAAACCAAATCTGAAATATGCTCCCAACTACATGGATTCCAAGACGTATTTGGCAGCTGAGAAGCTGCTTTTCGAAAATGGGAGATATAACACATCATTTGATGACACACAGAATTATCCTGTGATTTCTCCCTATGTGCTTTTATTACATGAGGGCAAAACCGCAGAGGCCGAGGCACTGGCAGCGACACTAGCTGGTAATGATGTTAGAGATGATCTTTCGACGGCATTTTATCGCAACCGGCTGCTGCAAAATTATGACTTCAGTGTCTCCGGCGGCTATGGTAAAGGACAGTATTATACCTCCATTGCCTATAATAAGGAATTACAGAGTTTAAGGGAGAACCAGTCGGATAGGCTGTCGGTCAATCTCTCGAATACAATTTCCCTAACCGACCGGATCAAATGGGCCATAGGACTCAACTATATTAAAGCAAAAAATTCGGTAGATAATACGTTAGCGGAAATGATTTCGGGAAATGGGTTATATCCTTACTCACGTCTTTGGGACGAGCATGGTAATCAGATCCCTCTCTATCCGATATTTAATAAGTACTGGATAGATGAATATGCTCCGCATAAAGGTTTCCTTGACTGGACATACTGGCCTTTAGAGGAACTGGGACGTACCGAAAACATGACGAATAATCACGATATCCGCGCTTATACATCGGTAAACTTGATACTGCTAAAGGGACTTGTAGCTGATATAAGTGCACAGATACAGCAAAGCTTTTCGGAAAATGATCTTGTGGCACCGGTGGACGCTTTTATGACTCGTAATCTGATCAATCAATATGCTAAACTACAAGCCGGACAAGTGGCCGGGTTCAATATTCCCAAAGGGGATATTGCTAGTTTCTCAAAGGGCCGAACGAGATCTGCAAATCTAAGAGGGCAGCTTACATACATGAAGAAAGCCGATAAGTGGAGGGTGGATATGTTACTGGGCGCTGAGATTTCCCAGACGGGGCACGGCTCGGATTATTTTAGGCTGTATGGTTACGATGCGGATATCCTGACGGCCCAACCTGTTGACTATACGTCTTACTTTAGTCTAGCACCTTACGGTACTTCTGCGGCAGTTCCAAATTATAGTGGCCAGAGAAAGGGCGTGTCGAGGTTTGTTTCTTCTTATTTCAATGGCTCATTTGATTTACGAGATCGCTACGTACTTTCTTTGAGCGCCAGGGTCGATGGGTCCAATTATTTTGGCGTAAATGCAAATCAAAAATTGGTTCCGCTCTGGTCTGCTGGGTTTAAATGGAGACTGTCAAAGGAGCCATTCTTTGAGATAGGAATTTTGGACAAGCTCGATATAAGAGCTACGTATGGTTATAGTGGGAATCTGGCTTCCAATCTGACTGGTATTACCACATTGACTTATCGGAGCAACGCGAGTATAACGCGTTTGCCCTACGCAGTCATGGCTAATCTTGGCAACCCGGATCTACGCTGGGAACGGATCGGGCAGGCAAATTTTGCTTTAGATTTCCGTCTGGCTGGCAGCCGGTTTGAAGGAAGCCTAGAATACTACATGAAAAATGGAAAGGATATGATCGGAGATAAACCTTTTGCTCCGAGCAGTGGAGTCCGTTTCATGAGAGGTAATTATAGCGAAATGTCTGGGCATGGGATGGATGTTAAGTTAATGGCAGATGTCTTGAGAGGAGAGGCGCTGAGCTATCGATCTGACTTGTATCTCAGTTATACCTATGATAAGGTAAATGCTTATGATAATGGATCTGCATTGGTCACTAGTTACACCGCCGATGACAATATTCCTCGTGTGGGTTTTCCGGTTCACAGCTTATTTAGCTTCCAATGGGCGGGTTTAGATCCTGTGAACGGCGATCCCCGTATTTTGGATGAATATGGAAACCCGAATGCTGATTATAGTTCGGTGCCCGGTACTCTAAGGGTAAATGATCTTGTTTATGGAGGAATGAAGCGAGCGAGGTATTTTGGCAGCTGGATTAATCGGATTCGGTACAAGAATTTGGAGATTGGAGCAAGTATACTGTATAAGCTGGGCTATGTATTTCGTAAGCCGAGCCTTTCTTACACACAGCTAACGAGTTCAGGAAGAATCTTGGGCCACTCCGAGTTTGATGATCGCTGGCAGAAACCGGGCGATGAGCTAAGGACCGATGTCCCTAGCTTTAGGTATCCTGTGAGTAGCGGCCGGGATCAGCTATATCAGCAGAGTACGATCAATGTTGGGCAAGCGTCGCATGTACGTCTGCAGGATGTATTTTTTTGCTATAACCTCCAACCGAGGATCGGGAGTAAAAAAACAGCACTTAAGCTGTCATGCCAGCTCGAAAATTTAGGACTATTATGGAAGGCAAATGATTGGGGGTATGATCCCGATTTTATTTCAGATAACGGTAATCCCCTTTCTGCTCATCCAGCACCTTTTCAGGTGACATTTGGAGCATCCTTAACTTATTAAACAATAAATATGGTTATGAAATTTCTTTTTAACATAGTAATAGTCTTGACGACTGGTTTCTTCGGCTGTTCAAGTTCATGGCTTGAAGTTAAACCTGACCAGTCACTTGTCGTGCCGGGGAATGTAAAAGACTATCAGGCATGGTTGGACAATGTTTCTAAATTCAATGTCTCCAATGCGTTTGGAAATCTGGAAGTAATGGCCGACAATCTTTATCTTCCCGACGAAACGTTCAATGGTTTGAGCTCCTCTGTAGTACGTAATGTCTATTCTTGGGCACATGGCGGTACCGATTTCTATGATGGCGCAGGCAGCGCGAGCTGGGACGATACATACAGCAAATTATTAGAGATCAATGCCGTTCTCGAAGGCATTGACAAGGTGGATAGGAGTAGTAATCCGAACGGATGGGATAATGTCAGAGGAAGCGCACTATTTTACAGAGCTTTTTATCACTATGCGCTGTTGTCAGAATTTTGTCGGTCCTATAGTGAGGACGATCCGCTGGGGATTCCACTTCGCACATCATCCAACGTTAACGACAAGATGGTACGTAGTTCGTTAAAAGAAAGTTATCGATCTGTACTTAGCGATCTTGAGACAGCGGAAAACCTCCTTCCAGTCACGCCTGAAAATAAATTGAGACCGTCACGCATGGCCGTCTGGGCGTTATTATCAAGGATTTATCTGGCTATGTCCGACTATGCGACTGCACTACGATATGCGAAGTTCTGCTTAAGCAATAATGACGTATTGTTGGACTATAACACCTTAGATGCAACAGCAGTTTTTCCGTTTGACCGATTCAATGATGAAGTGATCTTTTCACTATATATTGCCAATCCGTCAGCGCTGTCACAAAGTAATCATGTGATCGATAGTAACCTTTATCGTTCATATGTACCAAATGATCTTCGGAAAGAATTGTTTTTCCGAACGAATGCTGGCCTCCCACGTTTCAAAGGTGGCTACTTTGGTGTTGCCAACTGTTTTGTTGGTCTTGCAACAGATGAAGTGTATCTAAACACAATAGAATGTCTTGTTCGCGGAGGGAAATTGAATGAAGCTGAGATGCTCTATAATAAATTTATGTCGAGCCGCTGGAAGAGCGGTCAGTACAGTTCAATAAATTTTAGAGACTCTGAAACGGCACTTACAGTTGTACTTGAAGAAAGGCGCAAATCATTGCTGTTTAGATGTCTGCGACTACCCGATGTCAAGCGACTGAATAAAACAACAGCTCGCCATGTCTGGATGACGCGAAGATTAAACGGGAAAGAAATCGTTTTGGCACCGAATGACCCAAAGTATGTGTTACCGATTCCCTTACAGGAGTTATTATTAAATCCAATGCCCCAGAATCCAAGATAAATGAAAACAATATATATAGCTTTACTGATACTGTCAAACATGTTTTTTGTGCTTTCGGCGCAAACGAAGACAAGTTTTACAATTGATCTACAAGGTTTTGATGAATATGATCATGCTGTAGCTACGATTCAGCGCTTAGATGAAGAACCCGATATGCTGGTGGAGGAATTGGAGCTGACCAATGGCTATGTCGCGCCGCTGGTGAATGGCGGTGGTAAAATTACGGTCGATAACGTACCTGATCACTTCATAATGTCTTTAAATTTCTACATAAAGGAGTCCAAATATAGATTTATAACGAATTGGTATGTAAATCGCACGGACAGTATCGCTATCAAAAACAACCGATCTAAAAATAATTTTGATCGAGTCACTTTCTGCGGTCGGGAATCCGCTCTATTTGATTTGCAGTATAAACTGGATGGGTTAATCTGGAACAGGGTGGATTATTCACGGTATGCACAGAAATTGTCTTATTTTAAAACTGATCTTGCCCGTTCTTTCGATTATGAACGCGTAGTGGACTGCAATATAGAGGTAGGTAGGCTGGTACACGGGAGCGCGGTGGAGACTGCTGCAAAACAGTGGATACTTATGAACATGTTTTACAAATTGTACTACAGCCGCTTCATTAAGCCACTATTTGTCTCTTTCAAAAAAAATGACCCTAAGCATAGAATGCAGGTTAAAGAGTTGCTTGATATTTTTAGATCGCATTACTTGTCTGCGATCCATGAGAAAAAGGCGCTTTCAACCGATTATATTACTTTTTATCTTTATTATCGAGCATTGGAGGCAAAATGCTTTCCAATAGATAATTTAGTAGATTATCGAGTGAAACAGCTTCAACATGATTTTCAGAATGAAAATCTCGAAAAAATGGCCTATGCATACCTGGCTGGATCCTTCTACTTTATGAATACAGATGATAGGTTAAAAGTACTCAACTGGATAAGTTCTATATCAAAATCCCCCAGACGATTAGCCAAGCTAGAAGAAATGAAAGCAATTGCTCCTGGTATGCCTTTCCCTGAATTTGAGTTAACTGATCTCAGCGGGAAGCGCTGGCGCAAAAATGAATTACAGGGTAAAGTGGTATTCTTTGATTTTTATTATACGGGATGCAGTAATTGTGCGAAATATTATCAGTTTATTGTTTCCAAAGCTGAAGAGCATTTTTTTAATAATCCTGACATAGTGTTTGTAAGTATAAGCATTGATAAGAAAATGGAGGTATGGAGGAAATCGGTCGAGTCAGGACAATATAATTCGGAAGGGAGTCTAAAATTATATACTAACGGGATGGGAGAAGCTCATCCCCTAATCAAAGATCTTCGAATAGTGGGATATCCCTTTCCGATAATTATGGGAAGAACTGGACTTATCGAAACTTCAGATAGTTCTTTGTTAGGAATAGGTGCTTCAAAAGCCGATGGGCTAATTAGCACTATCAACAGGGCATTGGGACAATAAATAAAGGCCGGTCTGAACCGGCCTTTATAGTTAATTTGAGGGGGCTTGATATTCACCTGCAACAGCTGAATTTGGTACGATACTCGCGCCCATTGGAGGCGCCTGTCCTATGGTTGGATTAGCTGTGCCAAGATCCCATTCTCTGGAACATTCTTTTGAATTGTCCGAATTACAAAGCTCCACATCATCTCCCTGATATACAAAATCATTGGGATTTGTTGATGGAGAACCAGTTGTATTGTAATAACGGTGAATACCTGCCAATTTTTTACCATTGGCCGCCTTTTCTGTAAACGACTGCGTCAATACTGCAGTTCCCAAAATTGCTACACCCAGTAGCATTTGCCCATATTTTTTTAATTTAGTTTCCATGGGTTTAATTTTTAATGGTTATTAATTTTGTTTTTAACAGGGCATAGAGTCCCGCTATCAGCCAGATGAAATTAAAGACGATATGCGTTTTCCAGCCCATCGATTCGATTACACCGCCACAATGACAAAGCTTTTTTTCTACGAACTTGACCATCAGACTGAGGTAAAGGGTAAATACACCCATTAATAATGTCGATGCCCAGAGTGCCGAGCGCTTGATCCAATATACAGGGATAATGAGCAGGACAGCCAGCACAATCTCCAGGGAGGGGATGCCATAGCCGATCACTTTCGCATACTGGCCTAGATGGGGGATCTTGCTATTGCCTTTAATAAAGGTGTCCATATTATTGAATTTGGCCCACCCAGTGTACATGTACATAAAGGCATAGCCAAAGATGATCAGATCAGGTAAGCGAATATACATCCAGCGTGCAGCCCGGCGGATTGAACTACCGCGTTTTGTGGAGCTCGCAGGGTGATCCTGTTGATATACCGATATATTGATGCGCTTTTCCATAAGCTTGTACATATTGCTGTTGTAATTTTTTTCTTTGCTGCGGAGCCGCCTGCCATGGCCGACGGATTTCCTGGGTAGTCCTGCTGCTTACCGACATCGCGGGAACAGGGCAAATTTTCTTCTGTGATGTTTCATAATTCTGTTTTTTATTGGGCAGTCCGGAGCGCACAGCTTTTACCTGTACTTTTACTTTCTTCGATTGGATGCTTGTCTTCGATGTGCTGCATCCGACCTGCTATTACAAAATTCAGTAACACCGACCGGTATATTTTGGGATTTTGAGCACTATGTTTTGGGTTTACAAGCCCAAATTATTGGGATTTGGAACCCAAAAAATTGGGCTTCCAACTTTTTGATTTCGCGAATGATCCGCTAGCCCCCCTGCAGATGCGAGTGATGATGGCATCTGCGGCACAGCTGGGCAGTGTGCAAGCCATACCGAAATGACCTGGCAAATACGAAAGTGTGACGGGATAAATGTAACCTTGTGGCGAGCGGCAATAATAACTATCTTTAAGCTAGCCAAGTGACTTTCAAAAATCAAGATGGAGAAAAGTAAGTCCTATTTGCCCCTGATGATCGGCGGTTTTCTGTGTTTGTTTCAGACAGGATGCTCCATGAACCATGGTCACTGTAAGAAAATGAAGTTTCTTTCTCTTTCTTCGTCAGACAGTGGTGACGGTCTCTATATTACGGTATTATCCGATAAATATCAGTCCACATCTTTTGTGTCCGATAGCAGAAGGTCGCTAAGACAAACAGGCTTAAATAAACAAGATAGGATAGAAGTAATAAATGAGTACTTATGCTTTTACAAAAATCAAAATGTAAGTAATCAAAAATTTGCATCTAACTTCGGGAGAAGTAGTAATCGCCTTAGATTAGTAGAGGAAAAAGTCGAATTTCCAATCGAGGTAGAGGCATTATATTCGCTGACCAGTATGTTGTTTGATGATAACGTGCCAATATCCCCGGTTCTTATTAACAAAAAAACGGGGGAAAACTGTAACTTTAAGAGACATGATCTGGATAAAGTTTACGAAATTTATAGGACTTGGTTTAGCCGGATGAAAAACAGCGGATTCTCTGATATGAAATGGCCATTAAAAAATTCAGACTACATGTGGCTGGGTGAGGATGTTGTTGATCATATTGAAACTTTGCTCAGAAAAGAGATATAAATTAGAAAGACAAACTGGGTTTTAATTATTTAGATAACGCAACAAGAGGGTGCAGCTCCTTTAATTCCAATGACTTAACCGACCCAAATGATAAGACCAATAAGCAGAAGAAATCAAATACGGTTTATATGTTAATCAGAATAAAGAACTCAGTATTAATTTTTATAAGTCTTTTCTTTATGGGATGTAGCTCGAGTAAAAATTTCACCACATTTTCAAAGCAAATTTACAAGGCTCAAAAAGGTAAAAAAAAGTGTGGCGTTTCTCCAAAACTATCATTCGAAAGTAGAAAAAAACTGGCCGACACGATTGACTTCATCGATTATAGTAATGATACAGTTTATTGCCTTGAATCTTATTATATAGAAACTGGTGAATATTATGGCGCGATATGGACAAAGAAAGGGACTGTGGAATTCAAAGTCCATCTGAACAACCTCGAATATGGCCAAAATTTTTTTATCAAAAGACTATACAAGATGATTGAAAATTGGGATCTCCCAGCATTAAGAAAAGCTGAAAGAGAATCAAGTGGTATGTTTGGAGGTGGTGTAATGAGCGGAGCCAAAGTAATCATTGATGGCAATTTTAGAATGGACTGTGTCCAATTTGATGAATTCTTTAATCTAAAGTTAGATAGAAAATAGTGAAATGGTTTTATCAGTCTCTTGCCTTAAACCGTACACAAATGTTAGTGTAGAGCTTTGCGAAGCTCCGAAGGCTATATCTCTTTTATATCAATGAGTTATTTTAAACAATTTTTTTGCAGTACTGAGCCTGAATACTCAGTAGTTATCGAAGATGACGATAAGGTTTGTTACGCCTACTTATACTTCAATAAGGAGATCATTGGAGATGTATGGTTGTATAATAACGTAGAGAGTCCTGTCACTATAAAGATTCCCGCTCACGGATGATACGGCGGAGCAGCTCTTCGCTGATTCCCATGAACTGGGCAAGCTCCTTGTGCAGGATGTGCTGCCGCAAATCGGGATACTTGTCCAATAAAAAATCATACTTGTCCTGATTGTGGAGGGAAAGGAGTTTGTGCCTATAGTCCAGGTACTGCTGCTGTCTGGCCATCATCTTGGCGTATAAGAAAAAGACTCTGGGATTGTGGGCATTGATCTCCATAAACTGCGAGAGGGAGCTGCGCAAGGTATTCCCCTCTGTGATCGCCACAAAATGATAGCTGTGCTTTTGAATGGGGATCATCAACGGCTCACCCGCAATGGCGTAGCGGACGGGACAGGTCTTTTCGTATTTGCCAAAGATGCCGTTGACTATCAGATAGAGTTCACCACGGTCATTGATCAGCTGCTCGCCACGCTCAAAGCGCTCCTCATCAAAGATGCTGGCCAATTCGGGTATATCTTTCTGCCAGCTTGCATGGATGTCTTTAAAAAATAGGTCCAAAAGATCTTCTTTACTTTTCTTCATAATTAAGTATTTGGCTATTTGATGGTCTAAAATAAGCCGACAATTTACTAAAGGTGGATGACGATGTCAATTTTAGGGAAATAAAGGTCGATTTGAGGGACGAATGTCCTAAAATAAGGGATGAATAGGGGACGACACGGCTTTCTCTTCCAAAGAAGGGGCGTTTGTCCCAAAATATGGCCTTATTTCCCACGAATCTTTTATTTAAAAAGCAAATTTCATCTTTGTCTCGCTGGCCGGCACGATGAGTTATCAGAGCCTCGAAGGAGGCAGCGAGACAGACCTGACTCGGATGGTTACAGGTCATAAACCGAGAATTACGATGGAAACCGAAATGCAAACAATGGATGCTGTCATCTTGGAAGGAATTTCAATCCTGGACTTTTTTTCAGAAGATCCGCCATTGATCGACTTGGGCGATGATAAATGTTGGCCTGAGTCATTTTAAACATTCATCTACAGATGAGGCTAGGGAAGACGCGATCTTCTCTGGCCTAATCGAGTAACCATTTTGATTTAAACAACTTGTTGATTTATGGAATTACAACAAACAAACGACTTACACCGCTTGCTATGGCTGGCCAATGTACAGCAGTTCTTTCCGGATAAAGCATCTAGTCAAATATGGAATGACTATGCGGCTTGGCGAAAAAATAGGGATGCGTTTCAGCAATTGTATCAGCGTTTTCCGCTCCGGCGTCTATACGACCTGGAAATTCCGGATCTTGGAGTGGATCCTACGGGAACAATACTGATTACATTCCACTATGGGCCGTATAGACTGTTGCCCAAATTACTGGTGCGCTTAGGGTATCGGGTGTCTTTATTGGCGTCAGCTCATATCCTGCAGAGAGAGATGGCCTATTACAGAGCAGAGCTTGAGGAGGCTGGTTCTGCGACCGAGCTATTGGAGTGCATCGACGCCAATAGCCCCAGCTCGCTCAAAAAGATCGTCTCCGGAGTGCGCAACCGCCGTGTTGTCATCGTCATGCTGGATGCTAATGAAGGTCTGCAGCAGCCTGCTGCAACGCCCGGTAAATATACATTGGCAGTGCCTTTCGGGAATCACTACTTGTGTTGGCGGACCAATATCGTCAAACTGGCGGCAAGATTTCAAATCCCTATGTTTTGCTCTTTTATGAAGCGCGACCATAGTGCACTTCAATGGGGGATACACCCCTTGATACCCATCATGGATGCGGTGGGTGACGATTCGGCAGATCAGCTGATACAGGCACTGTCTGCGTTGCAACTGGCCTTCCAGCGGATGATGAAACAGGGATGGATTTACTGGGAAAACTGGGCATTTATACATCAGCACACGAGCCCCACCGCCAGCGAAAAGAAAGGGATGACCGCTGCGGGAAGCTGGCTTATACCCTGGGTATATCAGCAAAACAAATATTTGTTTGATGTATATAATAGACAGTTCTTTAAAATAGAGGATTGATTTCCTTAAAGTTAATTATTATGTTTGGTTAAAAAACTTAAACATATGAAATCAAAACTCTCTTTAGGCGCTATTCAACGTAGCTTGTTGCTGCGGATGGGTATTACATTGGCCATTATGCTCATTGGCCTGACTTTAATTAACGTGGCCAAAATCGATCGCTTCACGCCATTGACCTACGGGGTATATGTGCTGCCTCACGTGGCTTATTTTTGCCTGCTATACGTTGGCTATAGCTATGCGGTGGGGCGTAACAGCTATGCCTGGCTTGCCTGGCTGCTGATGTTTATTGCTGTGCTATCAGCGTATACGGCCGTGAAGTACTATTACTATGAACTTGTCACGCAGTTTATCGATGGTTTTTCGGCTCCTTGGAGACCTGAGCATCGGCCTGTCCTGATGGCTAAGATCATTGGCGGACTGCTGTTCTTTGCCCTGATCCTTGCTGCAGATTATCTGGTATGGGAATGGTATGTGATTAGGATTCAATTTAAAAACACACAGGTCCAGCTCAGGAATCTGTCTGATGTACAGCTATTGTCCGGACATTTTCTGCGGCGACTATACCATATGCTGGATGGAAAGCCGAAGGCCATCCAGGCCAGTAGCCTTCGCTTTTTTCAGTATATCAGCGATAAGATCACGCATCCTCAGGTATTGGTGCCGCTCCGCGAAGAATGGTCCTACCTAAAATCACTGATCTCTTATTGCCATCAGCGGAAATTTGTGGTCCAAGGGGAGGAGCTGCTGGACAGGCAGCTCCTCAACCGCTCGCTGCCGACGCTGTCTATCATGACTTGGATAGAAAACGCCGTGGCATATAGCCCTGCAGATCCTAGCGAATTTATCCTGTTGAGATGGACAAAATTGAACCACGGTATACAGCTCCTTGTTCGTAACAGGATAGCAGCGGTGGATATAGAGAAAGGTACAGGGAAAGGACTGGAGCTGGTCAACCGGCTATTTGAAACGATGAAAAATCAGCGGATCGAACTGGAATACGTGATAGAAAATAGACAATACTTTTTGGTTAAACTGACTTTTATTTACTGATAGTATGGCAAAGTACGACGTTGTTATTATAGATGATGATCCATATGATGTGAGGATGGCCGAAAAAGCATTTCGGGAGATCAAACAAGTTGGGGAGGTGCGAAGCTTCGGGAAAGCGATAGAGGGATTTAATGCCATTATCGAGAATCCTCCGGATGTGCTACTGCTCGATGTGGAAATGCCACAGATGTCGGGGCTGGATCTTTATCAGACCTTGCCGTCTGACAAGCGTCCGCCGGTGATCTTGTACACGAAAACCGAACAATATGCCTACGAAGGGATTAAGCTTGCCGTAGCCGATTATCTGATCAAACCGGTCAGTTTCCCTGACCTGTACGTGGCTTTTAAACGTGCCCTGGAGCAGAACAATATCCATATAAAACTGGATATCCACCTCGAACCTAGTGGCAAATGGTTTCGCTTCAAACATATGGACCGCTTGATCAAGTTCAGTGATATTGTCGCATTGTCTTCGGAAAAGAACTATGTTGTTTTTCATCTCCGGCAGGCAGAGGATGATTTCCATTATCGGCTTACCATGGCCGAAGCGGAGGGCATGCTGCCCAAAAGTAGATTTGTGCGGGTACATCGTGGCTTTATCGTGAATGTCGATTTTGCATCCAAGATCGTTGCCGGTCAACTGGTCTTACCGGACCGTTCGGATCTGAGGATCTTTGTCAGTGGAGAAGGAGTGCGGCGATTGCACGCTTTTGGTTAAAGTACGATCTTTTATAAACCCTAAATAATCAAGTATGCGTAAAAATCAGTACCTCAGGGGCTTTTCCATAAGCCCCCAGCAAGCTCATGCTTATCGCTGGATCTTGCTGGAACTCATGGCAACACGGCGCAAGCTGGCCGCTTACCTCGACCTGCGCGAGGAGATGGAGCAGGAGCAGGTGGTGCTCCGCGATGCCGAATATGTTAAATCGTATGTGGGTATCTCCACGGAGACGCTCTATCGCCTGCAGCGGGACGGCTATATCTGTGTGGCCAGACGGGAACGCAACAAGCGCTACTACCGAGACAGCGATGTGGAGCGGCTGTGGCAGCGTTACCGCGGATAATCCGGCCGGGTCCTCTGATTTTTACCGGTATGCTTTTACTTTCTTCGGACGTCTTCCTGCCAGGGGAGACGTTTTTTATTGGCCCTGATTTTTTTCCATCACGTAGTTGGTCAGCCTGACCCCACGTCTGATGACCTGCTGCTCCTTGACGACACGATAACCGCGACTTTCAAAAAAGGGCTTAGCCGTGATCGAGGCATGTGTGGTAAAACGGGGCGTGTCAACGGCATGCTCCAGCGCGTCACACAATGCCGTGGCGATCCCCTGGCCCTGGTAATCTTTGTGGACAAATAAGCGGTCCAGATAGCCCACATCGGTCATATCACCGAATCCTGCAATTTGTTCATCGATAATGGCAACAAGCGTATGGTGCGCCAGAAATGAGCTGTTCCAGGCAGCTAGATCCAGCTGGCCGCTGGCCCATGCGTCGAGCTGCTCAGGGCTATAGTCCCGGGCGTTGACGGTATGTACGGTGTCGTAAAATAACTGGCTGATCTGCTGCAGATCGGATGGCTGGTAACGTCGTATTTTCATTGCTGATGAATTAGCTTTCAAAAATAGTATAAATATTTCGTATGGACTTTCTTCGGACATACTTCGGACCAACTTCGCCCCGTGATGCAGTTTTCATCGGATGGGCATCGGGATTTCATCGGGAAAATTGCATCAAAACCCGATGCGACCCCGATGAAATCCCGATCAAAAGCCGAAGCTGCTTCCCATTTGGTCGCCTGTATAACCCAATAATCTATCCTGAATTTGAGGCTATTTTCACGCCGGATTTTGGCCGCATTGAGGTGAAAAATAGCAGGCATTCGGTCGTCCATCGGTCAGAAATCCGAGGCTTCCCGGTCAGTAATCGGTCTACTTGTTTGTTGCTATTTGTTGTTGATTTAAAGTGTTTTATGTTTGTTATGTCAATCACAGGTACCGGTACAAACCGTGATGATCACATACATATGGGAACTATTGTAAATGGAGCTAATGGAGGCTTTAAGGGTAAAGCCGGCTCAATTATCGGAAGTAGTTGGAAGAGTATCAATTACATCAAAGGGCTGTATAAAAAACGGACCAAGCCCGCGACGGAAGCACAACTGATGCAGCAGGAAAAATTTAGGACGCTGATGCGTTTTCTGCTGCCGATCAATGTCTTTCTGAAGATTGGTTTCGGACTTAAAAATACGAATAAATTGACACCAATCAATGCGGCATTTCAATTTAATCTGGACCGTGCCATCACGGGCAGTTATCCGGACTACAGTCTGGATTATTCAAAAGTGGTGATCGCGGATGGTTCGCTCTATGGCGGCGGAACGGTGGGCGTAGCCTACGATGCGGGTGACCTGACGTTTAGCTGGAGCACGGGTGCCAGCGATACGTTCGAAACATTTGCGGATGATATGGTCTATGTACTGGCCTACCATCCCGAACGGGACGAGTTTATCTCCGCACCGGCACCGGGGACGCGCGCCAATGGTGAGGTGACCTTTACGGTACCTGAACACCTGGCGACAGGCTCGGTGCACACCTGGATGTTTTTGTCCAACCGGACCAAAACGAGGGTATCCAAAAGTGTGTATCTGGGCGAGGTACAGCTGATCTAATTTTAAAACCTGGGCTGGGCCGTTCTGGCCCGGCCCTTATTTGCAGAAGGTAATTATGACTAAAAAGACAATCAGCCCGGGACAGCAACGGGCGCGGGACTCCTTTAAAGCTGCTGTGGATTTTTTGGCTCCGCTGCATGGACTGGTCAAAAAGGGCTATGGCGAATTGGCAAGGCGCAAAAAATCGCTGGCTGCAGGACTGGCCCTAGGCCACACACTGCAAGTGGCCATAGGGCTGCGCCCCGAGGGGCCCGTCGTGGATCCCGCTCTGGTGCGGCTCAGCGATGGTAGTCTGCCGGGCATCCGTGTGGAACGCCTGATCCGGCATCCGGACCGTTTTGAACTGGTCCATGATGGCTTTTGCGATGCGCCGTTCAGCGGGGATGACCGCCTCATACTCTGTGCGTATCAGGTGGAAAAAGGCTATGCTTTTGTCAACGAACGGATCTGGCAGCGTCAGGAGGGACGGGTCGTCGTGCCGATTCCGGAGGGATTCAGGAGCGATGGGTTCCACCTCTACGTGCTGCTGTCGGACAGGAAAGAACTCCGCTACGCGCGGTCTAATTATTTGGGTTATTCAACAGTATGAACACAAAACATGTCCTGCTGCTCCAACGGAAATATGGAGCACGGGGAACCAACGGCAGCCTGACCTATCTGGGCGAACATATCTGCCACACCATTGAGCTGCCCGACCGTAACAACATCCCGCGGATCAGCTGCATCCCTACGGGGCAGTATAAATTGGAAAAACGGCGCTACCCCAGGCATGGGGAACAGATCGGTATCCCGCATGTCCTAGGACGCGAAGCGATATTGATCCACGCCGCCAATGATGCGCTTAGGGAGCTGCAGGGCTGCATCGCACCGGTCACTACGCTGACCGGCGAAGGGCGTGGTGACCACAGCGGCAAAGCGCTGGCCCGCCTCAAGGCTCTGGTGTACAGCTTGTGGGATATGGGGGATGAGGTGTATTTGAATATTCGATAAATGAAGGGCCTGAATAGATCATTGCATTATTAGGTGTATGAAAAAAATCTTAAACAAAATCGGACGGCTGCTGCAGGTGGTCCTGACGGCTCCCGTAAAACTGCCGGCCAAGGCAGTGAATGTATTGAAGTACCTGGCCTTGGGGCTGGGTATATTGGAAACAGTCATCGACGAAGAGAAACCGCCACCGGAACAGCAGGGGCAGCGGGGACAGAGTGCTGAGCGCATGGAAGCGTCCGTTAGAAATAGACCCGCTGGGGCCTCTACGGACAAGGGGGGCGCAGCTTTACAGGCCACTGGAGGTGCCGCTGCACAGGCTGCAGGGGACGAGTCTGGTCAGCTGGACGTGACCGCGCATGATGATGCCGGAGGGCCCGGAGAAAGGAGCGGCGGCGATGAGGGTGAATGATATCCGTATCTCGGCCGTCGGCGGCACCCTCTGCTCCATCTGGGCCAGCATCTCGCTGGGGGATGTGCTGCAGACCGTGCTCACAGCTGCACTGGGCACACTGGTCAGCTTTGTCACCAGCTGGCTGCTGGGCCGCTACGGCCGCAAAAGGCCACGACGGTAGGGCTTAGCTTGCCCCATTTAACAAAAATTAGCCGTTTGGATAATTCCCAAACGGCTTTTCAATTATAGCGATCAGTTGTTTATTTTGCGCTGACTATTTCTCCCACCAGACCTTGGTATGGAAGTCATCTCCGCCCATCTGCTCGACGGCTTTGGCGTAGTTATCCGGATTAAAGCGGCGTACTTCATTTTTGTACATAAACCGTGTCGGCATGACGCCATTGTAAAACATATACGGCGTCTTAGGTAATTTAGGATAGCCCGTACGGCGGTACTCAAACCACTGCTGGTAGTCCACCATAAAGAGGCCTAAATATTTTTGAAGCATAATCCGCTCCAGCGTGCCATTGAATTTGGCTGCTTCATTGGCAAAATAGTCTGCCGGAACTTTACCTCCATATTGCTCGATCGATGCACGTACACCCTTTTCGTAGGCTGTTTGTGCCTCGGCATCCATGCCCAGCGACAGATAGACTTCGGCTTTGATGAATTCAACCTCTGAATAGGGCATCAGGATCTCCTGGATAGGGGTGCCGACCGCCTCTGGGTACATGAGGTCACCATTTGGGGTGCTCGGATTAAATTTATAAGCGGATAGGTCGCCGGAGTGTCCCGCAGGTATCCCTTTATAACCTATTTTTACGGGTTTGCCGTTGACCATTTCGGTCGCCTCGGTCATGATAAACGGACGGCGCGGATCATTCAGGGTGTTTAGATTATCCACGAAAAATTCGGCCATCGCCGTAAAATTGACATAATCCTGCCGTCTTCCCCAGGCATAATCGTAGGGTGACAGACCTGTGATCTTTACGATGGCAGCATCTTCATTGGAAGTAAAGATCGGATACTGTGCGGGGTTATCCAGGATGTTTTTGATCTTTGCCGCCGCTGGAATGCGTTTGGACTGGCGCAGGTAATAGCGCAACAGGAGTGAGTTGTTGAATTTGCGCCACAGCTCTTTCTTGTTGTTGTAGAGCAGGTCACTTCCAGTCATTGCTTCCTCGCCGGCATACAGCGTGTTTGCGGTCTCCAAGGCTGCGATCATATCCGCGTAAATCTGCTCCTGCTTGTCAAACTTGGGCTGGTTGATGTGCTCTTCGGCACGGAGTGCTTCGGACATCGGCACATCGCCAAAGCTATCGGTCAACAGGCCGGCAATATAGGCCTTTAAGGTGGTGGCCACGGCCTTGTAAACGGCTTGTCCGCTTGTTTCGGCTGCCGATTCCATCTCGCGGATATTCCGAAGGTACCGGTAACAGGTATTCCATGTACCGTCGCCGGAGGTTTCGGTAAAATAATACCGGTGTACGCCATTGGCCGCACTCGGATTGGCCAGGCCGGTCTGCATGATTTCCCAGGTAAAGTCGTTGCTCCGTACAGTGAAATAGGTTGACATGCCGTATACCGTAGGCGTAATTAATGCACTGGGGGTCACATTTTCGACTTTGTTGGGATCAGTATTGATTTCATCAAAGTTTTTGGTACATCCCTGCAGTCCGACCATGGCCGACAACAGAAGTGCAATGCTGATATGTTTGATTTTCATTGGTCTCGATTTAAAAGTTAGCTTTCAGATTAATTCCGAACGTACGTGTGCTCGGCATTTGTCCCATCTCCACACCGGGCATGATCGTGGCACCATTTAATGCGGCTGTCTCCGGATCATACATCGGGAAGTCGGACCACATCAATAGGTCACGGCCAAAAAATGCAATCGATGCACTGTTCATCTTCCAGCGCGACACCAGGCTTTTGGGCAGCCCGAATTCCAGGCGGACCTCGCGCAGTTTCAGATAGGAGGCATCAAAGCTGTTGGTCTCCATATTGGCCCGGCGATAGTAGTCGCCATACCAGGTATTGATAGCCACCTCTTTGGTATTGGGGCGATAGGTTCCGTCGCCATTGTCCACCACGCCCTCTCCGACGATAAATCCGGTCTCACGGCCTTTTAGCGTATGCTCCAGCTTACCTTGCTCGGTCATCTTGTGGTGTGTCTGGGAGTAGACAATGCCACCGTACTGTCCATCCAACAGGAAGCTAAAGGAGATATTCTTGTAACGGAACTCGTTGTGCAGGCCGCCCCGCCAGTCGGCGTAGGCATTTCCGATCTTGACCTTATCCGTAGGGCGGACAGCCAGACCGGTGCTTGCATCAATCAGCACGTCGCCATGCTCATTGCGTACAAGACCATAACCCCACAGGTCTCCTGTCGAACCGCCAATGGTTGCCCGGATCTCTGCGGCGCCAGAACCGCTGCTGGAGATAATCTGATACGGTGTTTCGACACCTTCTGTCAGCTCCAGTACTTTGTTGTTATTCTTCGACCAGTTTGCGGTTGCCGTCCACTGGAAGTTTTCTGTTTTGACGGGTGTGCCCGACACGCTCAGTTCCCAGCCTTGGTTCCTGATCAAACCGCCATTAATGACAGCTTGGCTGAAACCGGTGCTCACGTCCAGCGGAACGGTCAGGATCTGGTTACGGGACCGGTTGTAGTAAAAATTGATATCCGTCGTCAACCGGTTATTTAAAAATGCAAGATTCAGTCCGGCCTCGGTGGATGTGGATATCTCGGGTTTCAGATTTGCATTATGCAGCACCGAAGGGGCCTCGGCAGATCCCGGAAAAATGGATGTCGCAAAATATTTGATGGTGCTGTATGGATCTGCGTCGTTACCGACCTGTGCCCAGGAGAGCCTCAATTTTGCAAAAGATACCGCGGATGGCATCGGCATGAGCTCGCTCAACACAAAACTACTGCTCACCGAAGGGTAAAAATAAGACCGGTTGTTGGCTGGTAAGGTAGATGACCAGTCGTTGCGTGCGGTCACATCCAGAAAGATTTTATCTTTCCAGGACAGGTTTACCAGACCGAACACACTTTGAATTTCTCTTTTTATCAGCGTATTTTCGGCCACGGCATTGGTAAGTGCATTGCTCAATTTGTAAACACCCGGCGAGATCAACCCGCGCGCCACGCCAATGTCTTCCTTCATATCACGCTTCATCACGTTACCGCCCAAGGATGTCCGGAGGCTGAAATACTCGCTCAGCTTGTCGGTGTAGGAAAGCAAGGCGTCGGTATTGGATTCCATATAGAACAGGTCCTGCTGCTTATAGTATCCCTTAGGGAAATTGGCGGTGTCCCAGGGCCGTCTTTGTTCGCGGCGGTCTGAACGCATATTGATACCCGAGCGAAGCATCAGCTCCCATTTGGGGTTAAAGGTGTATATTCCCTGCAGCATACCGTCGATGCCGTTGCTTACCAGGCTATTCGTCATTTCATAGGCAATGACAAATGGATTTTCGATATAGGAGCTAAATGGATGGATCTGCTCGAGATTCTCCTTTCCTTTCTTCCATCTCGGCCGGTACCAGTTGAGGTCAATACTCGGGTTTTGGAAGATCATGAAGTAGGCAATGGACTGATTGTTGTAGCCCGTTCCGGGAAGGTTGTCACTGCTTTTGTTGGTGTAGTTGGCCTTGAAATTAATCTTGAGCTTTTCGCTTAGGTTGGCCGAACCATTGAAGGCAGCCACAAGGCGCTCAAACCCGGTATTGGGCATGATCCATTTATTCGAGGTATGCGTGAGTGATGTTCTTGCGGTAAATTTGTCCGTTCCGCCGTCGAATGCTACGCTGTTCATATAGGTCGCTCCTGTGCGGAAGAAACCTTTGACGCCGTCCTTGTAGGGTACCCATGGTGTCCGTTCGGTACCTGTTGTCTCCAGTTCTGGATCGTACTGGAAGTACATCTGCCCGTCAAATTTAGGTCCCCAGGCACTGGAGGTCGATCCGGTGTTGGGACCATCCTCAGTCAGTCCGTAGGAATAATACAGATCGCCATTGGCATTGCGGTTTAAGTTACCTTGTCCGTATTCATATTGAAAATCAGGCCATTTTAATACATTTTGAAAACTGCTGTTTGAATTGACGGTTACGCCAATGCCTTTACCGTTTCTTTTTCCGGATTTGGTGGTAATAATCAGTGCGCCATTTCCGGCACGGCTACCATATAGTGCGGTCGCTGCAGCGCCTTTCAGCACGGATATGGATTCGATGTCATCGGGGTTGATATCGCCCAGTCCATTTCCAAAATCTACGGGAATATCTTTGTCTGCACCGCTGGAACCGGCGCCATAGGCATCCGTCACACCTGAACTAAACCGGCCATTGACCAGTGGAACACCGTCCACGACTATCAGCGCTTCGTTTTTGGTTGGATCCAATGAGCGGTCGCCCCGTAAGTTGATGCGCGCGGTGTTTAAGGGACCGCTGCTTGCCTGCGTGATGTTGAGTCCGGCGACCTTACCTTTCATGGCATCCACCCAGTTGCTCGGTGTCGCATCGGTCATCTGTTGGCCACTGATCTTACTCACGGCATATCCGAGGGATTTTTGCTCGCGCTTGATGCCCAGGGCCGTCACCACGACTTCCTCCATCTTCTGGTCGGAGCTATGTAAGGTGATGGATGCGTTGGTTGCGTTTGCCGACCATTGTCGTGCTAATGGTTCATAGCCCACGCTTTGAAAGGTCACTTGCTGACCAGCGTCGACCTGGAGGGTAAAGCGACCTTGATTATCTGTCGTTGTCAAGGGCCTGCCGCCTGCGGTGATCGTCACACCGGCTATAGGCTGACGGGTGTTGTCGTCCAGCACCGTACCGGATACCGATATTTTCTGCTGGTTCAACCATACGTGTTTGTTCCCGTGAGGAGAAAAGGAATGCGCCACTGCCGGTGCAAAACCCAATCCGACCAACAGTAAAAATGCGCGGCTTGTACGCCCGGAGTATCGCTGGAACGATGAGGTAACTTTTTTCACTTGTTTCATAATAGACAAATCATAGAGCAGAAATCACTGCCATGGATTCGGCAAAGCTAGTCACCCAGTATAAAGTTTGTGTTAATAAAGGATTAACAATAAGATAACAAAACGCAAGATCACGCATTAAAAACGCATAGATCACGAATAAATAGGGTGTAAATAGTGCATAAAAAACGCAAAATAGAACTTAAATAACCAAGGGTCCCCCTTCATGTAAGGACTCTTGGTTATTTAAATGAGAAGAGCTGTTATTTTGTAGGAGGGGCGGGCTCTGCCTTTCCGGCTACCTGCTGAATGACCAGTTGGTGAAAATAATCAACTATGTCTGCATAGTGCTGATCGTTTGCCAGATTAGTCAGTTGATGGGGATCGCGAAGCACATCTGTCAGCGATTTTCCGGCACCATGGCCGAAAAATTCCGCATAGCGCCATTTTTCAGTTCGAACAGTGATTCCTGTAACACCTTTTCCGTTTTCACTCCAAACCGTATAAGCAGGTCTGTCCCAGGTTTTGTCGGGTTCATAAAGTAATGGCTTTAAGCTTTTTCCTTCTAGGCCTTTATAGCTGGGTAGTCCACATAAGTCGACTAGAGTTGGGTAAATATCGAGCAGTTCCACAACACGTGGAGATGGCTTACCATTGCCCTCAGCGCGTGGATCGTAAATAATAAAAGGCACACGGGTACCCTGTTCCCACAATGAACCGGCCTTGGACCACTTTCCTTTTTCACCGAGTTGATACCCATGATCACTCCAAAAGACCACGATGGTGTTTTCTTTTAATCCGGATTCCTCCAATTTCTTTAACACACGGCCGACATTCCAATCCATATAGCTGATGCAGGCTAGATAGGCCCTAATATATTCTTTGGCTTCCTGTGGCGATGCTGTGCGATTAACGAAAAAATCAGCATTTCTCCGGCGGATGGATCCGGCCGGGAATCCCACGGGGATGCCGGGCAGCGATGAAAAATCAGGTGGCAGCACGATACTGTCCAAATTATATAGATCGAAGAATTCCTTTGGGGCGATGAACGGTGTATGTGGTTTTGAAAAACCACAGGCTAAAAAGAAGGGTTGATCGTTTTTTTTGAGTTCTTCTAAGTATTCAATGGCTCTGTCGGCCACTTTCGTGTCACCCAATAACTTTGCATCTTCACCTGTTAAGGCTGCCCAATTGTCTGATGACGATGATGATGCATAGGGCTCGATTCGGGGAGGTGAGTTTGTATAGCTTTGCCAGTAGGACTGTGAATCTACAGCAGCCGGAGCAGCAGCATTGATCACCGTGCCATATCGGCGGCTCTCTCCTCCAATATCCCAGGCCTCAGTGTCATCTATGCCGCCATGGAACACCTTACCGCTTCGAATGGTTTTGTATCCGTTTTGCTTAAAATATTTAGGAAGGCTGATCCAATCTGGAAAAGACGCGTTAAACCATTCTCTATTGCCATAAAGACCGCTGGTAGTGGGGCGCTTTCCTGTTAACAAGGACGACCTGGAGGGATTGCATAGTGGATATTGACAATAGGCATGTTCAAACCAGACGCCTTTTGCTGCTAAGCCATCTAGCTGGGGTGTATGAGCCAAAGGATGTCCATATATGCCCATATCTGTCCGCAGGTCATCTGCAATCAGAAACAATACATTGTATTTTTTTTGGACCGAATCTACGGATGTTCTGTGTTGAGATTGTCCTCTTAAACAGGGAACAAGATTGAGGAAGCAAAGTGAAAGGTAGAGATATATTTTCATTTTGATGTATTTTCGTTTTCAGTGTCGCGCAATTCACATATTGAATTGGCTATAATTTGGATATTGTTAACCATTTGATGACCTGTCGGCTTGCGGTAAGCCGCAGACCAAAATAGCCTTTGGTATTTTGGATATGTTCATCAGCGAATAGGAGCTTACCGTTCATCCACACTTCTGTTTGTCTCTTTGATGTACGGACAAATGTGCTGATTGTATCGGATCGCCCTGCCTCCAGTAAAAAAGGCTTTTCATTTTTCTCTGCCAAAAGTATCCTTTCGCCAGACCCGTCATACCGGCGAAACCGCGTTGTGCTGTTGTTGTTGCCGCCAATACCCACATAGAAAAGTGTAAGGTCATTGTAACTGTCTAAGCTGCCATTCCGAGGTTTCAATTTTGTTCCGTTGTGCGGCTCCTGTGCGAGCCAAAATTGGTTCAGGTCGGAGAGCCGTTTGTTTTTGCCTTTGTCAAGACTTATCTGTCGCTCGTATTGGATGAGGTAATCGCCAGTCAGCAAGGTGTCTAGCCATAACGTGGCTCCGCCATAGGAATCAATTACTAGCCCTTCGTCAGTCGCTTCAACACGCGACTTGTCGGGATACTCCAGTTCGATGATCCATCGGTTTATTTCGTTTAATGGTACTTTCCATGTCGACTTTTCCTGCGCTGTACTAATGAAATGAATGGACAGCAGCAAAGTCAATGTTAAATAACACCTTTTATAAAATTTGACCATAACTTATCTTTTTAGAAAGTTACCTACATAATGCAGACACTGAAACGTACTTAAGCTCCACTGGGCTGCTTCGTTTGTTGATATATTTCTCCATTCCTGCTGATTGTGGACGTGTTTTACGAGTGGTATAGCAGTAGCTTTTTCAATGGATCCGGTACTTTCACCAAGCAGTTCCCGCCAGGCTCTTTCTGCCATCAAATCATCGCCCAGTTTGAAAGCGGCATAAGCGGTGAGCCTCGCATGGCTGCTTCGTAAGTTAAACTTACCTTCTTTCGTACCCAGTTCATGTATCCGCTCTTCATCGGATGCGTTGTATAAGCGACAGTATTGCAACCAAGCTGTTTCAAATCTTTTATCAGGAATTACCTGCAGTATTTCCTGACAGATCTCAACAAGTCCAAACACAGCATTCAGATGCGATACGTGCACGGTCTTATCTTTTTGGCGGTCAAATTTGCCTGAAGCTATGTCCAACAGACTCAAACCTGTGAAAAATCCCTGCGGTTGGTCAGCAATGCTGTGCATGCTCGCTTTGAGGCGGGCCAATAACCTGGGGTCGAGAGTGCGTTCCCATTCAGTAAACCATGCGGCGGCGATGGCTCCCCAGTCGGTCCCGAAACCTACTAAAGCTTTGCCTTTTGGCGCGACAATAGGTTCGTTCACACGTTTTCGAAGTGCGACAACATCCTGCAGCCTATAAGCGGCCTCCAACTGCTCACGCAGTAGGTCACCTGTACGTTCATCCGCCGTAAGGTAGTAGTAAAATCTTCTGTTGAGCGCCGTACTGATACGGAGCTGCTTGGCACTGCAGCCCCAATGCATCACATTGTGACGGCTTCCTAAGGGGGCAAATCGTCCCAGATGATGTACATCTACTTCTCCAGTGTGACGGCACATGGCTTCGGCAAAACGAAAACAATCCCGATTGCCCGAACGTAGGTAATAATACCAAAGCCAAAGGTCGGTACCCAGTTCGGAATTATCCCAGGCAAAACCGCCCACATCGTATTTCCAGACATGTCTATCCGTATCATAACTATGCATGACGTCTCCGTAGTTCCAGAATCCGTACCAGCCCCTACGATCGACCTCGCCCTGATAGAAAGCAACAAGTGCATCCAGTTTATCTTCCAGTGCTGATTTTAGTGGCGAACTCCGGTCCGGAAGCCCCCAGTTGCCACCGAATACTTTATGCTCGTAGAGATAAGAGGGACTGGCCGACAACAGTGGCGGCTGCTGATAAGCCTGTGCCAGTCGCCCCAATTTTTCAGGCGATGGGGTCTGCTCAAAGCATGATAAATATAATTCGGAAGTACGTGCTGCGCCGACCGGACTTCCGTATCCTGCCTCATAGTCCTCATAAGTTATTTCCAGGCCTTCCCATTGTTTTTCATAGTTATCTTGACCCATGCCGTCGTGATAGAATCGCAGATCCATGGCTTCGGCCATAGGAGCCCACAACCAGGCTGTCAGCGTAGCTTCATCAGATGCTGCATCACGGATGTCAAGCTGGCCGGGATAACTCTGCCAGAAGTTGCGGATACCCAAAGCGATACCATAGGAAGGTGTCCCAAGGTAGAAGGTTCCCATAGCTCTTCCGCCATCATGGCTATGGAGCCAGGCATGTCCGGATCTCGTGCGTTTTTCTATGCGGCTGGCAGAGGGATGTGCCTGGAGCAAGGTATAATCTCCAAATTCTGGAATATAAGGCATCCCTTTTTTTACCGCCTCAGCAATTTCCTCCCATTTGACTTCCTGACCTTGCAGCTGGCGGTCACGCACTTCTTTCCCTGGATCACGTCGCAGTCCAGTGAGTCCCTTTACAGCTTCGGAGAAGACTTCTCCGCCTTCACCGACAAAACGAACGTAACGGTTGTAAGTCGGCGTATCTTGCAGAGGCATCACAACGGACAGACCTATTCCCTTGATAAAATCATGCTGCTCATCACCGTCATATAAAAAGGTGTGTATTATTTTTATCGTAGGCGACTTGTGGTAAAGATAAAAACGGATGATAAACGGAATTTTTTTAAGCTCGCCCTGCTGATGTATTCCCTCCACGCGAATGAGCACCCGCTGGCTGCCGCTGTTTTCTATGGCTGTTTTATCGATATAAGACTGCCACACAGTTCTATTTAACTTGTTCCCGGGTTCCCCGTCAGGAGCATCCTGCATCCATATCTGCAAGATACCGGCTCTGGCAACGAGCCGGCCGTTTTGCCAGATTTCCTGCAGCAGCTCATTTCCGGTCTTTCCGAAAGTCACCTTTAAAAACCCATTGTCGACAGTGATGGACTGATCGCGCTCCTGTACCAGAATACCTGGCGGTGTGTGCTCACTGGTTGTCAAAAAAAGTTTATCCTGCGCCAGCCCAGATGGATCAGCAACTGCACATGCCGACCATTTCACTGAACCATCCGGCCAGAAGGCCAATGGCCAGGTCTGGATGGGGACCGTATGACCATGGCTATCGCGAAGCTCAAACTGCTGCCGTTTCTTAACTTTCCCTTCTGGCCAGGGGACACCGAAAGTTGTGCCCAAATAGGGTGCTTCCTGCTGCCGGTCAATCCAGTTCAATGGAATACCCAAAGTGGCATCTGATGGACTGTCACCGCTTTGATGTGTAGCCGGGATTGGGCGGCCATATAATTTCAGACTGGCGAGCGGCCCGATGCCCAAGCCGAGCAGGCTGGTGTTTTTTAAAAATTTCCGTCTGTTCAATTTCATTTTAACAAAGGTTAATATCCGGGATTTTGATAGACACGACGTGCTGTTTCGTCCAGAAGGACACCATCTTTATCGGTTAACATACTGATATACGATTGCGGAAAGGGTTTGAATGTATGCGCTGCCGAAAAGGTTCCCTTTCCATTTCCGTCCTGACCATTCACGCCGGATGGATTATCGGATCTGGGCCAGCCCGTGCTTCGGTTTGAGGCAAGCTGTGCATGATGCAACATACGCTCCAGCTGGATACCTGCATGGTGTATTCCTTCGTATAAAATCTGCTCTGTATTAAACTCGCGCGAGTATTCATTATAGATAAAATGAACAAAACGTTTCAATTCAGTATTCGCCTCGGGAGGATATTGTTCGGCCTTGGATTTCATAGAGCTTCCGTCCCAATAGGAAGCATCCACTCTAATTTTATCAAAAGTGGCCGTCGCGGAGCGGTAGGGGTAAGAGCGTTCTTCCGCGCGCAATGATTCGGCTCCTGGGTATAGGCGGGCCAATACTTCGGCCCGGTTTTCTCCGGCCTTATAGGCAGCCCGGCTTCGTAATTTGTTGATATCGGCAATAGCACTGGCATAGTCTCCTTTTCGGCCATAGGCTTCTGCCCGGATCAGGAAAGTTTCGGCAAGGCGAAAAATGGCCACGTCACGCGTGCCAAAATGGTTGTCTACCGTACTGCGATTCGGATCGATAAATTTGCGTGAAGAAGGACGTACTTTCCGGTTCAATAGTAGCCCTGCGTTTCCACTGTACCGGTCAGCGCCTGTCTTTCGGTAATAGTATTTTCCATTGTCCTTAATCCATCGTGGATAGAGTATATAGGGCTGTGCGAGAGCTTCACTGATATCGATAGCCGTTTCTTTGCTGTTTTCAAGAAAGACAAGCCCCAGGTCGGCAGTTCCGATTTTCCGCTGTCCAGCCACGGCATTACGCCCATTCCACGAAGGACGGTTATAGCTGGGCTTGATATTCACATTAAAGAACTCGGCTTCATTTGTTTGCCAGGTTAGGGAAGCATTCTTTGCATCCGTATAAGCCAGTCCGGGACCGTCCGATTGGGAGGCGTTATCGAAAGAGGCACTTTGATATTCGAGCTGGAAGGATTTTTCAAAACGGGAATCGTTGATTTTATCCGTAAATACATCATAGCCCCAGTCAGAGGGCAAAAATCCCTGACCTTTTAGCAGGCCATAGGACCAGGTCCAGCTCGGGATATTCCAGGCTGCATTGCGATAATCGGCGGTAAAGGCTGCATTGGTGCGCATACCGTAGCGGCCATTGTCCAAATTATTGCCATAGGAGGCCTGCAGTATGATCTCTGCATTTGTTTCGTTCGCCCAATTGCCTTTCTCAATGGCAAAAAGGTCCCAATAATTTGAGGCAAGACGGATACCTGAATTGATGACCCGTGAGGAATAATAAATGGCGGAATCCAAATCTGCGCTTCCTTCCCCTTTATATAATAGCCCTTGGTATGCATTCGGGCTTGTTGGGTCTACGGTACCGTCTGCATTTCGGTAGGGTTTAAAGGCTGCAGCCTGATGGCGCTGCAGGTAAAGTTTTGCCAGGAAATGCAGGGCAGCATTTTGGGTAATCCGGCCACGCTGGGTCTGCCCGGCAGCAGGTAAATACTGCTCGGCAAATCGTAGGTCTGAAATTAATTTGGCATAAATGGTCGCCGAATTTGTTTTAGGCAGATAAAAGTTTGCAGGAAGACTATTATTGCTTTTCAGCGGAAAGGGAACATCTCCCAATTGGGTAACAAGCAGGTAATAGGCATAAGCCCGCAGAAAATAGAGTTCGGAAAGCTTTTGATTGGCATAGGCGGCATCACTTGCATATTTTCCCGGCGCTCTCTCGGTAATGATTTCGATAGCTTTGTTACAATCGTTTATAATCGGATAGGCTCCCAATAACTGGGTTTGATAATAGCCGATCAGATTATTGGCATATTCGCCGGCAGCACCTGATGGCGACCACACGGCGGGGCTGAAGGTTGCCCAGGCATTATCGAGTGGTTCAGTGATATCGTTGCCTGTTTCAAAAAGAAAGGGGCCTTCCATAAACCCATATTTCCACCGTAAGATGTTGTAATTTGCAACGACCAGTTCGTCAAGTCCTTTTTCAGATTCAAAATAGTCTTGGGTGATCGTAGAGACCATTTCTTCTTTGAGAAAGTCTTTGCATGACGTTAATCCTGCTCCTGTCGAAAGCATTGCTATAGCCCAGAGGGCTGCGGTTTTTATCGTATATTTTTCAAGTCTCATGTTTTGTTGGTACTATAGATTTAAAGACCCATTCTCAAGCCGAGAACGGCACTGCGCAATAAGATGGTGTTGGCGGTCTGACCACCACGCTGGGCTGCGGCAGCATTGTCCCAGCCATTCACATCGTCTGGATTAAGGCCTATTTTCACAGCTTCGCCACCCCAGATCACCGGATTTAGGATCTGTGCATATACCTGCAGACTTCCAATATTGAGCTTATCCAACAAAGATTGTTTGAACGTGTAGCCCAAGGAGATATAGCGCAACGAGACCAAACTGCCACTGGTATAATTCCGTGCAGCATTGTAGTTCGTAAACGTTGCGGTCGTCTGCTGGGGAAAAGAAGCCGAGGTGTTTTCGGAACTCCATACATCGTTTTCTATCCGGCGTCCATACGTCTGCAGTGCACCATAATAGCGGCTGCCGATACGGGCATAGACAAAGAAAGAAAGATCCCAGTGTTTGTAACGGAAAGCGTTGACAATGCCGCCGCTCCATTTGGGCCTATTGCTGCCCAATATCTCTTTATCACTGTCGTTTATGGTTCCAAATCCGTTGTCAAGATAGGTGACGGTTTCACCGGATGTGAGGGTTACAGATTTGGCACCGTCGGTACCGGCCGGCACTTCTACCAGTTGCTGATCTTTAATCTTTACTTGTCCCGGCAAAGCGGTGATGTTGCCAATTTTTTTATAAAGTTCAATCAACCGGAGATCTTCGGGCGTTTGCTGCCACAACCGGTCATATACATAGTCCCTAAATACGGCTATAGGTTGCCCGATAAACCAGCCATTGGCTACATCATCTACCTTACCATCGACCAATTCGACGATCTTCTCGCGGTTTCTGCTCCAGGTCAGGGTGGTGTTCCAGGAAAAATCTGGCCGGTCGACGTTTTTACTTGATACAGAGATTTCAAGTCCGCTGTTACTCGTCTTACCGATATTGCCCAGTATACTGTTGTAACCTAATACTGGAGGAATGGATCGACTGAGCAGGAGATCTTTGGTATTCGCCTTATACCATTCGAGCGAACCTGATATCCTGTTGTTCAGAAATCCAAAATCCAGTCCGACATTATGCTGAACAGTTTTTTCCCAGCCGAGACCTGCATTTGGCATGGAGGATGATTTATAGCCCGGATATTGGGTCTCGTCAAAAACATAGGCTGCTCCGGCGATTGTTCCCGAGGTGGTGTAGGGAGATACGGAGGAATTGCCGGTCACGCCAATTCCATAGCGGACTTTCAGCTGATTGACCCATTTGATCTGTTTTAGCCAGGGTTCTTCTTCCAGTTTATAAGCTACCGCCAGAGAGGGAAAGAAATCAAACTTATGTCCCTGGGCGAGTACCGACGCACCGTCCCATCGTCCGGTAGCTGTAAGGAGGTATCTATTTTTCAGGGCATAATTGGCTCTTAGCATGTACGAAAGAAGTGTGTATTTGCTATAGGATGTCCCATAGCTCATGGGGCGCCCCAGATCATTCGCCTCCAGATTGTACCACAGCGAGGAGGGAAAGGTGATATCCTGTGCCCGGATATTAATGCCATTGGATCTATTTGCCTGTGACGACTGCAAGGCATCCACTTTCAGCGACTGATCAGTCCATTTTTTATCGAACGTCAACATATTCTCAAACACCCAGGATAATCTTTTACTATGGGAATTATAGCCAATCAGAGGAGCCGTACCCACTGCAGAAAACGGGTTGGTATAGTCAGGGCCATAGAAGGAACCATTTTCCACACCCGTATACTGTACCCCAAATTTAAGCTGATATTTTAGCCAGGGAGTAAAATTGAGCTGCGCAAAAGCATTGGAAAGCACACTGTACTGCGTGTACTCATTTTTGCTGTTTTCAATATTTAGCAACACATTATGAGCCGATAAACCTGTGCGATTGGTGTTTAAGAGAAGGCCATTTTCGTCATAAGCAGGCGCATAGGGCATGAGTGCAAGGGCTTGGCTGTAGGAGTCTTTTCCGCCCGAATTGGCGGTATTATCGGCCATGCCATAATTCTGAATGGAGTAACTGCCTATTGTTGACAGGCCCAACTTTAACCATTTCCGTGGAGAAACATCACCTTTTAAAGTCGTGGTATAGCGCTTATAGTCCTGATCGATCATGGCTCCTTGTTGATCCAGCAAGCCTGCTGACAAATAAAGGCTCGAATTTTCGTTACCCGAAGAGAGCGAGATGCTATGGTTATTGGTTTTTGCAAGGCGCGTCACCAGATCTGCCCAATCCTGATTGAGAAGATTATTGCCATTAAATACGGGGACTTGCTGTGCATATCCTTTCGCAATCTCCTCCGCAGTAGCGTCACGAAGTAACAGTTTGCCGTCTGCTCCCCAGCTATACGCGTTTCGGATGGACTCGATACCATAGGTTTCGCCACCGCCAAAATTTTGAATATCAAAATCAGGATCGGGCGCTGTGCCATATTTTCCTGTATAGGTCCCCCCGTTAATGTGGCTCTGCCGTTGCCAGTCCAAAAGCGCCTTTGAATCCATCCAGTCTGTGGTCGAATGGATTTGATCGAAAGATAATGATCCATTGTACTGCACGGAGACCTGTCCTTTTTTTCCTTCCAAAAGTGAAACCAATATAACGCCGTTTGCACCACGTGAACCATAGATTGCCGTTGCAGAAGCGTCTTTTAGAATTTCGATGGAGGCGATGTCTTTTGGATTAATAATAGCGGCTTCACTGGCAGATATTGGAATTCCGTCGACCACATACAGTGGCTCATTGGAAGCATTTATAGAACGGTTACCGCGAATACGTATGGTTCCTATGCCACCGGGACGGTTATTTGAGGTAATGTCCACACCGCTTGCTTTACCCTGTATGCCCTGCACAATATTCGCTATTGGCCGATCATTGAGATCCTGCCCCTTGATCTGGGAAAGTGCACCTGTAATATCGCCTTTTTTGGCCGTTCCATAGCCGACGACAACAATTTCGTCAAGCTGACGGTCGTTCGGCTGCAGTTTGATTTCTACAGGCGAGCGTTGTACAATGAGGGTGTCCGAAACATAACCAAGATGGCTCACAATAATCTTAAAAGGTAATTTTTGACCTGTTCGGAAGGAAAAACGGCCATAGGTATCGGTTTGTACACGGTGTGTGACCGCGTCTAGTTGTACGGTCGCTCCAGCGATGGGCTTATTGGTCCGTGCATCAAGTAGTGTACCAATAAGATCTGCATTGATAATAGGTGAAACTGGTTGCTGTGCGACTACTTTACTTGACTGAAATGAGACAAATAGAGCCACAGACAATCGTTTCCAATTGTTTATACTCATGATTAAAACAGTAGATTAGGTTGATTTTGAACTCTAAAAAAACGAAAGCTTTTCAGCTGGCTTGTATCATGTGATGCACATTCGCCCTTTCATGAAGAATAAGGTGGTCAGCAGGGGACTGTTTTTGGGAGAGATCGCTTGTCTAAAATAATACTTGCTCATAGGAATTTAAATTGTTAAAACTACATTTAATAAAAAACGTTACCAACGCCAATTGAGAAACGGTAAGCAAATATAAAAATAGAATACAATAAAGTCTACTGTTTTTATAGATTTTTTTTTTGTTTGCCTAATAATAGACCTATTCATAATACCAGAAGTGCATATATACGCATTATTAAGGGTGCTGGTCGGCAACAAGGAAGATACTTTCAGCTACATGAGCTATGTATGCTCATCAAACGTAACCGTAAACAGAAAAAAAATCTACTAATCTACTATACATTATTTGTTTTTATTATTACATTTGTACATCGTCGTTTCAATTGGCGTTGGCAACGATCTAATCACTATCTAAACAAAGTAAAAATGAAACAGTATTATCTAAACCCATCTTTTAGTCAAAGTAAGTCATCTTTCCCGTTTGCACACCAAGCGTTCCCTGCGCGACGAATGTGTAGCTAGTCCTTTTCCTCCGGTTCTTTTAACTACAAAAGCAATAGCTAGCCTGTTGCTTGCTTCCTGCTGTCCTAAACACGGTTTACGGCCAGTACCTCTATTTTTTTAACTAAACGATTCAACCTATGAAAAAGAGAAGATTACTACACTATTCTGCCTACCTATTGCTGGCAGGGCTGGCCGAAAAGCCATGCTACACCTATGCTCAGGATTCCCCGAAAACAATCGTCAATGCCTCGTTTAGGGGACTGGTGATCGATGCGGCAAGCGGACAGCCTGTCGAGGGGGCCACAGTCAGGCTTTACGGAGTTACTCATGCGGTGACCACCGACCGAAAAGGCAGTTTCGCTTTTGTCACCGGACAAAAGCTGCCGGCCCGTGTCGTGGTATCCTCCGTCGGTTATAAGGAGCAGACCGCGCTGATCCGCGAGCAGGGGGACACTGTCCGGCTCCACAGGGACGACCGCGCACTGGAGGAAGTGGTCGTCGTGGGGTATGGTACCCAAAAACGCAAAGATTTTACCGGGGCTGCATCGAGTATCACTGCCGAAGCGATCAAAGATATCCCAGTACAGAGTTTCGACCAGGCGCTGGCCGGCAAGGCCTCCGGGGTCAGCATTTCTTTGCCCAACGGACTGCTCAATAATCCGCCTGTCATACGAATAAGGGGACTCAATTCGATATCCCTCAGCTCTTATCCGCTGATTGTCATCGATGGGATTCCGGTCAATACCGGCAATATCGGCTCATCCAACGTGGCCAACAATCCGCTCGCGGATATCAATCCATCGGATATAGAATCGATCGATGTGCTGAAAGATGCGGCTTCCACATCCATCTATGGTTCAAGGGCAGCCGGTGGTGTGCTGATCGTAACGACCAAAAAAGGGAAACAGGGCCGCGCCAAGGTGACCTATGATGTCTGGGGATCTGCTGTCTCCGCTGTTCGCCTGCCCAGATTGCTGAATGCCAGCCAGTATATGGCGATCAAAAATGAGGCTGTCCTCAACAACAAGGTGCTGTCCGGCAATGCGGACAATGACAAGGTGGCGAGCGAACTTTTCTTTCCGCAGTATGATGCCAATGGCAACCTCGTCGAAACAAACTGGTATGATCATGTCTATAATACCGGATATAGCCACAACCACAGCTTAGCGGTCAGCGGAGCGAATGCAAGTACGCAGTATTATTTTTCGGGCAACTACTCGGATCAGGAAGGCTTTTTTGCGAAAAATAGTTTTGACCGAAAGGGTCTGCGGTTTAATATCGAACACAAAGTGAACGACTGGTTCTCGCTGGGCAGCAACCTGACCTACAACAACACCTTCAACGATGCCAAAAATTCGGGCTCATTGCCCAGCAGCCAGCTGCTGCTGATCGGGGGAGCAAGGCTGGCGATTGCTTTGCCGCCAAATGTGTCGGCTTATAACGATGACGGTACATATAATCTGAGCAGCACGGGATTATTGGGCCCCGGGGCCAACCTGTTTACCAATACGCTGTATAATCCCGAAGCTCTCTTTGCCTATAGCAAGTATACCACTCGCAATGATCATATCCTTGGCAATGTGCACGCTTCGCTCAGCTTGCTCAAAGGTTTGAAATTCACAAGCACCTATGCGGTAGACCGTAACCTCTCGACCACGAAGACCTTTCTGAGCCCCAGCCTGGGGTCCTCTGGCTATTCAAATGGGGGATCGGTAACCAATGTGAGCAGCCTGCGCAACAACTGGAACTTTACCAACACGCTGAACTATGACAAGGTCTTTTCCGAAAGGCATGCGCTATCGCTGTTGCTCGGCTACGATATCCAGAAGTACGACAACGACAGCTGGAATGCATCGCAGAATAATGCTTCTGATCCATTTTTTGAAAATTTTCAGGGCAGTTGGACCACACTCTCTGGAGCAGGAGGCAGCATCACCGAACGTTTTTACCGCTCGACATTTGTCCGTGCTACCTACAACTATGACAAGCGCTATTTCCTGACAGCCAATTTCAGGCGGGACGGCAATTCGGCTCTGGGCGCCAACAGCAAATACGGTGACTTTGGGGGCCTGTCGCTAGGATGGTCTGTGTTTGAAGAAGACTTCTATAAGAGCAGCAGCCTGGCTGCGGTGCTGGGCGACTTGCGCCTCCGGGGGAGCTGGGGCAAGGTGGGCAACGGCAACCTCTCGGCCTATGAGTCGCTCAATCTGTACAGCTCATCGCTATATGGTACCGCGCCCACATGGAGCCTCTCCCAGGCCGGTAATCCGGATCTGGGCTGGGAGACTTCTGAACAGACGAATCTGGGGCTGAGTGCCGACCTGGCCAACAAGCGCCTGCACTTGGACGTCGATTATTTTAGAAACAATGTGAACGGATTAATTCTGGATGTGCCGCAGTCCCCATCGAAGGGTATCCCCGGCAACAGTATCCTCAAAAATGTCGGAAGCATGTACAACAGAGGGATCGAGGTGGCCATCAGTGGTGACATCATCAGAAAGGCCGATTTCACCTGGAACGCCGCCTTCAATTTTACCCATGTAAAGAATAAAGTAACATCACTGTCTGACGGAAATGCGGATATCATTGGTTACACGCACACCACTACCGAAGCCAATAATATCACCCGCGTCGGATATGCCGTGGGTAGTTTGTACGGTGCTGTGACGGATGGCGTGAATCCCGAAAATGGCCAGCGCATATTTATCAATAAGAATGGGGAGCGCGTACAATACAGTGCTGCGGTGGCTTCGGGACAGAGCAACTGGACCTACCTCGACGGTCGGGTTGCGAGCCCCATCACGGTGGCTGACTATCAGGTGCTGGGGACGGCCCTGCCAACCTGGTATGGCGGTTTCAACAATGCGCTGCGCTATAAATCCTTTGATGCAGCGGTGAGCTTCACCTTTGCCGGGGGTAACAAAGTCATGAACGGCACTAGGGGTACCTTGCTGGACCAGCGTTTTTACAATAATTCGGTCGAAGTACTCGGCAGATGGACTGCTCCGGGGCAGCACACCGATATACCACGCCTGGTCTACAACGATGTGATATCCAATGGTTCGGCTGGCTTTTCGATCGATCAGAATGCTGAGAAAGCAGATTTTCTGCGTCTGCAGCAGCTCACTATCGGCTACACCTTCCGTGGCAACCTGCTGAATACCGTCGGTCTCTCCAGCATCCGCATCTATGGGCAGGCTTCCAACCTGTTCCTGATCACAGGGTATTCGGGCACTGATCCGGAGTCCTCTTCCAACGGCAATTCCAATACCTCGGTCGGCGTGGAAAAGAATTCTATCGGACAGGGCCGTACGTGGGCGGCCGGTTTAAATGTATCATTCTAAAACTCTGAAAACATGAAAATTAACATAACCACAAAGAGCTACCTGCTCAGCGCATTATTACTCGTATCTGCCCTGTACTCCTGTACAAAGGACAGTGGATTATTTCCCGTGCCGACGACATCCATATCCGACAAAAACGTCTTTGATACACCGGCCCGCATTGAGGGTGTCGTCAACGGCATTTACAAGAGCTTAAAAGGGGCCAGCCTGTACGGTGGGCGTTATCTGCTTTATCAGGATGTCCGGGGTGAGGATTTTATCAACGTCACGGCCAACAGTTACACTGCCTACGAGAGCTGGAACAACTCCTATAGTTCGGGATCCAATGATATCAACAACCTGTGGTCTGCCGCCTACACAGCAATCAACGGCGCTAACATCCTGATCGAGGCGCTGACTCCGGGTACGGATGTGATCAGTGCGGATCTTTCCAGAGCGTATATTGCTGAAGCGAAGTTCCTGCGCGCGGTTGCTTATTTCAGCCTTGTGACCGTGTTCGCTCAGCCCTATAACAAAGATGGGGGAGCTTCCCCGGGACTGCCGCTGCGCCTGAAAGCGGAAGTCGACGGAAACAACAATGATCTGGCCCGCAGTACGGTTGCCAAGGTGTACAGCCAGATCCTGAGCGATCTTGACGATGCTGAAAAGGACTTGCCGGACAGCTATTCAACCGCCCTGCTCAACACAACGCGGGCGCATAAAAATACAGCACGGGCTTTCAAAACGCGGGTTTATCTGACGGTCAGTAATTATGCAAAGGTACTGGAAGAGGCAAAAAAGATCGTTCCGCAGCAGGCCGCACCATTTAAGGCGCAACAGGGGGTCGCCCATGAACTGCAGCCGGATATCACGACGGTGTTTGGAGGCAGCTATACCACGGCGGAGTCTATCCTCAGTATGCCCATGAGCACAACGGATGCGCTGTCGGGGCAGTCAGCAATCGGCTATGTCTATTACATAAATAAGGAATATTATCTTAATCCCAGTGGGATCGTAAACGACACCCAGTGGGGGCAGGCGGATAGACGGCGTAGTCTTCTGCTGGCCAATGCCGGTAAGCAGTACTTAAAAAAGTACGCCAAAGCCTCGCCCTATGTGGATTATATTCCGGTGATCCGCTATGCCGAGGTGCTGTTGAACTATGCCGAAGCGGCGGCACAGACGGAGCAGCTTGCTCTTGCGGCGGCGCTGTTAAAGGCGGTACACCAGCGCTCGGATGCAGACTTTGTATTCCCGGAGGCGTCTCTGGCAAGCAAAACGTCCATCCTCCAGGCGATTGGCAAAGAACGGCGTATTGAGCTGCTCGGAGAGGGACTGCGGGGGCATGACCTCCTGCGCCAGCTAAAGGAACTTCCCGCAAAAGGGGATGCCAGTATACAGACACCCAGCGTACCCGTAAATGCACAGAACTACATTTTTCCGGCACCCAATACAGAGCTGGCGACCAATAAACTTTTTAACTAAATCATCTGAACAATGAATAATCTGACCAAACTCATGATGACTGTACTGCTCGGCACTACCGGATCGTTGCAGGCACAGCAGCAGACCTTATCCCTCCAGGGTACGGTGAAGAACGCGGACGTCCCTTTTGTCTATCTGCAGCGTTTTGAAAACAAAATATTTACGGTCATTGATTCTGCCCGGGTCACAAACGGCGGGTTTTCATTCCGGCGGCAGCTGCCGCTTCCGGATCTGTACGGCATTTCCACACAGCGGGAAGGTGACCCAGCCTATGTATTCCTGGATACAGGCGATAATAAGCTGCTGATCGATGCTGCAGCGGACGACAGAAAGAGGGTATCGCTGTCGGGCTCAAAAAGCCAGCAGATCTTTGAGGAATATCGCGTGCAGCGCAGGCCTGATATCGGCTCTTTTATCCGAAAGTATCCTGATAACATCGTACCGGCTTATCTGCTGTACCGCGAATGGTCCTATCGGCTGTCTCCCGAACAGCTGGAAGCGAATATTGCTCTGCTCTCGCAACAGCAGCAACAGTCGCGTTACATACAGGATCTCAAAAAAATTATTGCAGTCACCCGGCAGGTAGCCGTAGGCAGGAAGGCGCCGGCCATTGTTGCCAATGATCCCGACGGACGGCCGCAGGCGCTCTACGATCATCTTGGCAAATATACGCTGGTTGATTTCTGGGCCTCCTGGTGCCCGCCGTGCCGCAAGGAAAACCCGAATATTGTGGCGAATTACCAAAAGTACAAGTCTCAGGGTTTTGCAATTTATGCCGTCTCACTGGACAAAAACAAAGCCGCCTGGCTGAAGGGTATTGCAGATGACCACCTGACCTGGCAGCATGTGTCTGAACTGAAGTATTGGAACAGTGACATTGCAGCCCGCTATGCGGTGCGTGCGATTCCCGCCAATTTTCTGGTGGATAGGGAAGGCACCATTATCGCCCGGAATGTGCGCGGCGAAGAGCTCGGCAGGGTACTGGATAGCCTGTTTAATCCCGGGAAACCCACTACCGCGGGACTAAAAAAGGATTTTAAAGGACAGGACCCCATTGGCTATGAATCCACAGAATCAAGGGCGATTGTAAAACAGCAAAGGGGTACTTTTTCTGTTGACCAACGTGTCTTTTTTACCAACGACTATGATGGAGCACGTTTGAACGGTCTGACAAAATCCAGTGATGGGGTCTATCATGTGCAGGTCGCCCCGGAGCGGACTCCGGTCAATCCGAGTCCCTGGTATGGCTTTCAGGTCTGGGCGGTCCGGGATACCACGATCCGTATAGCGCTGGACTATCCATCGGGCGTGAAGCATCGTTATGATCCGAAAGTGAGCAGCGATGGTGCACACTGGCGCAGACAAAGTGGTGCTTCTTTTGATCTCCCGGTCTCCAGCGAACGCACCTGGATTTCTGCGCAGCCAAATATTCCTTCCAGTACGGTATATGAGTGGGTAGAGCGGCTGAATCCTACAGCCGAGGTACAGAAAGTCGAAGTGGGCAGAACCGCGCTGGGTAAGGCGATCAATGTCTATGTGGCAGGCAATCGACAGGGTAAAAAGAGTATTGCGGTCCTCGGAAGACAGCATCCGCCCGAAATCACAGGCCATTACGCTTATGCCAGTTTCGTCGAATATCTGCTCGGCGATACCGAAGATGCACGGCTGTTCAGGGATAAATTCCGTATTTATCTGGTCCCGCTGGTGAACCCCGATGGGGTGGATCTGGGGCACTGGCGAACCAATGCTAACGGGGCCGATCTCAACCGGGACTGGTCCGAATTCAACCAGCCGGAGACTACCGCGCTACGCGACTACTTTGCAGGGGAATTAGGCGGACAGGGTAACGAACTCTATTTCGCCATTGATTTTCATTCGACCGGAAGCGATATTTACTACACGGTGGACCCTGCATTGCCAACCCGGTTTCCCGGCTTTATCCCCAGCTGGATAGCCGGCGTCCGGGAGGCTATCCCCGGGTACGAGCCGCTGGTCAAACCCCTCTATCTGGGGGGACCGACCTACACGGCGTATAGTTACCTCTATAAAACCTATGGGGCCGAGGCTCTTGTCTATGAAATTGGTGACAACACCGATCCCGATTTTATCCATCGCAAAGCCCACATCTCTGCTCAGAAACTAATCGAAAAACTCAATGAAATATAGGAAGTACTTTACCTGGAAAGATGGGCTCGGCTGGCTGTTGTTCTTGCTGGCTGCGCTTCCGCTGTTTGCGGGCGCTGCGGTGAGCGATAGTCTGATCGTGGCCAGCGACCTGCTACGGATCAAAAATATCACCGACCTGCAGGTGAAGCCGGACGGAAGTGAACTGGCCTATGCCGTGCGTGGAATAGTCGCAGATACATCCGACCATACCCGCTTCCGCTATGAAACGGTCTGGTATCTGAACAGGACGGCAGCGCCTTCAGCGGCGGAGCGGATACAGGGGGATCATCAGTTTACACAGATTCTGTATAGTCCGGATGGACGCAGATGGGCGATCGGCAAGGGCAGAAATAAGAAGCCGCAGCTCTTTTCCTTTCCGCCGGACGGGCAGCCGCCGCTGCAGGTCACGGCACTGGAGCAGGGGCTGGGTACGGTACACTTCAGCCCAGATGGCTCCAAAGTACTCCTGTCGGTGAGCCATACGCTGGACGAACTCTTAAAAAGCAAAGATTTCAATGCGGCGGGCACACTGCCGCCATGGCCTTTGGAGAAGCCGGGCGACAGTCTTCAGGCTTCTTTGCTGGCAGGTCCCGCAGCGGAGGACCGCGACGGCAGTCTGGCCGGGGTCATGGCCTATCTGCAGCACAACGAACGGCAGGGTATTGCCAAAGTAACGAACAAACTGCAGTTCCAGACCGAAAATTCAACGACCGGTGAGCTTCGCTTCACGCATTGGTATGTTCTGGACTTGGCCGCTAAGGGACAGCAGGTGCCAGTAAGTGAGGGGTTTCGAAACCATTCGGCTGCGGAATTTTTGGGGAACGACAGGGTGCTATTTAGTGTGGAAACGGAAAATGGCCTGCATCCGGACCGTACGGTATCCACTGACCTAGTTCTGCTGGACCTCCGTACGCGTAAACGGCAGCTTGTATTGGGAGACGGCATACATCGCTATCAGCTTGCTGCGGTGGCCGCTTCAGGAAAATGGGTTGCGGTAAATCGTGTACAGTACAATTCACTGACCGTAGGTGAGCTTTTTATTTATGACGCCCGGCATTGGAAAGGTTTCAGCCTGGCACTGGATCGAAGCCTGACCAATGTACAGTTTTCCGCGGATGAACGATCGGTCTATTTCATTGCATTGGACAGAGGCGGGCGGACCATCAATCGCGCTGACCTGAAAACTGGAAAAATCCGCAGGCTGAGTCCGGTGGAAGAGGGAATCGGCGATTATTGGGTAGACGGCGGCCGGGCCTTCTTCACGAAAACAACTTTTGCCAATCCCTCGGAACTGTACCGGGCAGATGCAGACTTTAAACATGCCACTGTCATCAGTGATGTCAACCGACGATGGCTGGCCACAAAAAATATCGGTATCGCCGAGAAAAGCAGTTTTCGAAATGAAAAGGGGCTGGAGGTGGATTATTGGCTGCTGAAGCCTGCAGACTACCGTGAGGGGCGACAGTACCCACTGCTGGTGGAGATCCACGGTGGTCCAGCTTCAATGTTCGGGCCCGCTGATGCCAGCATGTGGCTTGAGTACCAGTACTTTCGTGCGCGGGGCTATGCGGTCTTATTTTCGAATCCACGTGGTTCCAGTGGCTATGGGGAAGACTTCCTGAAAGCGAATTTTAAGGACTGGGGACCGGGACCATCGCGCGATGTACTGGAAGCGGTCGACCGGACGCTTGCGACAGGTATCGTGGACTCTGCGCAGCTGTTTATCACCGGAGGTTCCTATGGCGCTTATCTGACCACCTGGATTCTGGCGCATGACAAGCGGTTCAGAGCAGCATCTAGCCAGCGGGGCGTGTATGATCTTTACGTCTTTTTTGGCAGTGCCAATGTCTGGCCCATGCTGAAGCGATATTTTGATGGGTTTCCATGGGAAAAGGAAACGCGGGAGCTTCTTTTGGCACAATCGCCGACCAGCCATGCCGAAAGAATAAGCACACCCCTGCTTATCTTCCATGGAGAGCAGGACAACCGTACAGGGCCCGTACAGAGTGATTTCCTGTACAAACAGCTCAAGTACCTAGGCCGTCAGACCGAATATGTCAGGCATCCCGGTGCGGACCATGAGATCACGCGTTCAGGGGACGTCGGGCAGCGCCTCGATCAGCTGCTGCGCACCTATGCGTTCTTCGAACGCTATCGGCACTGATCAGGTGGACATGCGATGGCGCTGCAGCAACAAATAGGGGGATTCGCACATAAAGCGCAGCGTTATGTGCGAATCCCCGGCTGTCTATGCTGTCCGGTTTTACTGCTCCTGTTCTTTTAGGTATTCGATCATGGCATCCAGGCTCTGTAGCAGCTTTTCACCTTCAAATCCAACTTTCCGGAAACGGATATTGCGTTTGCTGTCGAGAATCAGCGTGGTCGGAATGGAGGTGATATCGAGCTTGCTGCTCAGTTTCTTGTCCTGGTTGTAGTAAAAGGGGAAGTCGAATTGCGGATTGGCCTGCGCCCATTTGTAGGCATCGTCCCAGCTGTTGCCGCTGCCAGAATTGAGCACGACAAACTTCACTTTGGGGTCGTCTGCATACTTTTTGTACACCTGATGCAGGTAGGGGAAGGAGGCAATACAGGGCTTGCACCAGGTCGCCCAGAAGTCGATGACCACAATCTTGCCTTCCAGATCCTGTGGGCCTAATGGCCTGCGCGACATATCGACGATGCTGAACTCCGCCGGAAAGGGGCTGCTGCCGATGGTCTGCGCAAATTCCTGATAGTAATGCTGCTTCCACTGCCTGTCGAGCTTGCTGAAATAGGCCTGCCGGTCGGCGGCAGTACGGATCCCCCGATGGCCGATTGCATCCTCCAGCAGCTGCCGGATCTTGGGGTCAAAGGGCGCCTGCTGATAGGCAGCTTCGAGTACAGGTAAGGCACTTCCGGCATCATTCCATTGCTGGTACTGCGCGGCGACGGCGCTCAGCAGTGCCGGAGACTTCAGCGTGGGGATGCTCCGGGCAAACCACTGCCGGGCGGCTTCCGGCTGGTTCAGCCGGGCTGCCAGAAGTCCCTGGCTGGCCATGATCTCCGCCTTGACTGCTTCGATTTTGTCGGCCCGCGCAGGATCGTGGGCGACCAGATAGCCGGTTTCGGGAAAATAGCGGATCAGACTCACGGGGTATGCCGCGATACTGTCCAGAACATACAGATTGAGCCTGGAGGCTTCGCGGAGCAGGATCTTGTGGTCCAGCATCAGCTGCACATAGCTGCGGTACGCGCGCCATTTGTAGGGATCTGGCTCCCAGGTGGTGATCAGGGGCAGGTAAGTACGTGCTGCCACACTGTCGCCACGCTGCACGGAGTAGCTGAACAGGTACTCGTAGGCACTGCCAAAGGCCTCCTTGTTGCTGTCCGTGCGGCGCTCGAGCAGCTGCTGTATCCCAGCCACCACCGCGGACGAGTCCGGCTCACGCAGCAGCGTATTGAGCCGGTAGGAGATCCCGATCTTTTCGTTCGGAAACTCGTCCACCACCACACGGCGGATCGAGTCCACCTTCTGGTTCTGTCCCAGGATCAGATAGCCCATCGTCACTTTGTTGAGATTGCCCTCGGAGAGGGGATTGCTCCTGAATCTTTGCTCGATCACGGCCAGCCCTTCTTTCAGCAGCTCCGACTGCCGGGCGGGACTGCTCTCCTTCATCTGCAGAGCGATCAGCCGCAGCCGGGCCTCATAGTTGTCGGGATACAGGCTGAGCTCTTTCTTTAAGTAATGTTCCTGCAGGGCGACGATACGGTCGGAAGTCTTGTTCTGCACCGGCACGCTATAGGATTTACCGAGGTAATTGCCGGCAATGAGTTTGCCCTGTTTATAGATATAAATTTCATACTGGCTGCTGTCGCTGGCCTGCTGCACAAATTTCTTGTCCTTATCGGAAATGGTAAAGCAGGAAAAGTTGGCATAAGGCGGCAGCTTAAACTGTACCTGCCAGCGGCCATGCTGCTGCTGCATGGGCATCCGGCTGGGCAGCTCGTAAAAGTTGGAGTAGCCAAAGTCCACGAAAAAGGGGCCTGCGGCACTGGGTGCAGCGCTGCCACGGGGATTAAAGCTGATCGTCACGGTATCACCGGCCACGGCTTTTGCCGGCACAATGCGGACCTGCGCCCGCAGCACTGGGCCGGTTTGCAGCAGGACGAGCAGCAGCGAAAGGTTGAGTAGTTTAATCATTCTGCTGGAGATTAGGGTTGGTCAATAGAATAGAACTTGCGATCGGTATTTTCAAGTCGCTTTCGCTAAAGTCTGTTTTGGCTGCTTTGAGCACCGGCAGGGCCCGGTTGGTCCGGACCAGGTCAAACCAGCGGTGCCCCCATTCGCCGAGCAGCTCCAGCTGCCGTTCTTTTTCCAGAGCCACTGCGATATCGGCTTTGGCCATCGTGTGGGGCAGGCCATCGAGTCCGGCACGCTCACGGATATGATTGATATCGTCGATGGCGGCACCGAGCTTGTTCTGGTTGAGACGGGCTTCGGCACGGATCAGATACTGCTCGGCCAGACGCAGCACGGTGTTGTATTCGGTGACGGGTGCACCGGTACGCACCTTGTACTTATAAGGCATATAACGGGTCTCACTGCCGACGGCATAGGGCTTCAGCCAGTTGGCCTTACGCAGGTCACCGTCCCCATAATCTGCCAGTGTGCTGCCGTACACCTGATAATAGCTCCGCGCTGTGGCCACTGCCGGAACGATGCTGAACCCTTCCCAGGTATTGACACCAGCAGTGGAGAGGTTGACGGTCTGCAGCTGCCAGATGGCTTCTTTGCTGGTTTTCAGGAACACGGTATTCAGATCGCGGGACAGCTCATAACGGCTGTCGCCGATGACTTTGGTGGCTGTGGCTTCGGCATTGGCCCAGTCCGAGCGGTAGAGGTATACCCGGGCCAATAGGGCTTCCACTGCTTTTCGGTTGGGACGGGTGCGTTCGGTGCCGATGTAGGTATCGGGGATGTCCGCAGCAGCCTGCCTGAGGTCTTCCACCATGAAGGAATAGAGCTCTTCCCGGGATGCTGGACCTTTCTGGTTGTTGGCCTCCAGATTTTTGGTGTCCGTGATCAGAGGGACTTTGTTGAACAGATTGCTGAGGTAAAAGTAGCAGAATACCCGCGTAAAACGGGCTTCGGCAGACAGCTCTGCCTTGACCTCAGCACTCAGCGCCGAGGCTTCCAGACCTTCGATAATTTTGTTGCTATGGTTGATATAGCTGAAAGGCTGGGACCAGAGACGGTCGAGATAAGAGGTGGCGGGACTGAGTTTATTGTATTTATACTCATCATAAGTGGTAAAGGCTGAATTGTACTCGTCGGCCAGGCTCGCCAGGACGATGGTCATCAGTCCACTGGCAAACTGGTTGTTGTAATTGTTCATGCTGGTATACAGCCCGGCTACTGTTGCGCTGGCGGTTTTGGCGTCGCTGAAAGCCGCGCCGGCAGCCACTTCGGTGCGCGGTGGATCGGTCTCCAGAAATTTGCTGCAGGACAGGTGGAGCAGCGGCGTGGCAAAGAGACTGTAGATGATATATTTTTTCATGGGATAGTTCGTTGGTCGTTTCATGATTGATTAAAAAGTGAGCTGCACACCAAAGGTATAGGTACGCAACGACGGTGTGGCGCTGGTGCGTACAGACCCGAAGGGGTTGACATCCGAAAGGTAGCTGCGGTCAAAACCGGGCATCTCGGGGTCCATGCCCCTGAAGCTGGTCCAGGTCAGCAGATTCTGCGCGGTAAACTGCAGGGCGGCCCGGCTGATGTGGATCTTTTGCGCCCACCGCGAGATATCGTAGCTGAGCGACACATTTTTTAGCCGGATGAAGGAGGCGTCGTCCCAGACCGCAGAGGAGTACCGGTAATTGTTGCGGTACACCACATTGGCCTCGTTGGCACTATTGGCCGTGGCACGTGGGATATCGGTGATGTCGCCGGGCTGCTGCCAGCGGCCCAGTACGTATTCGTCCAGATTGGCCATGGCACCGATGGTGGTCGCCAGTGGCCCATAGCCGATGGAGGGGCCTTCCTGCTTGACAAACTGCAGCATGAAGCCCAGACTCAGCGGGCCATAGCTGAGGTTGTTGCTGAGGCCGCCGTAATAGCGCGGCATGGTTGAACCCAGGGTCACGTAGTCATTGAAATCGGTAATCTTGCCGTCGCCGTCCACATCCCTGAACTGGGCGATGCCGGTCTGCGGATCCACACCGGTGAACTGGAACCCGCGCACGATGCGTGTGGACTCGCCGATAACGTAGCGGCGCGCATCGCTGCTGCTCTCAAGCCCCGGATATTCCAGCAGGGTATTGGACGGAAAGGTGATATTGAAGCTGGTCTTCCAGCTGAACTGTTCCCGCTGGATATTGGTGCTGCTGAGCTCCAGCTCCCAGCCGCTGTTTTCGATCTTTGCCGGCTGATTGCCAAAATAGGAGGTAAAGCCCGTCTGTGGCGCCAGGGTAATATCGATCAGCTGGTTGCCGGATCTATTGTTGTAGTAGTTGAGGGTCATGAAGATGCGGTCCTTCAAAAATCCGAGGTCAAGGCCCAGCTCTTTCTTTCTGATTTCTTCCCAGCCAAAATCGGGGTTGTATACCCGTGTCGGGTATAGGCCCGAGATGCCCTGGTAGGCAAAGTTGGTGCCCCAGGTATCGAGATACTGGTAGTCGCCGATCTGGTCATTGCCCGTCACACCCCAGCTGGCCCGCAGCTTTCCGAAGCTCAGTACGGACTGCCCGCGCAGGAACTCCTCGCTGCTGAATACCCAGGCCGCGCCCACTGATCCGAAGTTACCGTACTTGTTGTTGGGGCCGAAGCGCGAGGATCCGTCCCGGCGGTAGCTGACATTGAAGAGGTAGCGGTCATCGTAGGCGTAGCTGATCCGGCCGAAGGCCGACTGGTAGCGGTAGTCGGCATACTGGTTGTTGCGGACCGTGAGCGCTCCGGCTGCAGCCATGTTTTCAAGCTGCGAATCACTCGGGTAGCCGCTGCCGTCGATGTATTTGCCCTCGCTGACCCGCTGCTGCCAGGTGCCGCCGGCGAGCAGCCTGACATCGTGCTTACCAAATGTTTTGCTGTAATTGAGCTGAGGCTCAACGATGTAGGACTCGTAGTCCGAATTGCCGTAAGAGGCCATCGAGCCGGTACTGGTGGCGGGATTGAATCCGGCATTGGGCAGCAGGCGCGTCTGGTCCATGCTCTTGAGGTTGTAGCCCACGCTGATCTTGGCCGTCAGCTCGGGCAGGATCGCATACTCGGCAGACAGATTGGCCAGCAGCGATTTTGACTTCGACAGCGCCGATCGCTCCATATAGGCCGCGGGATTCTGCTGATTCTGCTGGAACCAGTAGTAGTCCCCCTTTTCGTCGTACAGCGGATAGTTGGGTGCCACGTTATAAAACTGTGCGATATCGGTCGGCACCGTGTTGTTGCGGTCCAGATTGAGGCTGAAGCTGCTGTTGAGTTTGAAGCGCTGGTCCCGGGACTGAGTGGACAGATTGAGCAGGGCTCCGCCACGCTGATAGGTCTTGTTGCCGGGCAGGGGATCGCCCTGCCGGTTGAAGTTGGTACTGGCGAGATACTGTGTATACTCGTTGCCTCCGGCAAAGGAGAGCTGGTAGCTTGAGAACGGCGCCCCGGCACCGTAAAATGCTTTCTGCCAGTCACTATTGGCCTTCTGGTCCCAGGTCAGCAGGTCCGGTGCGTTATCCACCGTGGGTTCAAACTGGTCGTTCGCAAAGCCTTCCTTACGGATCTGCAGGTATTGTTCGGTATTGAGCATCTTGAGGTTACGGATGGCTTTACCCGAACCGATGCTGGCGTTGAAGTCTATTTTGAGCCCGCTTTTATTGCCTTTTTTGGTAGTGATCAGGATCACCCCGTTGCCACCGCGGGAGCCATAGATGGCCGTGGCGTCGGCGTCCTTGAGCACGTCGATGCGCTCGATGTCCTTGGGGTTGATCAGGCTCAGGGGACTCTGATTGCCATTGGCAAGGGAAAACTGGTTCATGCTTTCGTCCGAAAAGGGAATGCCGTCGATGATGTAGAGCGGGCTGCTGCCGTTGCTCAGTGAATTGACGCCGCGCAGCTGCACCTGAAACGAGCCGCCGGGCAGTCCTGAATTGGATGCGATGTTGAGGCCGGCGACACGGCCCTGCAGTGCGGCAAGGGGATCCAGTACGGGCTGCGTTCCGATCTCCCGGCTGGTCACACTGGATACCGAACCTGTGTTTTTGCGGACGGAGGAGGTACCGTAACCGATGACCACCACTTCGTCGAGATTGCCGGGATCGGCCTCAAGGCTCAGCTCAAGGGGGCCGCCGCCGGCAACTTTAACTTCTTTGCTGCGGTAGCCCACATAGCTCAGCAACAGGATGTCGTCGGCCTGCAGGCCATGTAAGGTGAAATGTCCGCCGGCGTCGGTGACAGTGCTGGTCACTTTGTTTTTGACACGGACGCTCACGCCCTCAAGGGGGGCGCCGGCGGCATTGCGCACGCGGCCGCTGACAGCGGTCTGCTGGGGGCTGCCTGTAGCTTTGCCCTGAAGCACAATGGTATTGTTGACAATGCGGTAGCGGATGCCCCTGGCGGTAAAGGCCTGCCTGAGCAGTTCCGGAATATTGGTATTGTCCAGGTTCACATCCAGGTTCAGGTCGGGCTTAATTTCGCTGGGGTCATAGACAAAGCGGTAGTCGCTGCGCTGCTCGATGGTTTTGACGAGCTGTCTGAACTGAATCTGATCTGGCGCACCGGCCGGATGCTGGCTAAAGGCATAACCGTTGACATGCATCAGCATAAACAGTACTGCTTTTACGGAGTTTTTCATAGGGTATTAGATTAAAATTCGTTTGTTTAGTTTGTGGGTCAGGGGGCAAGCAGCAGGCGGTCCTTGTCGACCGTGTAATTGATGCCGGCAAACCGCAGTATGCGGAGCACCTCCGCAAAGGGTTCCTTTTTGCTGATCTTTCCGCTCAGGACTTTCTTTTCATAGGCCGGCGACAGGGTATAGGTAAAATTGTACCAGCGGGCCAGGTCGGCCATGATCTCGGGCAGCGGCGTCTGCTCGAAGGTAAAGTAACCGTCTTTCCATTGGCCTTCGGGCTGGCGGCTGTGCTGCTGTAGCTCGAAGCTGCCCTGCTGCAAGTCCACCTGTACCGCCTGTCCGGGCAGCAGCACCTGCTGCCGGCCGGCATTGCTGACGCGTATGCTGCCCTCGTCAAGCCTTGTGGTCAGCAGCTGCCCGTCGCTCTCGTACTGCCGTACGTTGAACGCTGTACCCAGTGCTTCTATGCTTGTGCTGCCCACATGAACGATAAAAGGGACAGTTTTGTTTTTGGCTACCTTAAAATAGGCTTCGCCCTGCAGATAGACGGCGCGCTGTTGCTGATTGTAGTCCTTGCCGATCTCCAGCCTGCTGTCGGCGTTGAGCCACACGGTGGTGCCGTCGGGCAGCTGCATCCGGTATTCTTGTCCTTTTCTAGTCTGTAGGGCCACTTTGTCGCCCTTGTGCCGGTCCATCCATGCGGGGGCCGGGGGCTGCCGCTCATCCAGGCTCACCACCTGATCGCCGATCAGCAGCTCGGCCTGAAACTGGCCGATGCTAAAGGGGGCTGCCGGCTGTGGCTGCGGAGGACTGGAAAAAAAGTAAATCGCCAGTCCGGCCGTCAGAAAAAGAGCGATGCTGGCCGCGACTTTCATATAGGCCCGTTTCCGCTGCGCGGCCTGCAGTTCGTCGCCAAAGAGCGTCTGCCGCAAATAGCGGTCTTCGGCCGCAAGATCAAGTTCGGGGATTTCCTTTGCGTTGTTTGCTTTGCTGAGCTGGTTGTACCAGCTTTCGACCAGCGCAGTCTCCTCAGGGCTGCATAGTCCCTGCTGATATTTTTGCAGTAATGATCTGGATAGCGGTGTCTTCATGGGCAGTTGTTCTGTTTGCTGCTTAGAAGACAGGAAAGGGGCAGGTTAGTGGTAGAAAAAAATGAAAATAGTCCGTATTTTTTTTCTGATAAGGGTCAACGCATTGTAAATCTGTTTTTTAACTGTCTGCTCAGAAATATCGAGCTCTTCGGCAATCTCGCGGTAGCTGCGTTGTTCGTACCGGCTTTTCTTAAAGATCAGCGCCATTTTGCTGGGCAGCTTCTCAATGGCATCTTCGATCTGCCGGGCCAGTTCTTTCTCCCGCAGCAGCTCATCGGGCATGACCTCAAGGGCAGGGCCCGCATGCTCCAGGTAACTTTCGTACCTGCGCCCCACATCGCGGCTGGCGATGCGGTTGATCACCAGATTGCGTGCCGAACGGAAGAGATAGGCCTGATAGGAATGCTCGATCTCGAGGCGCTCCATCCTGTCCCAGAGATTCGCAAAGATCTCCTGTACAATATCACGGGCCTCATCACGGTCGTCCAGCATCCGAAAAACATGCACATACAGCTTGACCCAGTTTTCTTCATAAAGCTGGGTAAACAATTGTCGGACATGGGCTACGTTCATCGTGATGGCTTAGTTAAGTGTCGGTTAGTCAAAATTAGGGTTTATTTTTAGGAAAGACAATTTATGTTGGATTTAGACCACAACCTGTAAGATCATGCAGCTGGGCAGTGGATAGGGAGGCCTCCCTGCATGCCCCCCAGAGGCACGCAGGGAACACGGTATGGACCGGAGTAAACAAGAGGAAGCGGGTGCTCCGCCGGGTGATTTCGAAAAGAATATATTAAATGTTTGTTTTACATTTATTTTTTTCTTAAAATTGATTCTAATAACCGAGGTATAAACGTAAAACGATGCTGATGCTGGTCTCTGCTGATGCGGAGATATTTTTTTGCTCTAATAAATGTCGTTTTAACACTTAAAAAGGTGTTGGGAAGAAACAAACCAATTAAATAAACTTTTATGAGCTTCAGAAATGCGAAGGAAAAATGGATCAATTGGTGTGGATTGATCGTTTTCACAGGTGTGCTGCTACCGTCCCATGGGTATGCACAGGCACAGACGGGATTAAAGGGTAGGGTTGAGGATCAACAGGGCAAGCCGTTGTCGGGTGTCAGCGTGTACTCAAAATCTACCGCTAAAGGTACCGTCACTTCCAACGAGGGGACATTTACGATCCCATCTGCTGCAGCGGACACGCTGACATTTAGTTTTATTGGATACGATACGCAAAAAGTTGGTGTCGGGGGCAGAACGGATCTGCTCGTCAGGCTGACGCCCAACAACGAACAGCTCTCGGAGGTGGTGGTCATCGGCTATGGTCAGCAGCGCAAAGGTGACCTGACCAGTTCGGTCGCTACAGTGACCTCTGAAAACTTTGTGAAGGCACCGGTTCAGGATGCGGGCCAGCTGCTGCAGGGTAAGGTGGCCGGACTCAGTGTCGGTACCACCAGCGGAAACCCGACGGGGGGCAGCCAGATCCTGCTGCGGGGTAATACGACGCTCTTTGGCGCCAACAGCGATCCGCTCGTCATTATCGACGGCATCCCGGGCACCTTGACCACGGTGGCGCCGGAGGATATCGAATCCATCGATGTGCTCAAAGACGGTTCGGCAGCAGCCATCTACGGTGTACGGGGTACCAATGGGGTTATTATCATTACGACCAAACGGGCCAAAGGGCAGGAATCCAATGTCATCGACTACGCTGGTTCGGTAAGTACGCAGTCCATCTTGCGCAAGCCGGAGCTGCTGACGGCCAGCGACTACCGGCGGCAGATCAAGGAGGGTATCCGGGATGCTTCCTGGGACCTGGGCTCGGATACGGACTGGCTGAAGGAAATCTCACAGACGCCACTGACGCACATCCACAACCTCACTTTCCGTGGCGGCAGCAGCACAACCAATTATCTGGCATCGGCAAATTACAGGTATCTCGAAGGGATCTTAAAACGCTCCGACAATGAGACGTTCAGCGGCCGCATCGATGTGAACCACTCCATGCTGGACAATAAGCTCAGATTCAACCTGAGCCTGCTCAATCAGACCAACAGTTTTACGCAGACACAGGATGGAGGCAGTTTTAACGGCTATACGTACCGGCAGGCGCTGATATTCAATCCGACCTCGCCTGTGCATGACACAAACGGCAAGTGGTTTGAACAGCCCAGCAATTTTAACTACGAAAACCCGCTGGCCCGCTTATATGAGAGCGATGGAAAGACACGGAGTGTAAATTCGAGGATGGCCGGTACGGTCACCTATAATCCCGTGGCCGGCCTCAAACTGAGCTCGCTGTTTTCGTATTCGAGAGAGAATATCACGGCAGGCTATTCGGAAACCAAAAATCATATTTCGAATCTGCGGGACAGCCGCAATGGCTATGCTGCCCAGGGCAACAGGCTGATCATCGACCGGCTGATGGAACTGACGGCCGAGTACTCCAGGACCATCGGCAGGCATCGTGGCAGCATCCTCGCAGGTTATGGCTATCAGGAAAATGAAAACTCCAGTAGCTTTATCCAGAACTGGGACTTCCCGACGGATATCTTCGGGTACAACAATATAGGCCTGGGAAATGCGATAAAGGAGGGTAAGGGAGCCATCGGCAGTGACAAGTTTGAAACCAACCTGATCAGCTTTTTTGGCCGGCTCACGTATAGTTACGACGACCGCTACCTGTTGCTGGCCAGTGTGCGCCACGAAGGGGCCAGCCAGCTGGTCGGTGCCAAAAGCCCCTGGGGTACTTTTTCGGCCATTTCTGGAGGCTGGCGCATTTCCAACGAATCGTTTATGGCTGACCAGAAGCTGTTTGACGACCTGAAACTACGTGCAGGCTATGGCGTCACCGGAAACCCACCGTCCAACCTCTTTCTGGGGCAGGCGCAGCTGGGCTACGGTGGTTATATTTACTCCAACGGCCGTTGGGTACAGTCGCTGGGGCCGACTTCCAACCCCAACCCGAATATTCGCTGGGAGGAAAAGCACGAAAGCAACTTTGGACTTGACTTTAGCATGCTCAAAGGACTGATCAGCGGTAACATCGACTATTACATCCGCGACATCAAGGGCTTATTGTACGACTATCAGGTGCCTAGTCCGCCCAACCTGGTTACCAGCACCAGGGCCAATGTGGGTACGATGCGCAACAACGGTATCGAGGTGCTCCTCAATGTGGCCCCGGTGCGCAAACCGGATTTTGAGTGGCGTACCAGTCTGCTGTTTTCCACCAATACCAATAAGCTGAAAAGCCTGTCCAACGAACTTTACCAGACCACCAACGACTACTTCACTGCCGGTGGTACGGGTGAGCCCATTCAGACCTTCACCAATATCGTCTATATCGGTCAGCAGATCGGGGATTTCTACGGTTTTAAAGTCGTGGATATCGATGAAAACGGCAAATGGATCTATGAGGGGGCAGACGGTGCTCCCGTCGCCTACGACGATTTCGGTCACACTTTTGAAGATAAGAAAGTCCTGGGAAACGGACTGCCTAAATATTATGCGGGCTGGAACAACAATTTCCGCTACAAAAATATTGACCTCTCGGTCACCATGCGCGGCGCATTTGACTATCAGATCCTGAACTTTCAGCGCATGTACCTGGAAAATCCGACCCTCCAGAACTATAACCGCCTGGCGTCGTCAGAAGATCTGGTATTTGGTAAGGCCAGGCTCAATGCTCCGCTCGAGTACAACAGCTATTACATCGAAGATGGTGACCACTGGAAGATCGACAACATCACGCTGGGCTATACTTTCCGGAACAGCAAAACCAAATGGCTGAACAATGCCCGGATCTACGCAAGTTCGCTCAACACCTTTGTCATCACGGGCTATAAGGGTATAGATCCGGAGGTGAACCGGCTGGGACTGGCTCCGGGCAATGACGACCGTGACAAGTATCCGACCACACGTACCTTTACCTTTGGAGTCAATGTCAGTTTTTAATCCGTAAAAGATGTCAATCATGAAAAGAAATAATTTCGCAACGATCTTATTGCTGAGCTGTGGCGTTCTGTCGGTCAGCAGCTGCACCAAACTAAAAGATGATTCCTATACAACGATCATCATCGACAAATTTCAGCCAACGGCTGATGATCTGGCTTCGCTGCTGGGTACCGCCTATTCAAACTGGCGCTTTCTGCTGCTGGACTGGGACGGTCTCTGGCGGGCGCAGGAGCTCAGTGCCGATCAGGAAGTCATCCCGGCGCGCCCCAATGGCTGGGTGGACGGCGGCGTGTACAAACGTATACACCAGCATACCTGGACCGCCGACGAAGGAATCGTCGTGCAGACCTGGAACCGCACATTCGCCGGAATCACCAACTGCAACCGGATCATCTATCAGATCGAATCCGGCCGGATTCCGGTGGAAGAAAACAAAGAAGCTGTCGTCGCGGAGCTCAAAGTGCTGCGCGCAGCCTACTACGCCATCCTCTGCGACTTCTTTGGCAATGTCCCCATCGTCACACAGTTTGATCTGCCCGAAGGCTTCCTGCCCAAACAGAATTCACGTAAGGAAGTATATGAGTTTGTTGTCGGTGAAATTGAATCCAATATCGGCTTGCTGAGCGACAAAAATGACAAAAGTACCTACGGCAAATTCAATAAATGGGCGGCATACGCCCTGCTGGCACGGGTTTACCTGAACGCAGAGGTCTATAGTGGTACGGCACAGTGGCAGAAGGTCATTGCTGCCTGTGATGCGGTCATCAGCTCGGGGGCCGGCTATGTACTGGAAAATATCCAGAAAAATGTCTTCGTTACCGACAATGAGAACTCCAGGGAGATCGTGTTTGCCCTGCCCCTGGATGAAAATTATACCAACAACTGGAACGCCTTTGACCTGCACATGCAGTCCCTGCCTTCGGAAAGCCAGGCAACCTATAACCTGCTTTCAGCACCATGGGGCGGTATGTGCGCCACTCCCCAATATATCCGTTCTTTTGACAAAGACGATATACGCAACCAGCGCAACTGGATCCAGGGGCAGCAGTATTCCTCCTCGGGAGAGCAGCTGCTGGTCGGGCTGGGAGCCTATAAGGGAAAACCGCTGAATCTGATCAATGAAGTGCCCTCGATCGATGCCTCGGAGGCCGTACACGGCTTCCGCCTGGGCAAATTTGAGATCAAGCAGGGTGCCGCGGTGCAGCTGAGCAATGATTTTCCGGTGTTTCGCTATGCGGAAATCTTGATGATGAAAGCGGAAGCGCTCCTAAGGACAGGCAGGGCCGAAGAGGCGGCACAGATCGTGACAAGGGTCAGACAGCGTGCTTTCCCGGGGCAGCCTGCCAAAGCGGTCGTCACCGGAAGCCAGCTGCTGGCCGGCAGCACCTACGACTACGGGCAGCGTGATAGCTATGGCAGCACGCAGGAGGGCGGCGCCGATATCAAGTACGGCCGATTTTTGGATGAACTGGGCTGGGAATTTGACCAGGAAGCGCACCGGCGCACAGACCTGATCCGCTTTGGCGTATTCAGCAGCAAATCCTGGTTTTCGCACAAGGCAACCAAAAATGTAAGCCGCAACTTGTTTCCCATTCCCCGGGCTGCGCTCAATACCAATACTAACCTGAAGCAGAATCCTGGATACTAATGGAATAATACGATGAAATAAAATGTTGTTATGGATAGATTAAAATGTTATGTCGTACTGACGATGCTGCTCAGCAGTATCTTTGTGGGCGAGAGCCGGGCACAGACCGGGGCGGATAAGAAGCTGGACTATCCGATCGAGCCGGTTTCGTTTGTGGATGTCAAGTTTACCGACAAATTCTGGGCCCCGAGGCTCAAAGTCAATCAGCAGGTGACCATCCCCATTGCGTTGCAGCAGTGCTACTCCACCGGAAGGGTGGACAATTTTAAGAAGGCGGCCGGACTGATGAAGGGATATTTCAGTACGGAATATCCTTTTGACGATACGGATATCTACAAGATCATCGAAGGAATGGCTTATTCGGTGCAGACCAACCCCAATGCTGCCCTGGAGCGGCAGATGGATTCGCTGATCTACTATATCGGAAAGGCACAGGAGCCGGATGGCTACCTATTTACCGCCCGGACTGCCGCTGAGCCGGGTAAGCTGCACGGCTGGGTAGGCAAGCAACGCTGGGAGAAGGATCCGGACCTGAGCCACGAACTGTACAATGCCGGACATCTATATGAGGCGGCGGTGGCCCATTATATGGCCACGGGAAAACGCAGCTTGCTGGATATCGCCATCAAGAACGCGGATCTGCTGGTCAAGGATTTTCTGATCGGCGGCCTGAAATACGAACCGGGCCACCAGATCGTCGAAATGGGGCTAGCCAAGATGTACCGGGCCACCGGGAAAAAGGAATACCTGGACCTGGCAAAGTATTTTCTTGACCTGAAAGGGAAGGGTGTCCGCGGTGAATATGCCCAAAGTCACAAACCGGTCGTCGAGCAGGATGAGGCCGTGGGCCATGCGGTGCGTGCCGTGTACATGTACTCGGGAATGGCTGATGTCGCGGCACTCACGGGCGACAAGGCATACCTGAACGCAATAGACAGGATATGGGACAATGTGGTGGACAAAAAATACTACGTCACCGGCGGGATCGGCGCCCGCGGTCATGGGGAAGCATTTGGCGATAATTACGAGCTGCCCAATATGTCGGCCTATTGCGAAACCTGCGCCGCCATCGGCAATGTCTACTGGAACCACCGGCAGTTTCTGATGCATGGTGATGCAAAATACTATGATGTCATCGAGCGTACTTTGTACAATGGCGTGCTCTCGGGTGTCGGCCTTGCGGGCAACCGCTTTTTCTATCCCAATCCCCTGGCATCGGAGGGACAGCATACGCGCAGTGAATGGTTTGGCTGTGCCTGCTGTCCGAGCAACGTCTGCCGCTTTATCCCTTCCATCCCGGGATATGCTTATGCACACAAGGACAACCATATCTATGTCAACCTTTTTGTCGAAAGCGAAACGACTATAGACTTGCCCGGAAATAAGGTGCATATCGCGCAGAAGTCCAATTATCCCTGGGAGGGCAATACAGCAATAGAGGTCAGCCCCGAACAGTCGGGTACTTTTGAGCTGCTGCTCCGGATACCGGGATGGGCGGTTGACCGTCCGGTTCCGGGGCAGCTCTATACCTACCTGAAGCCCGAGCGCAAGGAGGTGGAGATCATGGTAAACGGGCAGCCGGTCGAGTTTACGATCCAGGCAAACGGTTATGCCAGCCTCAATCGCCAATGGAAAAAGGGTGACCGCATCGACCTGGTACTGCCCATGGACGTAAAGCGCACGATCGCCAATGATCAGGTGAAAGACGACAGGGGCAAGGTGGCCCTGGAGCGGGGTCCGATTGTCTACTGCCTGGAGTGGCCGGACAACGATGGTAAAGTTTCCAATGCCGTGCTGACGGATGACGCTACGGTCAAAAGCAGCTATCAGCCGGATAAGCTCAACGGTATCGTGACCCTGACCATGGACGGCAAGAGTGCCGCCCGCAATCCGCAGAACACGATCGTCGAACAGGATAAACAGCTCACGGCGATCCCTTATTATGCCTGGGCCAACCGCGGCGCGGGGGAGATGGAGGTCTGGATCCCCAGGACGGTAGAATATACGCGGCCACTGCCGGCAGCGACGATAAGCACCAAGGCAGAAGTGGAATCTTCTAAAGGTCCGGGTGCCTCGCTGGCAAAAGTCAATGACGGCTACTGGCCCAAAAGTTCTTCGGATCGCGACGTGTCATTTTATTCGCTATGGCCCGCCAAAGGTACGGAAGAATGGATAGCTTATACGCTGGAAAAACCTGCAGAGATCTCTCAGGCAAGCGTATTTTGGTGGGACGACCGCCCCTGGGGCGGCAGCCGCATCCCTGACAGCTGGTCGGTCGAATACCTGGATGCGAAGGGCAACTGGACGGCCGTAAAAAACACGAGCGCCTATCCAAACGAACTGGATAAGGTCAATACCGTCAGGTTTGAGCCGGTAAAGGCGCAAAAGGTTCGGCTAAAATTCAGGATGGGCAAAGAGGTATCCGTAGGGATCTACGAGTTTGAAGTCAAGTGATGTTGTCATTCACAACAGCATAAATAGGTGCTTAAGGAAAAGGCATTTATTTTATTTAGGTGGTTAAAGAAAGCCGCGTCAAATTTATTTTTGGCGCGGTTTCTTTTTTGATAAGCGTTAAGACGATGGCCCGATTTTACTATAATCTGTCAGCCCTAGCTTGTTCCCAAAGGGATCATTGAATTCAACGGCATAGCCGGTCATAATCTCAAATGGTTCGCTCAGAAATGATATGCCCCTGGATTTTAGGTCTTCATAGGCCGTTTTTACACTCTCCACCGTAAACCATATCGCCGGCTGGGCATGTCGGGTGCTCAAGATAATCGCCGGCTCGTGGGCGCCTACCCGGAATGCTGTCATTCCTTTGTCCGCAAAATCAAATTTGACTTTTAGACCAAGCTGCCTGCCATAAAATTCTTTTGCCTCTTCCAGATTATCTGCTGGAAGGAAAAAGTTGTCGTAATCGCTGATGCTGTTCATTGCTGTGGATTTGCTAAATGATATCTATTCTTTCATGATACGAATGTAGGCATAACTACTTCGAGTAGAGGTGACAGCGATCATATTTTCAGGTGATTGTACGCCATATGCACAAATCATTGCAGGCATGCTCTTCACTTTATGCATGTTGGAAGCCGGCGCTTATGCTCACCGGCTGCGCATTGCACAACAGTTTATTGCTGATAGCGCGGTTGTGGACCGAAGTGTTTTTTGCGGAACCAAAAGGCTAGATTGACCAGCGCAATCAAGGCCGGAACTTCCACTAGCGGGCCGATCACCCCAACGAATGCCTGACCGCTATTGATTCCGAATACGCCTATCGCTACCGCAATAGCCAGCTCAAAATTGTTACCTGCAGCGGTAAAAGCTATCGCTGTGCTCTGCGAATAGTCTGCACCTGCCTTTTTACCTGCAATAAAACTGACTACAAACATAAGGACAAAGTAAATGACCAGCGGCAGGGCTATACGGAGGACGTCGGAGGGCAGCTGCAGGATCGTTTCTCCCTTTAGGCTGAACATAACGACGATGGTGAATAAAAGCGCGATCAGCGTGACCGGCGAGATCAATGGGATAAACCGGGCTTGAAACCACTCTTCCCCTTTTAGTGCAATCAGTCCGTAACGGCTAATGATGCCCGCAAGAAAGGGGATACCGAGATAAATACCGACGCTTTTTGCAATTTCAGTAATAGAGATATTCACAGCGAGTCCATCAACACCGAATAGCGGTGGCAGTACCGTAATAAACAGATAGGCGTAAAGGCTGTACAGCAGAACCTGGAAGAGGCTGTTCAGCGCGATCAGCCCGGCAGCATACTCGCGGTTTCCTTCAGCCAGCTCATTCCAGACCACGACCATGGCAATACAACGGGCAAGACCGATCAGTATCAGACCCGTCATGTATTCGGGATAACCGTTGAGGAAGACGATGGCCAGGGCAAACATCAATATCGGGCCAATGACCCAGTTGAGCAACAGGGAGGCGCCCAGTACCTTTACATTGCGGAACACCTTTCCGATCTGTTCATATCGGACCTTGGCCAGTGGCGGATACATCATCAGGATCAAGCCAGCAGCGAGTGGGATATTCGTCGTCCCGCTGCTGAAACTGTTTATCCACCCTGCGGATGAAGGCAAAGCTTTGCCCAGGGAGATACCTGCGGCCATGGCGAGAAATATCCATAAGGTCAGGTATCGGTCGAGAAACTTTAGTTTGGATTTCATAGACTAATGGTGAATACGTGAAAAAGCATAAAATAGTGCCGCCGCGATCTCCAGGCTGCGCGCAGCATAGACGCGGTCCTGATCCGGACTACCGTCAGCTTGTTTCGGATCGTCAAAAGGCAATGATATGCGTTTTTCGGCCCCCGCGATAAAAGGGCAGTCGCCGTCGGCCTGCGTGCAGGTCAGAATCGCCGCGAAATCTGCTGTCGGGTTGAAGGGGCTATCGTAGGTTTTGGAAAAACCGATGACCGGACTGATATTGCCGCCAGCCTTGATCGCATATACCGGATTGCTGCCGCCGGCGATCTGGAATACCTCAAACCCTTGGGTGGATAGCGTTCCGGCGACTCTGGGGAACAAGGCGGTCGCCTCGGTACCACCTGAATAGCAGTGCACCTGCGGTACATGAAAGTAGAGGGCGGCCGTCTGCGCCCATACCTGAGCCAAGTGACTGCGCCGTGAGTTGTGGGTGCAGATAAAATGGAGATTGACGGGTGCCCCGGCATGTACTTTGGCCTGCACATAGTCAATCAGGGGCTGCAGGGCAGCCCGGCGCGCTGCGCTGACCAGCTGCTCCTGGCGCAGCTGGCTGATGGTGTCGGATAAGGTCGGGTACATCATGTGACAAGACAGGTTACATCGTTTAACAGCATCCGGAGCCCGGCGTGCAGCAAGATGATGATACTACAGTAAGGCTGCGAAGATCTTTTTTAATTTTTTCGGAAGGTATTCCGCAGGCATCCTGCGCCAGGCAGGCAGTGCTTTTGTTTTTCAGGACAAAGGTCTTGCCGTTATAGTCCAGGCCGTATTTACCGATGGTCTCGCTTTGGTATTCCACTTCGATCTCTGCATCTTCAATGCCCAGTTTTTCTTCGGATAAGTTGATGATGTGCAGTAATTTACCGGGTTTGAGGCGATGTTCCAGATCATCTGCATTCCAGAGCTGAAAGTTGACGGCTTTTTCTTCACGAACCACGCCGCCGCAGTCAATAAATTTTTTCGTGATCTGTCCCACTTCGGTAACATGGAAATGCTCAGGAACAAAAGTGCCGTTTTCCAGCTGAAACTCGACATTGTCCAATGTCGGAAGGATTTCTTTGATTTCGGATAGTCTCATAACGATGTATTTTATGTGTTAATGATATATTGCAATATGACGATGATAATAGTTAAAAAAAAGCTACGGACAGCAGCTCGACACTTTAACCTCCTGATTGAAGAAGGTATTGAAATCCTGCTGTATCCTTTTCCATACCGCTTCGTTGATGCAGTAGCAGACGGATTTGCCTTCGATGGTTCCCTGAATGATACCGGTACTTTTGAGTTCCTTCAGATGCTGTGAGATCGTTGCCTGGGCAAGTCCCAGTTCCTCAACCAGGTCATTGCAGATACAGGCTTTCCTGTCGATAATATACTGCAGTATGGCGATCCGCGCAGGATGGCCCAGGACTTTGAAGGCGGTGGCCAGCTGGTTCTGTTCGTCTGCAAAAATCTCTGTTTTGGTAATTCCCATAGCTGATGATATTTAATATCGCAATATTACGATATTAAAATGAGTTTTGCAAATGGAAATTTGAAACAGCAGTCGCTCAATAGGACACTGAACCAGAATGGCTGTTTTTTTTTTGCTGGCCACACTGCGGCGTTAATGTATTCTTTACCTGTCCTTAATACTGTATTTGTATTAAAGCCTGATCTTTACGGCAGACGAAGAATTATTGATCTAGAAAACATGCTTGTGAAAACGATAGACGCCATGCTATTAGAACGTCTGGCAAATGCGGATTACAGTGCTTTTGATGAAATTTATGAGCAGCATTGGAGCACGCTTCTCCAGATCGCTATCCGAAAGGTCGGAGACGTGGATGTGGCGATGGACCTTGTCCAGGATCTTTTTGTCGACCTATGGCAGAGACGATATAGGATCAATATCCATAGCGGATTGCGAGCCTACCTGATCTCTGCCTTGTATCACAAGCTTTTCCAGCATTTCCGAAGGGAAGGGGTACATCAAAAACATATTGAGCACTATAGCCTCATGATTCAGGATGGCCTTCAGGAAGTATTCCCGATCGATGGCTATGAAGAGAACTATATGGATGTACTGGTGGCCATCGAACAGTCTGTGGTCGACATGCCCGACCGGATGCGGGTCGTCTTTAACCTCAAGTATCAGCGCAGCCTCAGTAACCATGAAATAGCCGAACAACTGGGGATCTCACTACAGACCGTAAAAAACCAGTTAAGCAAGGCGCTGATCCTGGTGCGCCAGCATATGCAGCAACAGCAACTGAATCCCACTGTTTTCCTGTCCTTATCTTTCCTGCTTTTCTTTTAGTGCAACCGTCTTGCCCCGGGCTTGGGACACAGTTCTGAAAACCCTGCAATTCCTTAAAATAAACTTTACATAAGCTTAACGCATTTGGAATGGTACGATTGCCGCATTGCAGCAACTATAGGGTGTATGCAGCAAGAAAAAAGAGAACTGGAAAGATTGATTGAAAAATATATCTCGGGGCAGATCACCGATGTGGAGCGCGCGCACTTAATGCAATGGCTGCGGGAGCTCGATGTGGCTGCGGGATCTTCACTGGACGGTGATGCAGCAAAGCTGCGTATGAAGGAGCGGATTGACGCGCGTCTACTGCCAGCAGAAACAGCGGTAAGACGTGTTCCTGTTGCCTGGAAGCCACTGCTCAAAATTGCGGCAGCCGCGCTCCTATGTTTTTCATTCGCATGGTATCTATGGGAAGACCGTCCGGGCGAGGAGCCCGTGCAAACGATCTCTGCTGTAGTGAACAGAACTCCGGTCAAGCCGGGCCGGATGTCCTGTACCGTACCGCGCGATAGCACGCTTATATTGGAGGATGGCAGCAAGGTCCGCCTGCTGGCACATTCGACGCTGACTTGGATGCAGCCCTTCCCGCAGGGGCAACGCGCAATTCAATTGCAGGGTAAGGCATTTTTTGAGGTGGCGCACGATACAGCCCGCCCATTTACCGTGCTGGCCGGCAATATCCTAACGACAGCATTGGGCACCGCGTTCTGGGTGAGCCAGGAGACGAAAGACGCCAAACCCGAAGTACGCCTGATAACGGGCCGGGTGTCCATTAAGGAACGCGACCAAAATGGGAAGGAGAGGCTCCTTGCCTACCTGACACCGGGGCAGACCTGGAATGAGCCGGCCGTACAGCCGAAAAAGGAGCCGTTTTCGAAAATACAAAAACCGGTGGAAGAGGTCATTCAGACGTCATTGGTATTTCATCATAAGCCGCTTGCTGAAGTGCTGCCCGCCATAGCGTCGTTCTACCGCACCTCCATTTTATTTTCGGCGGACCAAGTTTCCGGATTATCATTTTATGGTACGTACAGCAGAGAGAATGATGTGGGGCAGATCCTACAGACAATCTGTCTTGCAAATGATCTGGAGCTCAGGTTTAATAACGAAACAAATACCTATACGATCATAAAAAACAGTCCGTAAAAAATCAATGAGAAACACCATGATGTGCACCCCCATAATAGGGGAGCCCGGGTAAACTATGCACCATTATTAATGAAAAATATGCAACTATCGTTAACCAGCAAGAGGCCAGCCAAAGGGGCCTTGTTACTACTATTGGCAATTGCTGCCGGCCAGGAGGGCTTTGCCCAGCAGCGTGGTGAACTTGTTGTCATCGTGCAGGATACCAAGTCGAAGGGCTTGGCGAATGCAACGGTCACGGTGAACAACAAGGTAAGTCACTTCAGGCGTGCTGCACAGGCCGACCAGCAGGGGAAAGTGGTCTTCAACGACCTGCCCGTGGACAGCAACTATTGCATTACCGCGAGCTTCACGGGACTCAAGGGTAAAGAAGAATGTGAATTTATCGTCAGCCCTGGAAAGCGCTCCAGCGTAGTCTTCCAGCTGACGGATGCCAACCAAATGGATGAAGTCGTCGTCGTGGGCTACGGCACGCAAAAAAAGACCAACCTGTCAGGGGCGGTCGACCATATCAGCGGTGAGGTACTCGACAGCCGCCCGATTTCGAATGCAGCCCAGGGGCTGCAGGGGATCGCGCCCAACTTGAATATACGGTTCAATTCTGGAGCACCGGGGGCCGTGCCCAATATCAATATCCGGGGCATAACTTCCATCAACGGGGGCGATCCACTGATCCTGGTAGACAATGTACCGGTATCGGCCGAAGAGCTGATCCGTATTGCGCCACAGGATATCGAGTCCTTCACCGTGATCAAGGATGCCTCAGCAGCAGCGATATATGGTGCCCGCGCCTCGTTTGGGGTACTGATCGTGACCACCAAGACCGGAAAAGGCGATGCGAAAGTCAGCTATTCCAACAATTTTACCTGGAATACGCCCACGGTGATGCCCGACAAAATAACCGACCCGTATGTGTTCTCCAGGTTGCTGGAGACTTCGACCGACAATACGCCCTGGGACAATGTCAATTACTCCGATCAGTTTTACCAATATGCCAAGGAACGCTCAGACGACCCTTCGATTGCCGGTGTGCGCATCAACCCCTCGGATTCCAAAGTCTGGGAATACATGGGCAACAGGGATTGGACGCGCTATTTCCTGTCTGACTGGAACGCCACCAGCTCGCATGACGTCTCCATATCGGGGGCTAATGAAAAGGTACAGTACTATATCAGTGGCAGCTACAATAGGCAAAATTCACCGGTTAAACTCACGGAAGACTATTTTGACCGCTACAATTTGCGATCAAAAGTTAATTATAGACTTTCTGACTTGATCTCATTTGGCAACAATACGGTGATCGGAAGCATTCGTCGGCTTACCCCCTCACAGATGAGCCTGGCAGATATTTACAATATCTTCCCGACTTCTTTTGACAAGAATCCGGACGGCACCTGGGCCAATTCCTCGGCCGGCATCATTGCGGCGCAGATGGTCGATGGCGGGAAAAGTGACCGTAAGTACCTGGACGTGCAATCGACCTTCAATACCGAACTCCGTTTTTTTGGTAACAGATTCAAACTCAATGCAGACTACACGTTCCGTCGCAACTCCCTGAACCGCAATTGGTATACTAATCAGTACGAGATCGGCTACGGTCCCGACGATGTGCGAAAAGAGGGAACCACAGGTGCTTACCGGGAGGCGGGGTTTATCTACCATAACGTGTATAATATATACGGCACCTATATGCAGTCTTTTGACAAACATCAGGTCAACGCGGTATTGGGGTTCAATCAGGAGGATTACCGCTACGAGCTCATCAATGCCGAGCGGGCGGGCTTGATCTCGGAATCTTTTCCAACAATCCAATTTGCCACCGGTACAATGAAAATGGGTGAAGCGATTGATACTTATGCCTTGCGTGGTGCTTTCTATCGGCTCAACTACACCTACGATGATAAGTATATTGTCGAATTTAACGGGCGCTATGATGGCTCCTCGCGTTTTCCCAAGAACAAACGTTTTGGCTTTTTCCCTTCGGGATCCGTGGCTTGGCGCCTTGACCGGGAGAATTTTATGGCGCTGCCTGGCCTGGATCTCCTGAAACTGAGGGCCTCTTACGGGCAGCTCGGCAATCAGTCCGTCTCTAGCTATGGCTATCTGCCTGCAATGGAAAAAAAGGATGCAGATTACTTGTTCGGCAGCGAACGGGGGATCTTTATTCAGGTTCCTTCACTGGTGTCTCCAAACTACACCTGGGAAAAGGTCAATACCGTAAACGTGGGCATGGACGTGGCCGTACTTAAAAATAAACTGTCTGCCAGTTTTGATTATTATTCAAGGCGTACCCTGGGTATGCTGACGCTGGGCAAGGACCTGCCAAATATTCTGGGGGCGGCTGAGCCTCGGGAAAATGCGGCGGATCTCAAGACCAACGGCTGGGAACTGACCGTCAATTTTCAGGATCGCTTCGAACTGGCCAATGCGCCCTTGCGCTTCAATGCGAAATTGCTGCTGTCGGACTCACAATCCAAGATTACCCGCTTTGACAACCCGAACAAAAGCATCTTACAGTACTATGAGGGCATGCGCATGGGCGAGATCTGGGGCTTGCAGAGTAATGGGCTTTTTAAAGATGAGGCAGAGATCGCCAAATTGGACCAGACGTCCATCATCCCCTGGGGAGCGCTGTCGATCGTACCGGGATGGCCGACTTATGTCGATCAGGATGGTAATGGCAAGATTGAAAAAGGCTATACCCTCGGAGATACCAAAGATCTTAAGATCATTGGCAATTCCACGCCACGGTATCAATTTGGGCTAGACCTTTCTGCAGATTGGAAAGGTTTTGATGTCCGCGCATTTTTTCAGGGAATAGGCAAACGCGATTATTATCCGCTGGATTACCTGTATTGGGGAACATACCAACAACCTTACGGTAACTTCTACGGGCATCTGCTGGATTTCTATCGCCCCGAAAGTGATTCGGAGATCGATCGTGCCAAGCATTCTCAGGCTTATCTCAACCTGGGCCTGGCAGATCAGAACCTGGATGCGGCTTACCCCATCTTGCAGTCCTGGCTCGCCGACCGGAATTTGGGTACCCGTATTGATCAGGCGCAGGGCTTGGCCATACCACAGACCAACTACTTGCTGAATGCAGCATACCTACGTCTCAAAAACCTGACGATCGGCTATACACTGCCGAGATCCCTTACTTCAAGGGCCAAGATCAGCAGCTTACGTGTCTATCTGAGTGGTGAGAACATCATCGAATGGTCTGCCGTGAAGCGCTATTTTGATCCGGAGACCTTGAATGAAAATATTTATACAAACCCGACTGCAGGTTCGGATCGTGTCGGCAACGGGTTGACATATCCTTTCCAGCGCAGTTTTTCTGCTGGTATTCAATTGACTTTTTAATCGCATATCATGATAAATAAATATATAAAATTAGCCGTTGTATGTTCGGGGCTTTCACTGCTGGGAAGCTGTAACGACAGCTACTTAGACCGTGTTCCGGAGACCGCGATCAATAATGAGAACTTTTTTAATACAGCCACTGACCTGGAGCTGTATATCAATGGCTTGTACGACTTTTCGGGGCTGGGCATTTATGAGTCCGATGCAACCTCGGACAATGCCAGTACGACGGGCAATACGGAGATCAAAACAATCATGGCAGGTAATGCGTCTGCGGCGACCATCACGGGTGGCTGGAACTGGGAGCAGCTCCGCAAAATTAATTTCTTTCTGGAGCATATGGCTAAAGCCAAGGTTAGCGAAAGTGAGAAAGCACATTATGAAGGATTGGGCCGGTATTTTCGGGCTCGGTTTTATGTGGAGAAGGTACAGCGCTTTTCGGACGTGCCCTGGGTGGATAAGGCTTTGGAGGTGAGTGACACGGATTATCTCTTCGCCAAACGTGACCCACGGGCGACCGTCGTCCAGAAAATTATGGAGGATTTTGAGTTTGCTGCCCAACATGTACAGCCCCGGATAAAGCTGGGTACCGTCAACAAGTGGGTCGTCTTACAGGAGTACAGCCGCTTTGCTCTGTATGAGGGTACCTACCGAAAATACCACAATGAACTGGATCTGAAAAGTTCGGCAAATGACTTTTTGACCAAAGCACAACATGTGAGTGACCAGATGATGCGGGAGGGGGGCTTTGTGATCCATACTACCGGCAAGCCTGATCAAGACTATGGAAGCCTGTTTTTTAGTGAAAACCTGGAAAACAACAAGGAGGTGGTGCTCGGTCGCTTTTTTGCCAACAATGTGCTCAATGCAAGCTCATGGCCGGGTATGTTTGGTAATTACGAATATTATCCGCTGCGCGACCTGGTGCAAGCGTATTTAATGAAAGATGGTTCGTTTTATTCGGCGCAGCCTGGTTACCAAAAGTACTCTTTTGTTAAAGAATTCGAAAACCGCGACCCCCGTCTGGCGCAGACTTATGCTTACCCGGGATGGCAACTGATCTATTCCCATACCTATGCGCAGGGGGCTGGCCTGTATGTGCAGCAGCTGGCCAAAAACTTTTCGGGTTACCACCAGATCAAAGGGTTTCAGAATACATTGAGCTTGGAAGCGCGCAACAACCTGGATATCCCACTGTACCGCTATGCCGAGGTCCTCTTGAATTTTGCGGAGGCAAAGGCAGAACTGGGGCAGCTGACGCAGGCGGATCTCGACCGCAGTATCAATCTGTTGCGCGCAAGGGCGGGGATGCCGGCGATGACTCTTGGTGTAGCGATAGATCCGGTACTGGCATCGCGCTATGCCAATGTAGAAAGCAGCCAGCGTAATCTCGTTCTGGAGATCAGACGGGAACGTCGGGTAGAACTTGCCTTTGAGGGCTTCCGGTTTACAGACCTCATGCGCTGGAATGTGGGTGAGCTGTTAAAGAATAAACGGGAAGGCATCTACTTCGCCGGGCTGGGCCAGCACGACCTGACCGGCGATGGTATTCCGGATATCGTGTTATTGGCATCGTCCGCATCCATACCGGCCGTAAAGGAGAAAAACAGCCTGGGAAGGGAATTGCAGTATTATCGGGTTGGGCGTTTTGGTCAGGATGTCGGCGTGTTTCTTTCGGAAGGAAATAGCGGTACCGTCGAAACAATCGAAAATACAGGAACTTTTGAAGCACCTAAATTTTATTATCGCCCTATACCGCAAGCGGAAATACTTTTAAATGATAACCTGAAACAAATATTTGGATGGTAATGAAACGTATAAAAACACCTATCTTACTTCTTATGCTGCTGGCATTTTGCTGTGGGACGGCAGAAGCGCAGCAATTTAAGTTCGCATTTTTCACGGATATGCATGTTCATAGCGACTCTACTCTCGATCAGGTGCACCGACGGTTAACATCCCTGCCGCCGGGTGTCGAATTGATCGTCAGCGGTGGTGACAATGTGGATATTGACAACTTAAAAACCGCTGACTTAACGGTAGGGGAGCAACGGCTCAAGCAGCTGAAGAACCTTTTTGACCGGACAGGTAAACCTTATCATATGACCATTGGCAATCACGACAGGTTGCCCCGGGGCATACGCAATGGCCTTAATGACTTTGCGCTCTTTGAAAAGGTTTTCGGCCAGACTTACTACAGCTTTGAGCATAAAGGCTGGAAGTTTATTGTATTGAATACTGTGGAAACCAAAGATCACCAGTATGTCATCGCTGAGAAGCAGTTGACATGGTTGCAGGAGCTGGTTAAGAATACCGCCAAAGACCAGCCCTTGGTGGTCATCTCACATGTCCCTTTTTTATCTGTGTATTATCCGGTGCTGGAAGGGCGTTACACAGCTACGGATACCTTTGTCAATCAAAAGCAGGTATTTGACCTTTTCAAGGAGCATAGCCTCAAGCTGGTGTTACAGGGGCATATGCACCTGTATGAAGAAATCAAGGTCAAGGGTGTACAGTTTATCACGGCTGGGGCGGTGTCCGGAAATTGGTGGCATGGAAGCTTTGAGGGGACTGCGCCTGGACATCTGGAGGTGGAGGTCCGCGGAAAGGACTTTAGCTGGAAATACATCAAATAAAACCAGCATATTTCCCCGATGCTCCCGGGATACGAACACCAGCAGTTGGCGAGCATGGAACAGGCCGTCCGGATCTCATCCGGACGGCCTGTTGTTTGTCTCCTGGAATCCTCAGTGTCTGTAATAGAAAAAATACGAAAACGTTGTAGTTAAATTACGAAAACGTTGTAGTTAAATTTTTGACAATCTTCTTTTGGCCTGATTTTATACAGGAATTAGTTTGTTTATTATCGTTTTACACCTTTCTTTACTCCGTATATAGCGTTATTGAGACAAAATAGCACTTTTTTGATACGATTAGGTACTGTTTTTCTAGATGTTAATCGGGACTTTTACAGTTAAAATTCCTTTGTAGAGGGAAGCCAATTATAAAATTTCTAAAACGTCTAAAGTTAATATTGCTTTATGAGAAACGGTTATAAACTAAAAAAAGATCATTTTTCTGGCATTGGAAAAGGAAAATGGGTGTCTACATCCTGCCTGATGTGCCTCGCTGCTTTCGGTGGTCCCATCACCGCGTTACAAGCCAACGTGCCTGTCAGATCAATCGACAGACTTCATGTACAAACCCGCGAGATCACGGGCAAAATATCGGATAGCCATGGTCAGCCGCTATCGGGGGTAACCATAACTGTGCTGGGTAGCCCGATCAGTACGGTCTCAAGGGCTGATGGCACCTACGTGATAGCTGCACCTTTAAAGGCAGAAAAGCTTGTTTTTAAGCTTCTTGGTTATAAGAGCCAGGAGGTGGTCCTCACAGCCGCCAAAGTGCTCAACGTTGTGCTCGATGCATCAGCAGACGAGCTGGACGAAGTGGTGGTAGTGGGCTACGGCACCATGCGTAAGAAAGACCTGACGGGTTCGGTGACGCAGATTCAACCGGATAGGATAGCGAATGAAAATCCAAAAACCGTACAGGATATCTTGCGGGGTACTGCAGGGATGAATATCGGATATGACGCTTCGGCCAAAGGTGGCGGTTCGATTGAAGTGCGTGGCAAACGTTCGGTGTATGATAGCAATAGTGGGCACAATAACCCTTTGCTTGTGCTCGACGGCATGATATTCTATGGCGAGCTTTCGGAAATCAACCCAGACGACATCGAGCAGATTGATATCTTAAAAGATGCCTCGGCTGCCGCTGTTTATGGTTCAAAGGCAGCGAGTGGCGTGATTATCATCACTACCAAGAAAGGCAAGCAGGGTAAACCCACGATCAACATGACCATGAATGTCGGAGCCACACAACTGAGTGAATACCGCAGGCGATTTACGCCAGAGGCATACATGCAGCACCGGCAAGATTGGTATACAAAAAATACATATGGCATCAACCCGCAGACCGGCCTCTATGAAGCGTATCAAACCCGAGACGATAACGGAAATTTGACGGTACCTTATGGATTTTACCTGAACCCGGGGCAGCTGCCCACATCGTTGTCGATCGATGCCTGGCGTGCACTTTCGAACAATGAGAATGGCGAGTCTGACCGAAGTATCTGGGGCCGCCGATTGGGCCTGCAGGGAAATGCGCTCCAAAACTTTCTGAACGGAAAGGCGATTGACTGGGCAGATCATACCTTTCGAACGGGGCTCAACCAAGATTATAATGCGAGCGTTAGCGGGGCGGGCGACAGGGTGAATTATTACCTGTCCATGGGGTACCTGAAAAATGAAGGGACGGTAATCAGCGACAGCTATAGGGCCGTTCGGGGAAATATGAAGGTCAATGCGCACGTAAATAGCTGGCTGGAATTGGGAGCAAACGTGAATTTTCAGGATCGGTCAGATGGGAATATTGACATTGATATCGATCAGACGCTACGTAACAGCCCTTTTGCAGATTACGCCGACGCGAATGGCAATCCCTTACAATATCCGCTAAGTGAGGAGTTCAGTCAGCGGGGATACAACTATGATTTCCAGAAGAAATATCTGGAGCTTGACAAAGGCTATACGGTATTTAATTCCATCTTCAATGCGAAAATAAAACTACCCTTTAACATTACATATTCCTTTAATGCATCTCCACGCCTGCAATATTTTCATGATCGCTATTTCATGTCGGCAGAGTTGCCGGGATCGAACCCTGCGGATCGGGGTGCCAACCGTGAGCAGACCAAGCGTTTTGACTGGTCGCTCAACAACACGATCAATTGGGACCATACTTTTGCAGATAAACATCACTTGATGTTGACCTTGGTACAGGAGGCGGAGGAACAGCAATCCTGGAAAGACCGTATTGAAGCCCGCAATATTTTACCCTCGGATGCACTGGGCTTTCACAATACCAAAAATGGCTCGAAAGAAAACAGCAGTTACGATAGCTTCGACAGCCATCAGACGGCTGATGCCTTATTGGCTCGTTTATTCTATTCTTATGACGACCGCTATATGCTGACCACCTCCATCCGGCGCGACGGCTATTCGGCTTTTGGTACCTCTAACCCTTATGCGACTTTTCCATCTCTGGCATTGGCCTGGAACTTTACAAACGAAAAATTCTTTAAATGGGGAGATGTCATGAACTATGGCAAGCTGCGGGCTTCATACGGTAAAAACGGTAACAGGCAGCTCGCAGATCCCAACCTGGCGCTTGCTAATCTCTATCCCGGCGGTGGTAAAATGCATGGCTACCTCAATGCCGCTGGTGAGTTGGTCTTATACCGTTATTTGATGGTCGACCGCTTGGCGAATCCCAACCTGCAGTGGGAAAAGACAACTTCATGGAATTTTGGTCTGGACTTTGGACTCTTCAAAAACCGGATTTCAGGTACTTTGGAATATTACCTGATGCAGACCCACGATATGATCATGGAGCAAAAGTTGCCCAATTTTACGGGATTTAGCCGGATCACCACCAACCTGGGACAGGTAGACAATACCGGAATCGAACTAACACTGAATACGCTCAACCTGAAAAAAGATAACCTGCAATGGTCCACTACCTTTAGTTTTTGGTACAATAAAAATAAGATTGTACATCTCTATAATAACTTCGAAGATGTCATCGATGCCAATGGAAACGTCGTCGGCCAAAAGGAAATGGATGAGATTTCGAATGGCTGGTTTATCGGCCAGCCGATCGGTGTGCTATGGAATTATGAGGTGACTGGCATCTGGCAGGCCGATGAGGCGGCTGAAGCTGCGCGATATGGTCAGGCACCCGGCGATCCAAAAGTGACGAATCATTATACTGCCGACGATGCCCTGCAAGCCGACGGCTCCAAAAAACCGGTTTTCAATAATAATGACAAAGTGTTTTTAGGACAGACAGACCCCCGCTTCCGTTGGTCAATGCGAAATGAATTTACCTTATGGAAAGACCTCAGTGTTTCATTTAATATCTATTCGTACATGGGGCACAAAAGCTTGTCGGGTGAATACTTGAATAATGATGACGATGGTGGGCGGATGGCTTATGGACTGGCCAACCTGCCCGCAAAAGAATACTGGACACCCGACAACCCTACGGACCGTTATGGTCGCATCGAAGCAAAAGGGCCCGTAGGAGCGGAAGGGGCACAGAGACTGTATGATCGCTCCTTTATCCGCCTGGACAATATTTCTGTAGGTTATACCCTTCCAGCCTCTTGGACCTCGAGGTATAACTTAAATCGGGTCAAGCTCTATGGGACGGTACGCAATGTGGCTGCCTGGACAAATGACTGGGAGTACGGCGACCCGGAAACAGGCTCTTGGGCCTCACGTGTGTTTACCTTCGGTGTGAATTTATCTTTATAACCTGATCAATTGATGCAAATGAACTATCTAATAAAAAAATCCAACTTTATGTGCAAAGGTATCGCCTTGATGCTGGGCGGTACGCTTTTAGTAGCTAGCTGTTCGAAAGAATTCTTGCGGCCAGATCCACTGTCCATATACTTACCCAACGAGACTTTCAATACAGAGTCTGGGCTGCTATCGGCCATGGCCATCTGTGACCGTCATCTGAAAGGCTATTGGGCCACGGATCACAACGAAATGCTAACCCTGGGAACAGAGTATATTTTTTCTGAACTGATGGTGGCAAGCAATACGGACAAGCGTAGCATGATGGCCGACGTTGCCAACATGCTCACACCGACAAGCGACAATTCGAGCTTACAAAATCTCGACAGATCGAATAGCATGTGGTATTTATGGGAAGAGACGTATAAGGGGATCAGCTACGCCAACACCATTATCAAATACGTGGACCAGGTAGAGACATTGAGCCAGCAGGACAAAAACGCCTACAAAGGGCGTGCTTACTTTCACCGTGCTTTTCGGTATATGGCGCTGGTATTTGAATACGGGGACGTGCCCTTGGTCACGACTATTATTGACGTACCCAAGCAAAACTACCGCAGTACCAAACGTGATGCTATTTTGCAAATGATTACCAAAGATCTGGAATTTGCGGTCGAATGGGTTCCTGATCAAAAAAGTATGAACTTGATAGGCATGGTCAACAAGGGTGCCTGCCGCATGTTGTTGACGAAGTGCTACCTGGCCCTCGGGGAGTACCAGAAAGCGAAAGAGCAGACGGATATTCTGATCGGTCAGTCAGGATACTCCTTAATGACCGAAAGCTTTGGCTCGTTTAACGATGGGGGCGAGCCGCAGACCTGGCCCATCAGCCGCAATGTGATCTGGGATATGCACCGCCCCGAGAACAAGCTCATCCCGTCCAATCGTGAGGTCATCATGGGAATGCCCAATCGGGGTGCGGATGCCGAAGCTTTCGTACAGATGTTGACGATGCGAATCTTATATCCCTTTGTGTTCGACGGCCGCCTACAGACTACTGACGGCAAACAGGCCTTGTTAAACATTAAACGGAACAGTCAGGATTACAACCCTAAATACGATTACATGCGCGCATTTGGTCGTGGCATAGCAACTTTCCGGCCAACGGATTTCCAGTCACGGGGGCTATGGCGCGTCAATGGCAAAATGGATGAAGGGGACCTGCGCCACAGTTCCAAGGTGGGAAACTGGGTCCGGATGGAAGATTACAAGGTCAACAACAAAGCTTCAAAAGATTTTGGAAAACCGATCTCGCTGAAAGATCCGGAAACAGGAAAATTGTTATGCACGGATTCCATCCGCCGCTGGTACGATGTACCTCATTATAAATTTTATCTGGATGACCCCGTCAATGAAGCCAATATCAACGGGTCGGACGGTCTGCGCGGGGCGACAAATGGGGGTATTGCAGACTGGTATTTGTATCGCCTGGCCGAGGCTTACTTGCTGCGTGCTGAAGCGAAATATTATATCAATCCGGCCGACGGCACGATCAAAGATGATTTGAACGCCGTGCGTCAACGCGCCAAATGTACAGAGTTGTACCAGGATGCAGTGACTATTGGTGATATTATGAACGAACGGGCCCGTGAACTATACTGGGAGGAATGGCGGAATGTGGAATTGAAACGCGTATCGCTGTGCCTTGCCCGCAGCGGCAGACCCGATGAATGGGGCAATGTGTACAATCTGGAAAATTTTGACAAGCAGACAGGTACTGATGCCAGCGGCGGAAGTTATTGGTATCAACGTATCGTGCATTACAGCTTGTACAATAAAGGTGTTATCCATGTGAGCGCGACCGGCCTGAGCGACATCAAGTACACCATGGACAAAAAGAATATGTACTGGCCGATTCCGAACGTGGCAATTACGTCGAATATTAAAGGCCAGCTAAAACAAAATTATGGTTATGATGGCTACAACCCCGCAACGCCGGTCTGGGATAAATGGGAAGATGCAGTGGCGGACGAGGCCAAGTTCGAATAAATACCGGATTGCCAACGATTATTTTTAAACTTCATATGGATATTGAATGATGACAAAGTATGTGTTTTTATTTTTATTAGTTCTTCCGTTTACATCTTTGATTGCACAAACGGACTTCGAAAATTTTCCTGCGGGCGCAGATCCGAAAGAGATCGGTCATAAAGTTGCTTATCGCTTTGTCGAGGGCAAACATGCTCTTCATGGCGGCAAATGGATCAGTTATCCCGAAACTTTCTACTGGGCGGGAGCGATTAACTATGCCAACTTAACCGGCGATAGGAAGCTGATGCAGGCAATGAAAGACAGGTTTTCAAAATTAGTTGTCAGTGAGAGCAACCTGCTTCCGATCAAAAATCACGTAGATCTAAATATGTTTGGAAGCTTACCGCTGCGGCTGTATCAGCTAACCAGCGAGAGAAGCTACCTGGACCTGGGGTTGCCTTATGCGGATACGCAATGGGAAGTGCCGCAACATGCTACCCAGCAGCAGAGAGACTGGGCGCAAAAAGGTTATTCTTGGCAGACGCGTCTTTGGATCGACGATATGTACATGATTACCATCGTACAGACACAAGCTTTTAAAGCTACCGGGGATCCAAAATACCTCGACCGTGCCGCCAGGGAAATGGTACTTTATCTAGATGATTTGCAGCGTCCGAATGGTTTATTTTATCACGCGCCTGATGTCCCCTTTTATTGGGGACGCGGCAATGGATGGGTGGCTGCAGGAATGACCGAATTGCTGCGTGTGCTGCCGCCACATCACCAAGACCGGAAGCGTATCTTGAAGGGGTATCACACCATGATGGAAAGCCTTAGAAAATATCAAACCGAAAGTGGTATGTGGAATCAATTGATCGATCAATCAGACTGTTGGCCGGAAACCTCTGGATCGGCCATGTTTGCTTATGCTATCATTTCGGGTGTTAAGCAGGGATGGCTGAACGCCAAGGTGTATGGCCCTGTTGCCAGGAAGGCCTGGCTGGCCTTGGCGAAGTATGTGGACGGGGTGGGGGCAGTATCAGAGGTCTGCGTAGGCACAAATAAAAAGAACGATAAGCAGTATTACTACGACCGCCCACGCCATACCGGTGACTACCATGGGCAGGCAGCTTATATGTGGTGCATCAATGCGCTGTTGGAAGGCGGAGGCAGCTAGACCTTACTGCTTATCAAGTTTAGCTAATTGTTTAAGATCTCCCGGTTGATATTGCTGAAGGTTCCGGCTTTAAAAATGTATTTGTCGGAACCGTTTTTCCAATCTGCCTTGCCGCGATGATATAAGAGCAATCTGTAGTTTACCGTGACAGTATCCTGTTGGGTACTGAAGCTCAGGGAGGCATATTCTGAAAAACTGGATGCTCCACTGGGCCGTAAATAGCAATCTTGGGCAAGTGTCTGCTGAGCCAGGCTATCGGTCGGAAAATATCTTGCAATAAGCGATTTATGGGCTTCGGAACCCTGCTTGCCAAGCTTTAGGGCGGTGGTCAAAGCGCAATGTGCTCCATTACAGTCGGTACCTCCCGTAGCAGCGTAGAAGGCTGCCATTGCCCGCAAGGGCTCGTCGAGCGCGTCTAAGGCGGCGCTATCCAGGATGCCTGGGGCCTGCTTGGACGCCCGGATTAGCACGAGATTTTGCGGGCTGTCGGGGAGCCGTATTCCAGCGGCGGCTGCCATCGGTGCAGGACGTTCGGTCGTGACGCTATCATCGGCTGATACTGTCTTTTTGTCGGCGCTGCCTTGGCCACAGGCAGCCATCAGTACTGTGGTGCCCAAAGCAAACAGCAGTTCTCTTACACGTAATTCCATACTGGAAAATCAGCCATTTTTGTGCCAGTTTGGTACTTAAGCCTCAATTGCGGGGCTTATGTGCTTAAAAGGCCGCTGCCCGGTAGAATTTTTTTGCGGCTTTGGCGGGCTGAACCTGCTGCAATGGGATCATTTTGAGATCGATTGCGTAAAAATGTCCTTGCAATATGCGCACAATATGTTAATTTTATAGGATAACCAAATTCTTGATGGTCTGCATCGGGGATCCTAAACTGTGATTATGCTAGAATCCAACATGTTGTTGTCTAAACCATAAATCTGTTGATATGAAGATCAAACACCTTATTTTTTGTATGCTATTATGCCTGTGCGGAGCGCTGAGCCCAGCGCAGGAACTGAAGCTGACTTACGATAAAGCCGCCGCAAATTGGAACGAAGCTTTGCCCTTGGGCAATGGCCGTCTCGGTGCCATGGTATACGGTGGCGTCCCCCAGGAGGAGATCCAGCTCAATGAAGAGACGATCTGGGCGGGCCGCCCCGGAAATAATGTACCTAAAGGGAAGTATGATGATATCGTAAAGATCCGCCAGCTCCTGAATGAAGGAAAAAACAAGGAAGCGCAGGAACTGTCCAACAGGGCATTTCCCAGGGCCGCCCCCGAGGGCCTGGATTATGGCATGCCTTACCAGACTTTCGGAAGCCTGCTGATCGGGTTTCCCGAACACCGGAGCCCGCAGCACTATCGGCGCGAACTGGATTTGGATAGGGCGATATCAACGGTTGCGTATGAAGCCAACGGTGTCCGCTACCGACGGGAGCTGTTCACTTCACTAGCGGACAGTGTGCTGCTCGTGCGGATCACGGCCGATAAAAAGAAAAGCATTTCTATGGACCTAAGCTGGAAGACGCCCCACCAGGATGTGCTCATAGGCCAACATGAGGGGGCTCTTTTCCTTCGCGGAAAAGGCGGCAGCGTCGATGCCAAGGATGGACAGGTGGTTTTCTACGGAATGGTGTATCCGCAGGTGAAAGGGGGACAGGTGGATCTTACCGAGGAGCAGATTTCTATTCAAGATGCGGATGAGGTTATACTTTATGTGTCCATAGGTACCAACTTCAAGAATTACCGGGATCTGTCGGCTGATCCGCAGCAAAAGGCGAGCCGCATACTCGAACAGGCCCGAAGGGTCAGCTACGGCGAAGCGCTGAAAAATCATGTGCAGCATTATCAGCGCTACTTCAATCGGGTAAAGCTGGACTTGGGCAGCAGTGCGCAGGCGCAGAAAACAACGGATGTACGCATACGTGAGTTTGCTTCCAGCTTTGATCCGCAGTTGGTGGCTCTTTATTTTCAGTTTGGCCGTTATCTGTTGATTTCATCCTCGCAGCCTGGTGGTCAGCCGGCCAACCTGCAGGGGATATGGAATGATAAATTAGCTCCGCCCTGGGATAGTAAATACACGATAAACATCAATACCGAAATGAATTATTGGCCCGCTGAGGTGGGCAACTTGAGCGAGATGCATGAGCCGCTGTTCAGCATGCTAAAAGACCTGGCCATCACAGGGCAGGAGAGTGCCCGCGAAATGTACCACGCCAGAGGCTGGAATGCGCATCACAATACGGACTTGTGGCGCATCACAGGGATCGTGGACGGTGGCTTTTACGGGATGTGGCCCATGGGGGGCGCTTGGCTGAGCCAGCATATCTGGCAGCACTATCTCTACCGCGGCGACATGCAGTTTTTGAAAGCGTACTACAACGTGCTGAAGGGGGCGGCCTTGTTTTACCGGGACGTGCTGATAAAAGACCCTTCCGGCAAATGGCTGGTGGTAAGTCCATCTATAAGCCCGGAAAACAGTTACGAAGCGGATGGTGTAGGTGTCTCGGCGGGCACAACGATGGACAATCAGCTGGTGTTTGATGTGTTCAGCAATTTTATCCGAGCGTCTACCGCGTTGGAGGCCGATGCGGCCCTGCGCGACTCGGTGCGTCAGTGCCTGCAGCAATTGCCCCCCATGCAGATTGGCCGACATGGACAGCTTCAGGAGTGGCTCCAGGACCTGGACCGCACCGACGACCATCACCGGCATATTTCGCATCTATATGGGCTCTTTCCTTCGGGCCAGATTTCACCCTTTCGGCACCCTGAGCTCGCACAGGCAGCCAAAAATTCGCTGATCTACCGTGGGGACAAGTCTACAGGCTGGTCCATGGGCTGGAAAGTGAACTGGTGGGCCCGGCTGCTGGATGGAAACCAGGCGTATAAGCTGATCAAAGACCAGCTGAGCCCGGCGCCAGAACAGCAGCAGGGACAAAACGGCGGTACCTATCCCAATTTGCTGGATGCCCATCCGCCCTTTCAGATTGATGGCAATTTTGGCTGTACATCGGGCATTGCCGAAATGCTGGTGCAGTCTTACGATGGAAGTATCCATCTGTTGCCGGCCTGGCCGGAGCAGTTGCCGAGTGGCGAAGTCAAAGGACTGGTCACCAGAGGCGGATTTATCATCGACATGCGCTGGAACGACGGACGCCTGACTGCCTTAAAAATTGAATCCACCCTCGGAGGCAATTGCCGTCTCCGTATAAGTGATCGTACGACGCTTACCTTAAAGGGAAAAACTTTGCAGAAAGCCAGCGGAGAAAATTCGAATCCTCTGTTTGCTGTCGATGAGATCAAGACACCAGCGGTAAAAACGCAGAAAGGTACATTCGCACTACCGCAGACGGTACTCTATGATGTCCCCACAGTCAAAGGCAAGGTCTATGAGTTTGCCGTCAAGTGACAGGGGATAGCTTCCAGTTTTGAGATCCCGGGGCCGATCTGATGTAAGGTGGCCCCTCCCGTCCGTACACGAGCTTACCGTGTTGCTCAGGCTGGTATACATAGCGAATGAGTTGCCGGGCTTTAGGGAACCGCCTAACCTCGAAAGAGACTGCGGGTATACCATCGTATCGTTTGTAATATTATTGTTCATCTGTGCACTGAAAAAGTTTAAATGACATCTTTGTACTATTAAACCCCGATACCATAAACATGATTTGTCCCGAAAAAGTATGGCGAAGGGTGTTTTCGTGTTAATTTGGTAAATCAATTTAGCATGCGTAGGGACGGGTCAAACAAACATATAGAAACAAACCAAAACCTGATAGAATGATCACAAGCATCAACTTTCGTTTCTGGGCTACTTTAATGGCATTGCTGGTGACAGCGCATGCTGAGGCTCAATCGTTAGCGGACTTTACGCTGCCCACGCCTTGGACACAGGAGGCGCTGGACGCCAATGTACCCCTGCCCGAATATCCACGGCCACAGATGAAACGCAGCGAATGGCAAAACCTCAATGGCCTATGGGATTATATGGGGGGCGGCTCGCAGCAGGATCCGCGGACAGCAGCCATCGCACCAGAGTTTCCTGCCAGACCTGAAAAAATAAGGGTGCCCTTTGCCCCGGAAGCGGAACTGTCGGGCATCGCCCGGAGTGGCGAGCAGTGTCTGTGGTATAGGCGTAATATCGTGATTCCGCCGACATGGAAAGGCAGTCGTATCTTATTGCATTTTGGGGCTGTGGATCATTATGCGGCCATCTTCGTCAACGGCAAAAAGGCGGGCGACCATAGGGGCGGATACCACGCATTTACTGTGGACATTTCGGACTTTCTAAAGCCGGGCGACAATAGTCTGGTCGTAGGTGCCTATGACGCCAACGATGGTAAGACTTCTTCAGGCAAAAATGGTGATAAGGGTGACTACACCTTCAGTTCGGGCATATGGCAGACCGTCTGGATGGAGCCCGTGCCGAGGGAGTATGTGAGACAGCTGAAACTGATCCCTGACCTAAAGAATAACCGTTTACAGATCACGGTATCGACGCAAGGAAAAAGTCTTAAGGTGCTGGCGACGGCGCACGACGGAAAGACGGAGGTCGCCCAAGTGGAGGGCAGAGGGAGTGAGGCCTTCTTTCTGCCTATCCGCAATCCGCACCTGTGGAGCCCCGAAGATCCTTTTTTGTATCAGCTGAAAGTAGAACTAAAAGATAATCAGGGGCGTATCGTGGATCATATAGACTCCTACTTCGCCATGCGTTCGATCAGCATTGGCAAGGTGGATGGCGTCAATAGGACGCTGCTGAACGGCAAATTCCAGTTTCAGATCGGTGTGCTGGATCAGGGCTACTGGCCCGACGGAATCTTCACGGCGCCGACTGAGCAGGCGCTGCTGTATGATATCGAACTGGCCAAACGGTCAGGTTTCAACGTGATCCGCAAACATATCAAGGTCGAACCGATGCGCTGGTATTACCATTGTGACCGGCTCGGGTTGATGGTATGGCAGGATATGCCCAACTTGTGGTATCCAGATGAGGCGGATTCGGTGGCGGTGCGGCAGCAGTTCAGGACTGAACTCAAGCAGATGATAGACCAGTTGATCAGCGTGCCTTCCATCGTCACCTGGGTACCTTTTAACGAAAATTGGGGTGCCTTTGAGGTACCCGATATCACCAGGTGGACCAAAGCCTATGATCCTACGCGGCTTGTCAACGGCAATTCGGGCTTCAACTATGCTCCGGGCTACCGGCCGGCACAGGGTGACCCTGGCAACGGCGACTTTGTGGATATGCATCATTACGGGAAAATGGAGGACAAAGCGTTTCCGCGACCCGACGAAAAGCGGGCAGCCTCCTTGGGTGAATTTGGTGGCAAGGGACTGTTTGTACGCAATCACCTATGGCCAGTGCCTAATAATGCCTACGAAATATTGATTAACAAGGAAACATTGACGGATACCTACATTTACCTGCTCAACGAGATAGAACAGCGAATGATATACAGGGGATTAAGTAGTGCTATCTATACTCAAACTTCAGATGTAGAGCATGAGATCAATGGCTTGGTCACCTACGACCGCCAGGTCGAAAAGCTCGACTTGGATAAAGTCAGGTGGATAAATACCGAGGTCATCAAAAGCAGTGAACGTATCGGCAAAAAGAAAAAGATCAGTTCCATATCTAGAGTGTATCCCGTAGAATAGGTACGGGATATTATACTTAAGGCTCGCTGATGATGTAATTCCGGTGGGACTTACCCCACTCAGCCAGTATGCTAATAATCGCTTTGGTAGACTCGCCATAGGGGGTAAGTGCATAGGTCACTGTCAGGGGTGCTGTGCCGCTCACGGTCCTGGTCAGTAGACGATTGGTTTCCATTTCCTTGAGCTCCCGGCTCAGTACCTTGCCCGAGATGCCGTTGATGTCCCGCAAGAGGTCCGAGTAACGCTTGGGGCCGAAGAGAAGGGCCGCAATAATATAGATTTTCCATTTGCCGCCAAGCACATACATGGCATCATGCACGCCCATAATGGCTTTCTTGCATTCGTGTGCCGGCAAGGCGCAGTCATGCGCGACTGCTGTGACCGCTTCGGTCAGGCCTGTCTCTTCTGCTGTTGTGATTTCTTCCATGGTTACCTTGATGTCACTATTACTTTTTGTCACCTGATGACAAAAGTAAACAATTATTCGCGAATTTTGGTGCATAAAAAAAATTATCCATGAATACGATCAAACATCTTGAATGGCGTTATGCCACTAAAAAATTCGGTAAACAAAAGGTTACTACTGAAGATTTAAACAAAATTTTGGAGGCCACCAACCTCTCGGCTTCATCGGCGGGCTTGCAGCCTTATCGCGTCATCGTAGTCGAAAACGAGGGGCTTCGCGAGCAGCTGGGCGAGGGTTCTTTCAACAGCCAGATCGCGCAGTCCTCCCATTTGTTGGTTTTTGCTGCTTATGAGAAAGTCACCGAGAAGCAGGTCGATGACTATATGGCACGGATCGCCCGTGAACGTGACATCCCGGTAGAGGCATTGGCCGACTTCAAGGCTGCCTTGGTAGGCGGTATATTGTCCAGACCTGACGAAGATAACTTTAATTGGGCGGCCCGACAGGCGTACATCGCCCTAGGTACTGCCTTGGTTGCGGCCGCGGAGCTAAAAGTAGATTCGACTCCCATGGAAGGTTTTGATGCAGCCAAATTTGATGCATTGCTGAAACTGCGGGAGCAGGGGCTGCGGTCGGTGGTCATACTGGCTCTGGGATACCGCGATGCCGAAAACGATCACTTCGCCCAACTTAAGAAGGTGCGGCTCGACCTCACTGAATTTGCTACTTTCATTAATTAACTCTTTATAATATAGGTTTTATTTTATTGATAATGAGTGACTGATATTATGTATTATCAGATATCAGTCGCTCATCTTTCTTGCTATTCATCCCGCAGGCTCTTTACGGGATTGGTCAGCGCAGCTTTGATGGATTGGTAGCTGACGGTGAGTAAGGTCAGGGTAACAGCTCCTAATCCGGCAATCAGGAAGATATCCCAGCTGATACGAATGCGGTAGCTGTAGGAGCTCAGCATGTGGTCCGCGATGTAATATGCAATCGGAAAGGCGATCAGGCAGGATAGGAGCACCAACAACACAAAGTCTCTGGAGAGCATGGTCGTTATCGAACGGATCGAAGCGCCCAGTACCTTACGAACGCCAATCTCCTTGGTCCTGTTTTCGGCCATGTAAGCGGTAAGGCCATATAAGCCGAGGCAGGAAATGAAAATCGTCAATACGGCAAAAAGACTGGAAAGCTTGCCCAATTGTTCAAAATCTTTGAATTTCTCGGCGTATGCGGCATCCACAAATGTATATTCAAACGGATAATCCGGATTAAATTCCTTAAAAATTTTCTCTAGCCGTGCCAGCGCATCCCGCGTTTCGATATGATCGCTTAATCGAATATTGGTCACGCTGGTTCCTGAAGCCGCACCCTGGATCACCAGCGGGGTGACAGGATTAAATGGCGACTCCTGCACAAAGTCTTTGATGACACCGATGATATGCCAGGAGATGCCATCGACAATGGTCTTGCCGATCGGATTGTCAAAATGGAAAACCTTGGCTGCGGATTCGTTGATGATCATGGCGCTAGAGTCTGTCGGGAATTTGCTGAGATCGAAATCGCGGCCGGCGATCAGCTGCAGTCCAGCAGTGCCGACCAAGTTGTCATCGACCCCGATCCGGGCAAATATAGTATTGTCATCCTCGGGTTTGCCGGCCCATTGCATCGGGTTGTTGCTCCAGTTTTCGGTCAGTGGAGAGGAGGTTCTCGATACATGAGATGCTACGCCGGAGCTTAGCAGAGCGTTTTTTATCAGCCGGCTGTTTCTGTGGATTTTGCCCTGATCCATGACATTGACCAGCCGCTCCTTGTTGTATCCAACTTCTCTTTCTTGTGCGTATTTTATCTGTTTCTGAATAGATACTGTGGTGATGATGAGGATAATGGCAATGCAGAACTGGGAGATGACCAGCAGCTTTCTGAGGCTAAACTTGCTTTGCATGTGCAATAGCTTGCCTTTTAATACACTTACCGGTCTAAAAGACGACAGATAAAAGGCTGGATAGCTTCCCGACAGAATGCCGGTCAACAGGATGAAGCCTATGAATGCCGACCAGAAGGGGATATTATTGAATGGGATCTGCAATTGCCTGGACACCAGCTGGCTAAAATGCGGTAAGGCAAGCAGGACGATTAGCAGGGCCAAGATGCCTGAAATGGCGGCGATTAAGATTGACTCGGTCAAGAATTGCCCGATCAATAACTGTTTATTGGCGCCGATCACTTTGCGCACGCCCACCTCTTTGGCCCGTTTTTCACTCTGTGCGGTACTCAGGTTCATAAAATTTATGCAGGCAATGAGCAATATGAAACAGGCAATGACGATAAAGGTACGTACCATGCCGATCCGCGCAGCGGTTGGCTTCCCCATATCGGTAAATTTGCTATAGAGCCATTTTTCACCTACTGGTTGGATAAAATTTTCGGCTTTGGTTTCGGTATGTTTCTGAAGGAATCCTTTGATCTGATTTTCAAATTGCTCGATATTGGTAGTCTTATCGAGTTCGATGTAAGTCTGGACAGAGTTGTTGCCCCAGTAATTGTCTGAATAGCCAATTTGCTCCATAAACGTCCAAGGGACCAAATAGCTGACGCCTTTCATAAATGAGTTGTCAGGGATATCTTCTATGACTGCGGCCACTGTAGCGATAACGGTACTATCGAGTTTGACCGTCTGATTGATGGCTTCACCTTGTCCAAATAAACGTTGCGCCAAGGATTTGGTCAGTACAATTTGATTTGGATTTTTAAGCGCTTCGCTAGCATTTCCAACGGCTACCTGATAATCAAACATGTTGAGAAAAGCGCTGTCCACAAATGCACCATGCTCCTTGGCAAGTTTGATTTCACCTTTTGTCAACAAAAAGCCTGTACCGGCGTTGACCCTACTGATATTTTTGATCTCCGGAAAGTCTGTTTTTAATGCGGCCGCCATCGGTTTGGGTGTGTAAAAATGTTGCACCGTTTCGCTACCCCAGACGTCTTTGAGTCCTACGGCATAGATTTGCCCAGCCTTAGTATAAAAACGGTCAAAGCGAAATTCACTCTGCACCCACAGCATGATCATCATGGACGCCGCCATCCCAATGGCCAGCCCGACGATATTTATTGCCGTGAAGCCCCGGTTCTTCTTTAAATTCCGAAACGCGATTTTAATATAGTTCTTAAGCATAGTGGTCGTTTTTATGAAATGCGACCAATTCGTTTGCCAATAATTTAATTTATTGATATTGTGCTTTTTATGTAATCTGTGTATTGCTAAAATGTTCGATCTCGAACGTTTTTTGTACGAAAGCGAACATTTTTGCAGCGTTTAGTGGCTGGCCCGCCACATTTAAATCGGATGGAGCCTGTCGATCCCGAAAGCGTTTTTAAGCTGTTGAATCCCGATCTTATGATAATAGGAAATTGCGCCCGGAGCAGACAACCAGATGAGTGAACAGTCATCGCCTGCCGTAGCTTTGGTCAAATGGATGAGCTGTCTGCCGATGCCTCGTTTCTGGTAGCTGGGATGTACAGCCAGGTCTGCCAGATAGCAGCAGAAGCCTCCGTCATTCATGGAGCGCGCAATGCCGATCAGATGCTCTCCCTGCCAGGCGGTGATCAAAAGATTGGAATTGGCAAACATCTTCATCATTCGCTGTTTATCGTCGATGGGCCGTTTTAAGCCGGCTGCGGCATAGAGGGCGATGATATGCTCCAAAGCAGGTACAAAACCTACTTGATAGTTTATTTCTGTGTTCATTGTAGTCCTGTCAAAAGATCATTGCGGCTCGCGGCCTGTGGTGATTCCGATACGGTTCCAGGCATTCATTGCGACGACGCCCATGATGACTTCAGTAAGATACTGCTGACCCAATACTGCTAGCGCCCTGTCATAGACTTCATCTGTTACGCCATCAACCGAAATGAGCGTGATCTGTTCGGCCAAAGCCAGTATAGCCTGTTCTTCTTCCGAAAAGAAAGGTGTGTCCCGCCAGTGGGACAGTACAAATATCCGGCGGGGATCTTCGCCATATGCCAGGGCATCCCGGATATGTTTGTCCATGCAATAGGTGCAGCCATTTATCTGGGAGACCCGGATCTTGATCAGTTCGGCATGAATCCTGTTTAATGAGCTTTCGGACAGATACTGTTCAAATCCAAGCATGACCTTAAAGGCCTTGGTGTCGACGTCTTTTAAAAATTCTCGCTTTTTCATGGTGTTTTTTTCAAATATATTTTCAAATATAAGATGGTTTTGGACTATCTTTAGGGGACAGATTAAAAAAAGATAGTAGTCCAGATGCTCCCGTTTAAAACACTGATACCGATCGACCCTAATAGTAAGCCAGCTGTGTATGAGCAGATTGCGCTAGCACTTATTCAGCTGGTGAAATCAGGAAAGCTGCAGTCGGGTATGCGGCTGCCGAGCACACGTACCATGGCCGCCTTGTTGGGCGTGCATCGGAAGACCATCGTAGCCGCTTATGAAATACTGACGATACAGGGCTGGGTAAGCACGAAGTACAAAAGTGGGTATTTTGTCAGTACGGATATACAAGTCGCTGCCGTTAACGGGCAAGCAATGTCGGAGACAACCTTCGCAGGCCGCTTTCCACTGACATTGAAGACTGTCGATAAAGGCAAGGCTCGACAGGTAGAACAAAGCGGGCAGTTATTTTTGGATGATGGACTGCCTGATCCAAGAATTGCTCCATATAAGGAGCTGCTGCGTGAGCTGGGATCGATTACCGAACGACAACATAATCTCCAGAAAGCGAACTACGGGACAGCCTTTAACGCCTCGGGCCTCAGCACTGCGCTGCTGACTCATCTTTCCCATTCGAGGGGCCTCAATCTGTCGGAAGGCAATATCCTGATCACCAATGGTGCTCAAATGGGGCTTTACCTGGTGGCCCGGGTGCTGGCCCAGCAGGGAGACCTATTTATCGTCGGCACACCGGGTTATGATCTTGGCCGGTCCGCCTTCCTATTGAACGGCGCGGCGGTGATCGATGTCGCTGTGGACGAAAACGGCATCGACGTGGATCAAATTGCAGAAATATGCCGCACGACAAGGGTTAAAGGCGTATATGTGATCCCGCATCACCATTATCCCACGACTGTAGCCCTAAGCCCGCGAAGGCGTTTACAATTATTATCCCTGGCCCGGCAATACAATTTTATCCTTATCTAGGACGATTACGACTATGACTTCCATTACTCTTCTGCACCTCATTTGCCCATGGCGAGCTACGACCACCGTGGGCGTGTGATTTATGTGGGTAGCATTTCCAAACATTTTTCCTCTTCCTTGCGACTGGGATACGTCGTCGGAACTCAAGATCTGATCAGATCCCTCGCGCATATCCGAAAACATATGGACATACGGGGCGATGTGCTGCTGGAACAGGCTGTCGCGGAGCTCTTTAATAGCGGTGCAATGGAACGGCATCTTCGCAGGTCTATCAAGCTGTACAGGGAACGACGGGATTATCTATGTGCTAAACTGACAGCATATAGCGGCCACTACTTGTCTTTTCGGGTACCGGCAGGCGGAATGGCCATCTGGATCAGGTTTGGGGACGACTATGACGTACGTAGCGTAGCCGCCCAACTTAGAAAACGGGGAGTGGCCTTTGACGAGCGTATTGTGTTTGCCGATGCTCCGCACCTGAATCACCTGCGACTGGGATTTTCATCGCTCGACCTGAACGCTATCGATTTTCTGGTCGAAGTGCTAGGGCAGGTGCTCGAAAATTATCCGGTGCAGTAGGGCTGTAGATGGGCAGTGGGCTGCTGCTAGGGGCATGCTAGCCCAATGGAGCTGCCGGTAAATTTTCAGTGCTCTGCAGCCAGTTTTTCCATATCCTCCCGGTTGATCTGTATCGATCTACTCAGAAAACTGATGATCAGCTGTTGTTCCTGTGGGCTATACTCATCCAGCAGTGCGTTGACGGCCCCCACCAACGACTGGTACAAGGGCAATACCTTCGATTCCAGATTGTTGACATGAAGCGTGATATAAACCTTTCTGCGATCGTTTGGATCAGTCTCCCGGAGGATGAAGCCGGCTTTCTCGAGCCGGTCCACCATTTTGGTGACAGCGCCACCCGTAATGCCAGTTTCTGCCGCCAGAATGCCTGCGGTCGCTTTACCTAGACGCATAAGTACTTCCAGCGCTTCAAGGTCCGTGGAATTGATGCCAAGAATGGCAGAAACCAAATTGCTCCGTTTGATGGCCTGCGTACTGACTTCGCGTAATAAAGCCCCTATCTGTTGAATTTTTTCTGTTGCCATGTATGGTAAATTAGTATAATTTACTTTACTTTGTAAAATGTTTACTTGGTAAAGTAAATAGAACTATAGTGCAAATTAACTTAATTTTTCTTTACATCATGGAAAATAACAGAAAAGTGATCATCATCGGTGCGGGTATAGCCGGAATTGGCCTTGCCTTATTTCTCAAAAAAATCGGTTTGAAAGCGGCATTATTTGAGTTTCGTGGGCCTCAGGAAAGTCTGGGCGGCGGACTGAACATTGCTCCTAATGGAATGCATGTGCTGGGGGCGCTGGGCCTGGCGGGAGAGGTCATGGAGAAGGGCTGTCCAGTAAGCTTCGGTGTGTTTAAAAATGCGAAGGGTTCTGCGTTGGCGCGAATGAAATATTCAGACAGCAGCAAATATGCTTATCCGGCAGTCAATATCCGGCGGCAGTCCCTGCTGGATAGCTTGAAAGCTGCTGCGCTTGAGCAGGGCATAGAGGTTCATTACAACAAAAAGCTGCTTTCGGTCGATCAGTCGGCCCACGGGGTGCGGGCCTGCTTTGAAGACGGAACTGAGGTGTCCGGCCTGTTTTTGGTGGGGGCAGACGGTGTCCATAGCCAGGTGCGACGTATGGTATGTCCGTCGGTGCTGCCTCAATTTACTGGTATCATCGCGCGCGGAGGTTTTATCGGCCGGGACAAATTGCAGCATATGACTTCCCAGGAAGTCAACAACCTGAACTTTGTGTTCGGAAAGGACGGCTTTTTTGGCTACGGTGGAGCCAACGAGCAGGAAATCATGTGGTGGACCAATATTCCTGCGGATCAGCCCTGGAGCAGGGAAGAGCTGCAGGATTTTGACCGCAATGCCGAACGGCGGTTGTTGCTCGATTCCTTCGGCAATTATGCCAGTCCGGTCCCCCAGATCATCCGAGAGGCTGACAGTTATCTGCGGATCAATGTATTTGATGTACCCTTTCTTCCGAACTGGTACAGGGATCGCTTGCTGCTGATCGGCGATGCCGCCCATGCGGTGAGTCCGAATTCAGGACAGGGAGCTTCGCTGGCGCTCGAGGATGCGATGTTGCTGGCCAAGCTACTGCGCGACGAGAAGTCGCTGGCCTTGGCCTTCCGGAAGTTTGAGGATGGCCGGCGGCCCAGGGTCGAGCGAATCGTCAGGGAAGGGCGCCGACGGGGCGAAGATAAACTGGTGGTCGGTCCGGCCATGCAGCTATTCAGGGAATGGATGATCCGGATCTTCGTCAACCTGTTTGGTACAAAAGGCAACGATTGGCTTTTTCGCTATACCATTGAATGGTAACGTGTGCATGGTGGGCTGGTACTTACAGCGAGCCAGCAATCCCTGAAAAACGACGGATTGCTGGCCGTAAGACTATGCTATTTCATTGCATAAGTAATGTACCCGCCGTCGGCCAGAAGTTCGGTGCCATTGATAAAGCTTGCCCTGTCCGAAGCTAAAAATAACACGGTATTCGCGATTTCTTCGGGTTTGCCAAGCCGTTGAAGTGAGGTTGCAGCAGCCAGATGGGCTATCGCTTCTTTGGGCACTGCATTTTCCAGTCCGGGCGTCTCTACAGGACCGGGGCTGATGATATTCACACGGATTTTGCGGTCTGCCAGTTCATTGGCAGCAATCTGGGCGATCTTATTTAAGGCCCCTTTGGTCGCTGAGTATACGGATGTCCCGATATTGGTGGCAGTGGCTACCGTGGAAGAGGTGAAGATAACCGATGCGCCGTTATTGAGCCGCGGGATCAATTTCTGTAAGGTGAAAAAGTGCCCCTTGACGTTGGTGTTAAACTGTGCATCAAAGTCTGCTTCTGTCGCCTGTTCTATCGGTGCGAACGTGGCGATGCCGGCATTGAGAAAAAGCACATCAATTTTGATAACCTGTTGCGCAAGGTGATTTGTCAGGGCATCGATTCCTGCGAGATTGGACGTATCGGACAAGACCGTATGCAATCGGTCATGACTGATGCTCTGGGCCGCCTTCTTCAAATTGTCTTCGCTTCTTCCGGTGATCCAGACATGGGCGCCGGCATCAATAAAAGCGGCTGCGGTGGCAAGCCCGATACCAGTGGTGCCGCCGGTAATAATGACATTTTTTTCGCTGTAATCCATTTTTTTATTGTTTTTGATTTACTGGAGCAAATGTAGTTTGGATTTATTAATTTTAGTAACTTTGTATCGAAAAGTAACAGTAACATTGGAGTAACCAGGTAACATATGGAAGAGATAAAATGCAATGAAGAGATCAGCAAGAAACAGGTCATGGCGGTACATGATGCGATGGACGTTTTAAACGGAAAATGGAAAATCTCAATTCTCTCAGCGGTCTGCTATTACAATAAGAGACGTTTTTCGGATATTCTGAATGATGTCAGTGGCATATCCAACCGGATGTTGAGTAAGGAGCTGAAAGAGCTGGAGATGAACCAGCTGGTGACACGCACCGTTTTGGATACGCATCCTGTCACCGTGGTATACCAGCTGACGGAGTACGGCAAGACCTTGCGGACAATTATCGATAACCTAGCACAATGGGGTAAGGAACACCGTAAGGTGATCACAGGGCGTTAACTTCCTGTTGACGGCGAGACATTTCAGTGCTTCGTGCAAGGCGACGGATATCGTACAGCATAGCGCTACTGTACGATCCCTTCTTTCGTTATAATTGAGACGATCTGGTCCAGGCGACTTAACTATCAGGATTTTGCCGAAATTGGTAAACTGGCCCGAAGCGTATTCCGTTAGTATGGAATCGTCACGGTGCCAAATTAGGGCTGCTTTTTGGACCAAAGATCCATATTCGGAAATTTATATTTACTGTTGTCAAATACAGGATCCTGTTTGGCTTTCTGCTGTCGCCGATAGTCGTCGTAGAGAATGAGTACTTTTTTGTGTAGTAGCAATATGGCAATTAGGTTGAGCCAGGCCATCAATCCGACACCGATGTCTCCCAATGTCCAAGCAGATTTGGCTGTACTGACACAGCCCAGGTATGTCGATCCCAGGATGAGGATGCGCAATACCCAGATGAGCCATACTTTATGCATTTTGCGGCTGACAAAACTGATGTTGGTTTCGGCGATATAGTAATAGGCCATGATCGTCGTAAAGGCAAAAAAGGCAAGGGCCAATGCGACAAAGGCATCGCCTATGGCTGGAAAGTGATGGGAGACTGCCTGCTGTGTAAAGCCAGGGCCCATTTCGGTGGCAGGGAGATTTTGTACGATAAAACCACCATGGGGATTTTCGACGTTATACTGACCTGTAAATAAGATCATCAGCGCCGTTGCCGTACAGACGAATAGCGTATCCACATAAACAGAAAACCCCTGGACTAAGCCCTGCTTGATAGGATGGCTGACTTCTGCTGCCGCTGCTGCGTGCGGGGCTGTGCCTTGTCCGGCCTCGTTGCTGTAGATACCCCGCTTGACGCCCCAGGAGATCGCCATGCCGACGACAGCGCCGAAGGTCGCCTCCATGTTGAAGGCCGCTTTGATGATTAGGCTGATGACGGCGGGAATCTGTGAAAAATTGAGACCGATGATCACCAGCGCCATCAGAATGTAAGCACCCGCCATAAAGGGTACTACATACTCCGCTACTGTACTAATTCGCTTTACGCCGCCAATGATGATAACTGCCAGCAGACCCGCTATGGCAACACCGGTGATACTTGGTGATACATGAAAGGCAGACTCAACAGCTGTACTGATGCTGTTGCTTTGAACGCCGGGTAACAAAAAACCGGTACTGACTATCGTCACGATGGCAAAGGTCCAGGCGAACGCCTTAGAACGCAAGCCGTTGAGGATATAAAAGGCTGGACCGCCACGATACTCCCCGTCGTTAACCTCCTTGTACATCTGACCTAAGGTAGCTTCAACAATAGCCGAGGCACTGCCCAGAAATGCAATGATCCACATCCAAAAAACCGCCCCGGGCCCTCCCATGGCGATAGCAGTAGCCACGCCGGCAATATTGCCAGTGCCCACACGACCAGAGATGGCCAGGGAAAAAGCTTGAAAGGACGAAATACCCTTGTCCGAACGGTCACCATTAAACAGCAGCCGGAGCATTTCCTTGATCTGTGTCAGCTGTGGGATACGAAAGCGGATGGTAAAATAGATACCGGTTAGCAGGCAGAGATATACTAAAGCGTCGCTCCAGATGATATTATAAATTTTGTCTATCCAATTGTCCATATGGTATAATTGATCCTTGAGGCTGCCTAAAAGTAGGGAAATCCTGGCAAGGCTTTGGGAAATATCGGATAGAATCTATTGATCTATTGTGAGCTGATTATATATTTTCTCTATAACGCGCTTTTTTAGGCCGAAATCGACTGTTGCCTAAAAGGTTACCTTTTGATGACCTCGACGCTGTCTTTCGGAAAATGATTCTTCAACCATTTTTGCAATTTTTCCTGCTGAGCTTGTACAAGTGGTGTAGCAGCAGAATAAATGAATGCAACCCGATTCGCCAGACTGTCTTTCTTGGCATAGTGCTGCTGCATGCCGATACTGTAGGAATTTAATTCGGGAAAAAGCACGGCGATGTCCCGGTCAAGTTCGGGGTTGGCGATCTGGTAACGGGCAAGTTCATTGTTGAGAGCCCGAATGGTCAGGTCTTTTTCACTGACTGCCGCATTTCGCTTATCAATCTCGCTCAGAATGCTGGATTTGAGGTCAAGGCTATCCTGGTGAATGACCAAGGCCGTGTTGTCAATGCCAAATGATTTCATGGCCTGCTCCAACGATTTGATCTCCTGTTGGCTGAATTTTTTGGACAGAAAGGCCAGTTCGAGTTTTTTTGGTTTGCTGTTTTGCTGGAGTTTTTCGTAAATAACGGTATAGCCTCTATTGCTGAGTTCCTGTTGCACAAACTGCTTCACCTTGTTGCTGTATTTCTTTTCTTGAAGCAGGTTGTAGGCAAAATATATACTGGGGACGACCAACGCAAGCGTAAGGATAGTAATACTTTGTGTAATTCGCTTTTCACGCTGTTGATCGACATAGTGCTTCTTGGGGTAGCGCAGATACTTGACGATGATAAAAGTGGCGATACAAATAAATACACAGTTGATGACATATAAAAACAATGCGCCACCAAAATAGCTAAAGTTACCAATGGCAAGCCCATAGCCTGCTGTACACAATGGCGGCATCAGGGCTGTGGCAATCGCTACACCTGGGATTGGATTTCCCTTGTCGACCCGCGTGATCGCAATCACGCCCACAAGACCACCAAATAGTGCAATCATGACGTCATAGATGTTGGGCGAGGTACGGGCTAGTAGTTCGGACTGAGCTTCCTTAAATGGGCTCAGCAGAAAATAAATAAACGATACCACTAGGCTGATCAGAGTGGCGATCAGCAGATTTTTAATGGACTTTTTCAATAGGGGGAAATCGAAGGTACCTAGCGCAAATCCCGCGCCGACAATTGGTCCCATCAAGGGGGATATCAGCATGGCTCCGATAATGACAGCGGTAGAATTGACATTCAGACCCACGGAAGCAACTACAATGGCACAGGCCAGAATCCAGGCATTGGCACCGCGAAAGGAAATGTTGCTCACGACATTTTCCAATACCGTTTCCTTTTTGTCTTCGCCCTCATGTAAATTAAAAAATCGGAGTAGTTTGTTCATTGATGGTATACTTTAAGCTTATCTAAGCGAATATAATCAACAAAATTTATTTTCTGGATTAAAAAGAAGTGATCGCGCTTTTGTTGTAGCCTAAAGATGACAGGATGCATCTTGTGGACTGATAATTAATTCTTTTTTTTTGCGAAACAATTTGTTTGGATTTTTGTTAAAAATGTAAGTATTGATGCTTTCGTTTGAAATAACGTTAATATATTATTATATTATCCCCCTTACTTTACATTTTTATTAAAAAAACAGTACTATGAATGATTTAGAATTAAATGAAGTCCAGCGACATTGGGACAAATTTGTCTCGTCTGCCATTGCCTGGGCTCCACGTATTATTACTGCCGTAATCTCTGCTTTACTGATCTATCTGATAGGTTCGTGGATCATCCGGCTGGTCAAGCGGATGATCGACAAGGCCTTTGAACGACGCCAGATGGATGTGTCGCTACAAAGGTTTTTAAGTAACCTGATCAGCTGGATTTTAAATATTTTACTGTTTATTGTTGTGGTCACGCAATTGGGCGTTCAGACCTCGGCATTTGTCGCAATTATCGGCGCGGCAGGTTTGGCCATCGGATTGGCGCTCCAGGGGTCGCTATCGAATTTTGCGGGTGGGATATTGATTTTACTGCTCAAACCTTTTCGGGTGGGCGATTATATTACGTCGAGTGCAGACGTATCGGGAACGGTCAATGAGATCGATATCTTTAACACCAAATTGACTACTCCCCAGAACCAGGAAGTCGTGGTACCTAACGGCGTCTTATCCAACAGTAGCATCACCAATTATACCAAACTTGGTACCAGACGTACCTGGTTTGACATTGGCGTGGCGTACAATGCCGATCTAAAGCAGGCTAAAGAAGTATTGATGCGCGTGATTCAACATAATGAGTTCGCGTTTAAGGATCCTGCTCCACAGGTTGTAGTCACCGAGCTGGGTGATAGTGCAATCAACCTCTCTATTCGCGTGACGACTTCCAACGAGAACTTCTGGACAATGCAGGAGCAATTGATCATGGATTGTAAAGAAGCCCTGGATGGCGCAGGTATCGAAATTCCGTTTCCGCAACGCGATATTCATATCCGAAGTAACGCTTAATAATAAAAGGAGTAGCTAAGGTCAAACAATGACCTTAGCTACTTTATTTGTAAACTAAAATTGTATTATCTTGTCAAAATCGACTTTTAACAAAGGGATAGTTGTTCCCAGTCTTATTTTTATCATTGGTGTATGCTTGTTGTCGGTCTTCCTGCCGACATTGACTGTACGTCTATTGGACGCGGTCAAAGGCTTTATATTTGTTAACCTTAACTGGGTGTATGTCTGGGGGGTGACCTTATTTGTTATTTTTTTAGTATACCTGATGTTCAGCAAATTTGGTAACATCAAACTCGGTAGTAACGATAGCAAACCAGAATACTCATTCTTTTCCTGGATTTCGATGCTTTTTGCTGCAGGCATGGGAATAGGCCTGATGTATTTTAGCGTCGCCGAGCCTATGCAGCACTATTCGACGGAGGTCTTTGCCAGCAATCATTATATCAACCGCGTAAAAAATGCGCAGCTCTATACTTTCTTTCATTGGGGCATTCATGCCTGGGCGATCTACGGCGTGGTGGGACTCGCATTGTCTTATTTTGCGTACCGGTATCGGCTGCCGCTCTCGCTCCGCAGCTGCTTTTATCCACTGCTAAAAAATAAAATTAATGGGAAATGGGGGAATGCCATTGACGTATTTGCCCTGTGCAGTACCTTCTTCGGGATTACCACAACCCTCGGATTTGGTGTGGTACAGGTCAATGCAGGGCTGCAGACGCTGGGTTTGGTTTCGGAGAGCAGTTTTACCTATCAGATCATCATTGTCGGAATATTAACGCTGCTGTCCGTACTTTCGGCGACCTCAGGTGTGGACAAAGGGGTAAAGCTACTAAGTAATATCAACATCATTTCGGTGGTGATCCTGTTGCTGTTTGTGCTCTTCCTCGGGCCTACGGTTTACCTCATCGGTAGTTTTACCGAAGGTATTGGTAATTATGTCAACAATTTTTTTAGCCTAACCTTTGACACGCATGTGTACGACGAAGCGACCTTACCCTGGTTTTACAACTGGACCATCCTCTATTGGGCCTGGTGGATATCCTGGTCGCCTTATGTGGGACTTTTTATCGCTAAGATTTCCAAGGGGCGCACCATTCGTGAATTTGTCGCAGCGGTGCTCATTATTCCGACCCTGTTTAATTTTATCTGGATGTCGGTATTCGGCAATAGCGCTATCTGGTTTGATATCAATATCGCCAAGGGTGCACTGAGCATCCTGGCCGATAATCCGGATGCCCTAATGTTTAAGTTCTTGGACTATCTGCCGCTGTCGGAGCTGGTCAGTTATCTGGTGATTCTGATCATTGTGATATTTTTTGTGACTTCGGCTGATTCGGGCATATTTGTGATGAACAGCATAGCAACCAAGAATGCCGTCAAATCACCGAAATGGCAAATGGTCTTTTGGGGGGCATTGCTGGCGGTACTGGCCCTGATGCTGCTCAACACCGGAGGACTGCAGGCATTACAGACCATGACACTCATTACCGCACTGCCATTTTCCATCATCATGCTGCTATTTTGCATCAGTCTGGTCAAAGCGCTGACGATAGACCGAAGCTACTATGAACGCGACTTTTCGGTCAGCACAGTGCCTTGGTCGGGCGAATTCTGGAAAGACCGTCTCAGACAGATCGTGTCGTTTAAAAGCCGCGGATCGGTAGATCAGTTTATCGACACGACAGTCAAGCAAGCATTCGAGGAATTGAAGGCCGAGTTTGGACAGAATGGCATCGAGGCGAAAGTGCAGCTGCTTGATAGTCCAAGGAGAATGCAGATCGAAATCCGCCACGATGTTGTCAACAACTTTATTTATGGCGTCAAAAATCAGCTCAAAGTGGTGTCCGACTATGTAATGGAGGAAGAGAATCTGCCCGATTTGGAGGATAAGAAAACTTATTTCCCAAAATCCTATTTTGGCGATGCCAGGGAAGGCTATGATGTACAGTACTTTACTAAAAATGAACTGATCAGCGATGTGCTCAAGCATTATGAACGCTTCTTGGAGATCATCTCCGAAGAGAAAAACGAAATGTTTATCAGCAGCAATGCCAACAGAAATATGCGCTGAGAACTGGCCCCAATGCCCGGCCTGCATCCGTAGGTCCGATAGCGACCGGCCGTTTTTGGATAAGCAACAGCTCATTCCAAGAACGGCGGTTTTTGCACCCTTCTGGAGCCAATCTGCACTTTTTTGTTGTTTTATTTGCTTATTGATTAATTTTTGAGTACCTTTGTGAAGTAATAGATAACCAAATTGCAAAAATAATTGTTTTTTGCTGTTTAAAACCCCAACGATTTGAATGAGATTAGTGTGATAGGTGGTGGGAGTTGGGCCACGGCCCTGGTAAAAATATTGACAGAAAACAGTGTTCACGTAAACTGGTACCTGAGGCGCACCGAACAGGTTCGCTCGATTACCGAAGAAGCTGTAAACCCTGACTACCTATCTTTTTTAAAACTGGACAATACAAAAATTTATGCTTCAGATGATCTGGATGATATCATAGACCGGTCCAATGTGGTATTGTTTGTCGTGCCTAGCGCACATCTGCCTGAGGTATGCGCCCAGATAAATGAAAATAAACTTTCCGAGAAATTTTTCATTACCTCGATCAAAGGAACAGTCGGGGCAGGCAATCTGCTGCCCAGTGCTTATCTGGCCAGCTGCTTTGATTTGAAAGACTTTCAACAAGGCATGATTGCTGGGCCCTGCCACGCCGAGGAAATCGCACGCAACAAGAAGACCTATATGACGCTTTGCAGTCCAAATGAGGGGTTTATCAAGAAAATCGAGGCTTGGTTTGCCTCGCCTTATATCCAGGTCCATTATTGTCCGGATATGAGCGGCGTGGAATATGCTGCGATTTATAAGAATGTGGTCGGTATCGTCTGTGGAATGGCGCAAGGACTGCATTATGGCGACAATTTTATGGCCGTACTGGTCTCTAATGCCATCTATGAACTGGAGCAGCTACTAGCTGCCCTCGGCGGCGGACAGTCCAGGCTGGCCAGCTCCACCTACCTGGGGGACCTACTGGTCACCGGATACTCTGCACACAGCCGCAACCGGACCTTTGGCGAGTACCTTGGACGCGGACATTCGGTATTTGAAGCTCGGCAGATGCTGGGCATGGTGGCCGAGGGATACTTTGCCACCCACGGACTGATAAACACGACTGCGGGTCTTGGATTAAACTTGCCGCTGCTCAACACCGCCTACCGCGTCATGTACAAACGAATGCCTGTCATTGATGAATTTAAACTTTTAGAAAGGAATATACGATAATATGTTATTAGCAACAGATTTAGATGGAACTTTTTTGGGCGGAAAAATGGAAGACCGCCTTAGATTATATAGATTGATAAAAGCAAACCGGGATATTCAGCTCGTATTTGTCACCGGTCGGGGACTGGAATCGGTCCTACCACTGCTGAGCGACCCGTTGATCCCAGTGCCAGATTTTATTATCGCCGACGTGGGGGCCACTGTGGTCAACGGACATACCCTGGAAGCCATCGAACCGCTACAAAGTGAAATTGAGGAAAAATGGCCCAAGACTTACGCCATCCGATCGGAACTGGAAGAAATACCACAGCTCAGTTATCAGCATGTGCCCCAGCAGCGCCGGAGCTCCTTTTATTATGAGCCTGATGTAGACCGTGAGCGCGTGCAGCAGGTAGCCGATAAATACGACTGTGATATCATCACCTCGGCGGACCGGTATCTGGACCTGCTGCCCAAAGGTGTAAATAAAGGAACAACACTCAAGACCCTGATCGAGTTTTTGAACATTCCTGCCGATCAGGTCATGGTGGCAGGAGATACGCTGAATGACCTCGCCCTGTTTCAGATTGGCTTTAATGGCGTTGCTGTAGGCAAATCGGAAGGCAGTCTGCTGGATGCCATCAACGAGCTGCATACGGCCTATCGGGCAGAAGCAGCCGGCGCTGGCGGTATTCTGGAATATATGGCTAAACATAGCCCGTTTCAACAGTTGATCCGTAGTGAACGGAAAACATCGCCAAAAAGCAAGCCTAAAAAATCGGGACAGCTCGTGATGGTATACCATAGGCTACCCTTTGAAAAGGAATCTATAAACGGAAAAACGGTGCGTGTAGCCCCAAAGAGTCCCAACGGCATTATCCCTTCCTTGCTGGGCTTGTTCGAAAAGGGGCGATCTGGTCTCTGGATCGGGGAGGAGGCGCTGCAAGAAGATGGATATGCGGTACCCAATCAGCTGGTGGATGAAACCAGATATCCCAATCTGGTCGCTTCGACAATATCCTTGTCTAAGGAAGATATTGATCAGTTTTATCGTGTGTTTTCAAAGGAGGCTTTCTGGCCCACCATCTTTTCATTTGTGGACAAAGCGAAGTTTAACCACGAAGACTGGGATCATTATCTTCACATCAACAGACTCTTTGCGGATCGTGTCGCCCGGGAAGCGGATGAGGGGGCTCTCGTCTGGATACATGAGTATAACCTTTGGATGGTGCCATCGTTCCTCAAAACCATGCGTCCTGATCTGAAGATTGGATTCTTTCACCATACGGCATTTCCGGCAGCAGATATTTTTAATATCATTCCCTGGCGGAAAGAGATCATCGGCAGCCTGCTGCTCTGTGATTTTATCAGTTTCCATATTCCGAGGTATGTGGAGAATTTTGTGGATGTGATCCGTAGTCATACGCCTTTTAAGGTTGTCAAGAAAGTCGGTGTTGCCAACCAGTTTCTTACCTATAGCTGTGCGCTTGGCGTGGATCAGATGACGAAGGTCATTGAGGTGGATGGGAGGCAGATCAGGCTTGGGGCGCAGCCGGTGGGCGTCAACCGGGATCATATCCAGCACATCCTAGCCAACGGCCGTATCCAGGATGATATCGAACAGCTGAAAGCGATGAAGGTAGAGTCAGGCATAACACGGATCATATCGATCGAACGCTTAGATTATGTCAAAGGACCATTGGAAAAAATACAGGCCTTTGGTGAATTTCTGGAAGAATACCCCGAGTTTAGGGGGAAAATAGAGCTAGTCAATGTCTGCACGCCTCCATCCCAAGGAATGACGATCTATGATGAGATCAGGGATCAGGTCAATCAGGCCGTGGGGGAGATCAATGGTAAATTTGCGACCATGAATTGGAATCCCATCCAATATTTTTACCGTGCTCTGCCCTTTGAAGAAGTCGTCAAACAATACGCGCTAAGTGACATCGCCTGGATTACTCCACTACGGGACGGCTTAAATTTGGTGGCCAAAGAGTATATCGCCACGCATGGGCTATTGGATACGTCGGGTATACTTGTCTTGTCTGAATTTGCCGGAGCTTCGGTCGAACTGCCATATGCCATATTGACCAATCCTTATGACCGAAAAAGTATGAAAGAATCGTTGCTCAAAGCATTGGTGATGGAGCCCGGAGAAGCACAAGTAAGAGCAAAGCGGTTATATGAGCATATCGAGCATTATGATATCCATTACTGGGGGCGGGATTTTGTCAATGAGCTCGAAAAGTCCGTGAAGCAGAGGTAGGAAATCATTATCCCGCTAACATGCTCTTCACGACCTTTTCAAGGTCATCTAAGCTAAACGGCTTTTCAAGGAAAATATCAGCACCGGCATCCGCAGCTAGCTTTTCTAAATTATAGTTGGCTGACAGCAGGATCACGGGGATATGCCGGTGTAAGGGATGAGCCTTGAGCAACCGTGTCGCTTCTACGCCACCAATGCTGGGTATCCAGTTGTCCATGAGGATCAGGTCCGGCTGGACCATGGTGACCCGTTCGATAACATCGTGTGAGGTTTGGGAAACAGCAACTTGATAGCCGTCGTGCTCAAGTACAAGCGAACAGATCTCCAAAATATTGATGTCGTCATCAAAGATCAGTATAGTCTTAGCTTCCATCGATAGTTAGTATTTGTAGCAGATATTTTAATATACGAAATATTAAAGTGATCGGATTGCTGCTATAAAAAAGAATCGATAAATACAGGTCAGCTTATGTGCAAATCGATCCCTATAGCTCATATTTTTGACTCATAACATCATTTGCAACTTATTGGTTACAGATCGTTTTTTCTATTGATGTTACAAAAGAAGATCAATCGCCTTTCCTCGCTTTAACTGCATTCCAATAATAGCCAGGACTAGCAAAAAAGGTGTAACGGTTTCCCATTACACCTTACAGAAGGTAGACCTGTACCTTCCTATGTACTTACTTAATTATGCGATACGAACATTAACTGCGTTAATGCCTTTTTTTCCGTTTTCCAAATCAAATGTTACACTGTCATTTTCGCGTACATCATTCATTAATCCTGAAACGTGTACGAAAATGTCGTCACCACCAGTGGCTGGTGTGATAAAACCAAAACCTTTAGTTTGGTTAAAGAATTTTACTGTTCCTTCTTGCATTGTATTATATATTAAATTAAAGTGTCATTACTAAACGAATTTATGACATGGGTGCCAAACCAAAGTAATCGATTTGTTCGCAAGAATGATGGATGTATATTAATGGGCTTGGGTTATTCAAGTTCAAAAAGGTACTGCACCTATTATTGTGACAACAAAGTAGCTTCTGAAAATGCAAAAACTGAATGAGAAGTACGATTTACGATTTCAGATAAGCACAGGCGGAGCCGATTATTATTTCAAATATACAAATTTTATATTAATATTTATTGTGCTTTCTGTTTTTTTTAAAATATTTTTTCTCTTTTAAATATTGAATTCACCTTGGTTGAAATCTTAACCGTATCTGTTAAACCCGATAAGCAAATGCATTGATATTCATCCCTGCACCTACAGACGCAAATAGAATAATGTCACCTGTATTTAGGGAGTGGTTATCTATTTTTCCATGTGTTATAAGGTCGTAAAGGGTTGGTATGGTAGCTACGCTGCTGTTGCCCAGCTTATGGATACACATGGGCATAATATTTAAGGGCGGAGCATATCATACAGCGCATAGAATCTGGTAAGAATGGCTTCGTCCATTTTTTCATTAGCTTGGTGGATCAGGATTTTTTTTATCGCTTCAATAGGAATATTCTCTTTCTTTAGGCAAATTTGCATGGCCAGGGGCACCTTATTGATGGCGAATTCATAAATTTTTCGCCCTTTCATTTTGATATATTGGGTGTTGGTGTCCATCTCTCTCGCATATGAGCTTCCAAAATTTAAATAGCCCGCTTCCTCAAATGCGTAGGTAGCACTCTCAAAAGACAATATTCCCTGATCTGTGCTGGTGGCCTCGACAACTACGGCACCGGCACCGTCAGCATAGATCATGGAATCTCTATCATAGTGATCCACCACACGCGAAAGTGTCTCAGCGCCGATGACTAGGCAGCGTTGTGCTATACCCGACTTGATAAATGCATACGCTTGTATCATACCTTCATTCCAGCCGGGACGCCCAAACAAGAGATCATAAGCTACGCATCTTGGATTGCGGATCATTAGCATGTTCTTTACTCGTGAAGCTAGGCTGGGCACTGTATCGGACTGTAATGTGCCATATTGTACATCCCCATAGTTGTGAGCAACAATGATATAATCCATAGTCTCTGGATCGACGTTGGCGTCCAAAAGTGCCCGTTGACTGGCTAAGAAAGCCAAATCGGATGCTACCTGCCCATGATCTGCATAACGACGTTCTTCAATTCCGGTGATCGCTTTGAATTTATCAATAACAGCTCGAGTTGGGCCTATTGCAAATCCGTGCTCATCTAAAAAAAAATTATCTTCAAAATCTGCATTAGTGATTTTATTATCAGGGATATAGCTTCCTGATCCAGTAATTGTAATATTCATATGTGTCGTTCTTAATAGAGTGTTTGCCCTGAAAGTATTGAAGATGTCGATGATTATTCTCTATACTGTGCTTAAGTTCATCAATCAGATACATTCATATGTGGAGCGGTTTTTTTCATAATCAATTTACTAAAATTAATTGGCATGTAAGCATTATTATCAAATTATATGATTAGCTTGGTAGGAGGAAGCTGACTGCTTTGCGGATATTTGTTAAAATTAAAACGCTTCCACGAGTATTGTTGTTCACCCATTGAAAATCTCAGTAAGGGATCAATGATAATTAGTAATTTACTGCCGCCTGTACATATCTTCACAATCCTGTCGACGGTTTTAATCAAATTCAGAAAATGAAAAGAAAGGTGGTTGTCTGCGATAGTAATCTAAGCGTTTTGAATGCGCTTTGTGTGTTGTTGGAAGATTTAGAGACAGTAGTGGTACCCGTGTTAAACCTGGCTGATCTAGTTGGGGTTTTAGAGAATGCAGACTCGGATATTCTGTTTATTGATATTCAAATGCCCCAGCAGAATTGTAGTCGGATATTGAGAAGCATAAAAGAGTCAGCCAAACTACAAAAGCTCCCTATTATTGTACTTTGTCGCGATGTCCTCGATAGGGCATTTATACATGAGGCTGGAGCAGATGGATGCCTAGTAAAGCCTTTCGGTATGGTCGAAGTCGAGTCTTACCTGCGAAGGTTTGTGTACGAGCGATAACCTTATTGTGATAGTAAGGATGTGTATGTTTTATGACGGGTTAAACTTTGTCATTTAACTTTCATATAGATATCCTTTCCGACAAATCAATCTTTAACCCCTCTGTTCATAGTTAGCGCTGTGATGACCTAACAGTGTGTATCCTATTCAGCTGGCTGCGCAAAATGATGGTTGCAAACTGATCGAAAAGTGCTACCGTGATGTCAGGAGTGTATGAATAGTATCATTCCCGATGAATTAAGCACTGATATATTTCATTTAGCTACATCCATGGATATGGAACTGCTGGAATGCCCCAATTGTTTATCGAATATTGATGGTAAGTTAATACTAAAGAAACTTTGTACCGTTACATTTGGCACCGCAATGGAATACATTCGGCCTATCAAATCCTCTGATCAGAAAAGCTTTAATACCGTATACAACATGTATCACGGGCAGATTTATGGTTTTGTCCTAAAGCGGACGCAGTCGGACTATATTGCCCAGGAAGTTACCCAGCTGACTTTCATCAAACTGTGGAACCAACGTGAGAAACTCGACGAGCAGCTCAGTATACTGATTCAGCTCTTCGGCATGGCCCGACAGGTGATGATTGATCTGCTGCGCAAGGAGGCCACCCGCTTTAAACATGAGGGCCAGACGGCGGCAACACCTTTTACCGATAGCCTGATCCGATCCATAGAAAGCAAAGACCTGTTGCATATGATGGAAAGAGATATCCAAAATATGCCACGCATGCGACGCAAGGTCTTCGAACTAAGCCGCAAAGAAGGGCTCTCGCACAAAGAGATCGCAGCCCTGTTTTCCATCTCCACCAAAACGGTGGAACAGCATATCAGTAAAGCGCTCCTGCAGCTCAAACAGCACCTCTATTCGGTCATGCTATGAGTCCTTTATGTTAAGGATATGGTTTCTCTATTAAATAATTGTTAAGCAATAAGGGGTAAGCTGCCGGCCTGCGTAATAGGAGTATGAAGCAGGATAAAAAGCAGCAGATACGCAAAAAGATCTGGAAAATGCCCTTTCTGGTCGACGAACTTTTCAAGGACGATGACTGGAGTCTATTTGATAGTACAACTGTACAGCACATACCCTCCGAGGAAATGAAAAAGCGGATCCAGACCGCTATACAGGCGGCGGATGAACGACTGGAAAAAAAGGCTGTCCGTAAATATAGGCTCATGCGTCTATTACGCTATAGTGCCGCAGCGGCCATACTTGTCTTCTTTTCTTTCCATTTTATCACTTGGTGGATCAAAGATGAAGAACACGCAAATAAGGACAGGGCAGTTGCATTGCCTCAGGCAGTGATGGGTGATACGAGCTGGACCTTTATCGACAATCGAGCATCCGCACCCATGCGGATCAAGTTGGCGGATGGATCCCATGTTAAGCTGTTTGCAAAGAGTTGTATTCGCTACCGTAAGGTTTTCACGCCTCAAGCACGCGACATCGAGCTGATCGGGAAGGCCTATTTTGATGTTGCTTCCGACGCCGAACGCCCATTTTCGGTATATGCCGGTGGAACCAAAACGACGGCACTCGGCACCTCCTTCACGATCCAGACTGGCAGGAAAAAAAGGGCTGTAACGGTAGCGCTTCATACCGGCAAGGTGCTTGTATCATCGGTAGACCATAAGTTTAAAGAGGTCTTCCTGAAGAGCCCCGGCCAACGGCTGTCCGTTGACAACTTTGGGCTTACCAGGGAACATATACCGGTAAAAAAACGCATCGAACAAAAAGAGCTGCACGCTGAGTCACCTGTTGACCTGCTGGATCTAAAAAATACACCTATGCCGCTCGTGCTGCAAGCATTGGAAAGAACTTTTAAACTTAAGCTTCATATTGGCGACCGCGATATCGCGGACATCCATTACACAGGCCAGATTGATATGCATAAAGATCAGCTGAAAGACATCCTCACGACGATCTGCCTGATCAACGAATTGCGCTATGTGGCAAATGCCGACGGAAGTTACACCCTTTATAAACAAGATAGTAAAACCAACGAACATCTAAACAACTAACAGATATGCTCAAAAAAACAAATCCACAAAAAAAGAACCTGCTTCTTTTTGCACTGCTTTCGGCTGGGATCGCGCATGTACATGCCCAGCAAGACCAAGTGAAAGGAGCTGTACAGAACGAAAAGGGTGAGTTTATTGCCGGTGTCAGTGTGAAGGCGATACCGGTGGATGGCGGCAAAAGTGTAACCACCAGTACAAATAGCCAGGGGTTATTCCACTTCCAAAATCTGGTAGAACATGCCGGCTACCAATTTGTATTTTCGGCCGTCGGCTTTCAGTCCGACACCTTGTCTGGCTATGTGATCGAAGCCAGAAAGCCGTTGTCGCTCAGCGTCAGGTTACAGCAGAGTGCGGTCAAACTGGACGAGGTTGTGATCGGCTACGGTCGTGTATCCCGAAAAGATGTAACAAGCTCTATCAGTACAATACGCGGGGATGAGGCCAACGTAGGGGTGTTTACATCGCCTGCCCAGATGCTGCAGGGAAAGGTAGCCGGGCTAACCATATCCACAAATAATAGCAATCCCAATGCAACCCCATCGATCAGCCTCCGGGGTGCATCGACTTTACGAAGTGGGGAAGCCATGGAGCCCTATTATGTCATCGACGGTGTGCCGGGAGCATCGCTTACCTTAGTTGCTCCCGATGATATAGCGTCCATAGATGTGCTCCGTGATGCATCGGCAACTGCGATCTATGGTTCCAAAGCCGCCAACGGTGTCATCATTGTGACCACCAAGCGGGGAAAAGCAGGCCAAACCAGCATTAGCTACAACGGCTACCTGGCTATTGATAGGGTGGCGAAACATTACAAGATGATGAACGCTGCACAATATCGCTCTTACGTCAATGACAATGGTTTTTCGATGGAACCCGCCGACGACTTGGGAGCCAATACCGACTGGGAACGCGCAGTGGAGCGAACTGGGATATCCAACAATCACAATATTGCCATCCTCGGAGGTGCGGACAAGACGCAATACAGTATCAGTCTCAATACCATCAAAAATAATGGTGTCATCAAAGGCACAGACATGGGCCGGCAGATTGCCCGTGCGTTTGTGCAAACCAAGGCACTCAACGACCGGCTGACAGCCTCCTTCAACATCAACGCCAGCATCACTAAACAGAACGACGTGCTTGCGCTGGACCAGGGTCTTAGTGTGTATGATGCAATGTATTATTATCTGCCGGTATCACCAATAAAAAACACCGATGGATCCTGGTTTGAGAAATCGGACAGGTCCCAATATGCCAATCCGGTGTCCCTGATCGAGGAGAATACAAATTTCTCCAAGACTAAAGTCATTCAGGCCCATGCCAAACTAGGCTATGAAATCTTACCGGGACTGACCTATAACATCGACCTCTCTTTACAAAACAGGCAGTTCAACAATGCGCAATATTATTCGAGCCTGTCGATGGCGGCCCGAAACCAAAATGGAAAGTCGATCCGTGCTGCAGTGGAAGACGAGCGCAAGGTGATGGAAATGAACCTGAGTTATGAGAAGACATTTGCGCAAAAACATAAGGTTGCTGCACTGGCCGGTTACTCCTGGGAAGAAAATAACAACAACGATGGCTTCCAGCTGACCACCTCGGATTATTATAACGACGATCTCAGCTACTATAATCCCGGGATGGCGAATGTGGTTGATTTGCTGGGCTTTGGTAATTATTACTTGTCTACCTTGCGCATGATATCGGTCTATGGTCGGGTCAACTATGCTTATGATAGTCGGTATTTGTTGCAGGCCACGGTAAGACGTGATGGTTCATCGGCCTTTGGTATCAACAACCGTTGGGCAACCTTTCCTTCGGTATCGGCAGCCTGGCGCTTGTCGGAGGAACCTTTTATCCGTGAAGCCGGTGTTTTTGATGATCTCAAGCTGCGGGCGGGATATGGTGTCAGTGGCAATTCGCTGGGCTTCGACGCCTTTACGGCGCAGAGCGTGCAAGGTACCTCTTCTAAATTTTTTGATTACGTGGGTGCAGATGGCCTGATCAGCCCGCTACGTACGCTACAGGTGTTGCGCAACAGCAATCCAAATCTAAAATGGGAAACGACCAGCATGATCAATCTTGGACTGGATGTTGCTGTGCTGGGCAATCGCTTAACCGGATCGTTGGAAGTGTATAAAAAGAAGACAAGCGACCTGATCTATGATTACCAGGTGAGCCAGTCCAAGTACATTTATCCGATCTTGACAGCAAATGTTGGGGAGATTGAAAATCGCGGAATTGAGCTGACGTTGAATGCAAAAGCCGTGGATAAACAATATTTTAAGTGGAATACGGGACTTGTACTGTCACACAATACCAACAAGGTAGTCAGTATCGCCAATGAACAGTTTACCCAGGATTATATTGAACTTTCGGATCTGGGAGGGGCAGGCCAAAGCAATTTTTTTCAGCAACGTTTGACCCCTGGGGCACCGATTGGGCAGTTCTATACTTGGGAATGGGCCGGGTACAACGACCAGGGTGTTTCGGTATTCTACTCCCATGACGAAAAAACAGGTGAAAGGACCGGCGAAACTACCACGACACCGCAGAAGAAAGACCAAGCAGTCACAGGTAGTCCCCAGCCCAAGCTGACCCTGGGTTGGAGCAATAACTTGTCTTACAAGGGTTTTGCGCTGACTGGAATGTTTCAAGGTAGCTTTGGCCAAAAAATCCTAAACGCTACCCGGGCGCGCCACTCGAATGTGGTTGGCAATGCAGGACAGAAAAATCTGCTGGCCAGCGTGCTGGAGACTGAACGTATGACAGACATTAACGCCCATTATCTGTCTGATCGGTACCTGGAGAATGGAAGCTTTTTACGCTTGGCTTATGTTACCTTGGCCTACCATATTCCAGTCAAAAACGTTCCTGTGAAGAATTTACGGGTCTATGCGACGATGAACAATATGTTTGTCCTAACGAAATATAAAGGTATTGACCCCGAGGTGGGACTCGGCGGACTAACCCCCGGCATTGACAACCGTCAGACCTATCCCCGTACACGCACCTTTATGTTCGGACTCAACTTTAATTTATAAGAGCAGCCATGCATCGGATGAACCTACTCTTGAAAATAGGGAAATCCTATCGGACGGGCTAGTTATCCTAGATGCAGAATAGAAGCTGATGAAACCATGAGAAAGTAGATATGAATCCAAAGAGACAACTACAAATGAGACATTATTTACATATGAAATCAAAACTTATTATCCAGTTATTTGCGCTGTCGGCCCTGGCCTTTACGCAGATTTCCTGTACTGACCTAGACGTTGATATAAAATCACAACATACGGAGTTTCCAAATACTGAGCGTGCAGCAGAAGCCATTTTGGCGGATGTGTACGCAGCCTACCGCGGGGCTCTAGGCCGTGATCACTGGATGATACAGACCTTGTCGGCAGACGAGGCCGTCAGCGTAGCTATCGGTACCGACTACTATGATGGGGGACGCTACCGTGAATTCCATGTTCACAACTGGACCGCAGATAATGGAATGCTACCGAGCATCTGGAATGCCGCTTCCACGGGGATCACACTGGCCAATAACGCCATCACACTGTTTGGTGCTGATAAGGAACAGTTTACGGCGCCTGCGCGTGCCATCCGTGCTTACTACTATTTTATATTGATGGACAACTTTGGCGCAGCCCCTTTGATTACCGGCCCGATCGATGCCGTGCCTGCACGTACAAGCCGTGCTGATATCTGCCGTTTTATCGAGTCCGAATTATTGGCTGTAAAAGATTTGCTGCCAACAACAGTTTCGGTGGCCACATATGGGAAAGCAACCAAGTATATGGCGGAGGCATTGTTGGCTAAGCTGTATCTCAATTGGAATGTATATACGGCGGCTGATGTCGCTAACTACACACCATCAGCGCCCAACGAAAAATTAAATGCGGTGGTCGCTATGTGTGATGACATCATTGCTTCCGGTCAGTTTAATCTGACAAGCCACAGGTTTTTGGCTAAGTTCCGACCGGATAACGGCTATCAGGTAAAGGATTTTATTTTTGCCATGCCATACGACCGCGAAAAACAGCAGGGCATGACCTATGCCCGTTTTTGGATTCACCGCAGTGCACAGAATCAGTTTGCAGCGTTGCCTCAAAGCGTTGGGGGGACATTTCGCGTATTGCCCAGCTACTTGGACAAATTTAATTTGGAAGGCGACGAACGCAATGCCTCTTATATTGGCGGCAAGCAATACTATTGGTCTAATTATACAGAAGATAAAAGCCGGCCGTTTTTGATCAGGACCTCCAAACGGGGAATAGATCAGGACTATAAGGGAGCAGATGCGGATGTACAGTTCGACTGGCATATGGAGACCACGCGGGATATTGTCTTGCGTCCCGACGGGGCGGCCACGTTGAATGCAGGCAATGACCAGAAAGGCCGATCAATGGGATATCGTTCCATCAAATTCTATATGGACGTAGCTGTTACAGCAGCCAACCAGCGTAATCAAAGTAACGATGTGCCTATATTGCGTTACGCGGATATCTTATTGATGAAAGCGGAGGCTATATTACGGGGTGCTGCACCTACACGCGGCGAGACACCACAATCTTTGGTCAATCAGATCAGGGCCTATGTCAACGCGCCAGCCCTTACAAAAGCACCAGATCTTCAGGACGTACTGGACGAGCGTGCGCGTGAGTTTGCCGATGAATCCTGGCGGCGCAATGATTTGATCCGCTACGGTAAATTTGAAGATAACTGGGGATTCCGTTCGCTATATCCGGCGGGGATGAGTGAAAAGTTTCGCCGTATCTTTCCGGTACCAACAACGGTACTGAATGTCAATACCCATTGGAAACAGAATCCCGGTTATTAGTTATCCTTTATGAAACGTAGAACTTTTATGAAAAATTCCCTGGGTACGGTGATCACCGCCGGCCTTGGGGGCATTTCGCTCAACAGCCTGGCGCTAACGTCGCCTACTCATCTGGAAAGCGAAGACATACAGCAGATGCATAAGCCAAAAGATGAGTACGACATGCACTTTATGGCAGTTGGGGACTGGGGCCGTAATGGTGCTGATCATCAGGTCGCCGTGGCCCAGCAAATGGGACAGTGGGCCGAACAGCATGCCAACGATTTTATCATCTCCACGGGTGACAACTTTTACCCCTCAGGTGTAGTCAGTGAGCATGATCCATTATGGCATTATTCTTTTGAAAATATTTACACCGCCTTTTCGCTGCAATGGGACTGGTATCCAATCCTAGGCAATCATGACTACAAGTCTGACCCAGATGCTCAGGTACGTTATAGCAATATCAGTAGACGATGGAAGATGCCATCGCGCTATTACAGCAAAGTGTTTTCGCTTAGGGATGACAGGAAGGTACTCATGGCCTTTATCGATACCAACCCCCTGATCCCTGAATTCTATACCAATAGTGAATACGGTCCGCATGTGGCAGGCCAGCAGCCCGAAAGACAGCTAGCCTGGCTCGATCAACTGCTGCGCGATTCGGATGCCCACTGGAAGATCGTGGTCGGCCATCATCCGCTGTATACCGCAGGACCGCGAACGACAAACTACGATACTCTTGCGGTGCGAAAGGCATTGGAAAGTATCTTCGAAAAAAGAGGGGTAGATATGTATCTCTCGGGGCACGAGCATTCACTGCAACACCTAAAAGTTGCCGATAGAAAGTTTCACCAGTTTATATCAGGTGCAGGTTCGGAGGTCACGGCGGTCAAATCTGACCTGACCTATAGCCGCTTTGCACGTGATCAATACGGCTTTTTCTACTTTTCAATCAATGCATCCCAAATTGTATGTCAGGTGATCAGCCATGAAGGTAGTCAGCTGTATCGTACAGCGATATCTAAATCTTAGACAGCCAATTCTTTTGTATATCCAAGGATCCAGATGTCTAGCAACAACAATGGCAGCCCCGTCAGATGCTGCCATTGTTGTTGAAATTTCCCTGCGGATTATTTTGCGCTGGTCATGGACTTGATCAGGTCAGTCTCCGCTTGCAGATAAGGGGTGCCGTCGGATTTCAAGATCTCATGAAACCAGAGCGGCGGATCTGCTGTGTAATCTTTAGTCCATGAGTCCCAAGGAAATTTGGTCTGTGTCTTTCCATCAACAAAACCCCAATTGATCATGCCGACACGGTATTTTTTGGCAATGGGGAGGAAACCTGCAAAGGTGCTCCCATTCGGCCTGGCCATATACTCGGTGCAGATGATGGGTCTGTCGTAACGTGCCAGCCATTGAATGCGCTGCTCAAATTCCTGCGGACTGTCATAGTTGTGAAAAGTTATGATGTCTGATTCTTCCAGCTGAATTTTTTCAATGGGCTTCAGCTTGGCAGGGGCAGACCAGTCTCCATTCCATACTCCCGATGTGATCGGCTGTGACGGGTGCGCTTCTCGTGCCCACAAAAAGGCTTTTTTCAGGAGGGGAGTCACGAGGGCAACTTTATCTGGTGTTTCTATTTTTTCATAGGAGGGCCCAGTCATGTTGTCGGGTTCATTCCAGATATCCCAGCCCAGGATGCGGTTGTCATTGGCAAATCGACCGATCAGGCCTTTTACATAACGCTCCAACCGGGGGTATTGAGATGGATCTTTTAACGCTAGCTGGCCGGGACTCTGCACCCATCCGGAATTGTGCTTAAACGGCTTTGGAGTAGGTTGTGGTCCCAACTGATAGAATGGATCCCAGCAAGAGTCAAAGATCACCAGCAGTGGTTTGATATGATGTTTTGCTGCCAGCGAAAGGAAATGATCTATGCGCTGCATAAATCCTGCAGAATCTTGCGCAAAGAGTGCATCGTGTAAATAGACCCTAACGGTATTCATCCCCAGATCTGCCGCCCATCCCAGTTCGCGATCGATAGTGACGGAATCGTAGCTATCTTGTTGCCACATCTCAAGCTGATTGATGGCAGTGCTGGGGGTAAAATTAACGCCCACAAGCCAGGGGTGCTGCTGATACCAGTTGTTGGCCTGTTGCGGTGTCCATATAGGACGTGGTCTGGATGCGTTTGGCTGTGCCCAGCTAAAAGAGGTAAACAGCAACATGACGATCAGTAAAAAGTGAATGGTTTTGTTACGCATAATGTTTATTTATTTATTTATTTAATGACGAATGGTGGCTATCACGGATGACTTTGCCCTTGATCATCCAGACCTCGGTATGGTCTGCGTAGGCATTGGTACTGGTAACCGCAATAACGGTGTCATCGTGAAGAATCGTAAGGCTATTCCAAAGACAGGATTTGTTGGCGGGAATCACAAATGGAACCGATTTGTTCTTGAATTCGGTTGCTTGTTCGTTTCCGACGACCACTTTCATATCGGCAAAATCCATCTTATTGGTGCGGCCTTCAGTACCTTGATAGGAAAGGATGGTTTCACCTGTACTCAGTTGGCGGATGTAGGGCGCCCCGGCGTATATTTCAGGTCTGAGTGGCTCGAGCAGCGCGTAGCTACGCTGTGGACTGTCGCCAGTAATGGGTTGGGCCCAATTTTGCTGTAGCGTGTTCTTGAGAATATAGGGTTTAAAGGCGTTGTCAGCATTATCCTCGATGGCGACAACGATATCTTTGCCATTTTGAAGCAATAGGGGGACAGGCATGCCATCCCTTTTTCCTGGCCGGAAGCTGACGATGGAAGGGTTTGACGTCCAGGTACCTCCATTGTCAGTGGACCGCAGTAGGGATATATTCTGTTCATCAGACTGCGTGTAGGGGCCTTCATTGGCGAAGTAAAGTTGTATCTCGCCGTTGGGCAGTTGAATGGCTGCGGGCTCCCAGCAACCGTTTTCAAATTGGTATCCTGCTTCGTATAGCACTTTTTCGTCTGTCCATGTCGCTCCTCCGTCTGTACTTTGCTTCATACGGATGTTGAACTTCCTACCCGGGGAAATTTGGTAGGGCCTTCCGTTGTAGAACGCTATGATGGTCTTATTGCTGAGCTGTAATAGTTCGGGAACGCTCATATTGCTGCCGTCAGTCCGTGCTGCAATCAGGTTGGGGGCAGACCAGGTTGCCCCAAGGTCATTACTCTTGACACTGACGATACTTCCATCGGCTTCGTATACACCAAGTAGTGACTTGTCGGGTAGTTGTATGATGCGGGCGTAACCTGCATATCTGACCATGCCACCCCCGGAAATCCGGGTACGGGTCTCTTGGTCCCACTCAATGTAGGTTCCTCCTGATGCTGCCGGCTTGGATGCCGGCAGCGGTTCGGGAATTTTACTTCCCGAACAGGCGGCGATTGTCAGGATCGCCCATGTGTTGAGAATGATTTTATGAATTGACGTATAAGCATTCATTTGTACTAGTAATTTATGATTAATAATTGGGATTCTGTTGCAGGTTGTGATTGTTCTCGATCTCTATCTGCGGCAATGGTAAACGGATCGATTTGCCGAGTACAAAGTTCTTGAAATCTGGATCGCGTTGTGCAACTTTATCTATTCCAGCTTGCGTCTCTAGATCACCCCAGCGCTTGAGATCTGCCCACCGTACGCTTTCTCCGCAGAGCTCGAGTGCACGCTCGATTTTTAGCCGCTCGCGGAAGAGGGATTTGTCGTTGCCAATCGCAGGGTAGGCGGTGGCTAAGGGAGCAAGGTTGACACGCTGCCGCACCCGGTTGACATAACTATAGGCATTGGCCGTCTGGCCGAGTTCATTGAGCGCTTCGGCATACATCAGCAGCACATCGGCAAAGCGGATAACGCGGTTGTTGACCTCATTGAAATAGTCATCGTTATCCCTTTTGTAATCGCGTGCATATTTGCGGAACCAGGCTTCATCGGCGTCCCAAGACCAGGGCCGTCCATATATTTTGTCGCCAAAATCGGCTTCCAACCCGGGGTAAAATAGCGAATAGCGCAACCGTGGGTCAATGCTGCCGCTGACGGTTTTTTCTTTCTTAAATTCACTAACTAACCAGTTGCGTGCCTGGCCATCTGACCAGCCAATAGATCGTGGGGCAAAGAATTGCGCTCTGTTGGTTCCCATAGATGAGCTTGGAATATCGCCTTCTGCGGTCTTATGAGCATCGGAAAATTGGATCTCAAAGACCGATTCTTTATTGTTTTCATTTTCGGAGCGGAAATTGTCCTTATAATCCACCAGATCGTAGAATGCTTTACCATCACCGATCACCAGGTAATCAAAAGCGGTCTTGGCTTGTTGCCATTTTCGCTGCTGCATATAGGTTTTGCCCAACAAGGCAAAAGCAGCGCCTTTGGTGAGACGGCCGATGTCGTCGCCGGCCCATTGTGCTGGCAGCGACAGAGCCGCTTCGGTAAGGTCTTTTTCCACCAATGCCCAAACTTCAGGAAGCTTGCTTGCTGGCGGAAGGTCAGTAGGGGTCTGTAAGGTGGTGACAATGGGGAAATTTTCCCATATCAAGGCAGCATAATAGTAATAGAATGCACGCAGGAACTTAGCTTCGGCAAGCAGCTGCGCTTTTTTGTTCTCGTTGCCAAAGGGGATCTCGGGAACATAGGTTAACACCTGATTGCACCGGAAGATCGCCTTGTAAGTATCTTTATACGTAATGACATTACCTTCAAAAAAGTTATAGTTTACATATTGGAAGCGGGTCCAGTCACCCAGTTCGATCCAGGGACTTTTACTGAAGCCCTCATCGGAGGTGAGGTCGAGCCGGAAGTAAATCCATCGTGACCATCCTCCAGGCTGGTAAAACATATGATAGATGGCATTAACACCCTTTTGGGCATCCGATTCTGTTTTCCAGAACTGCTCCTGTGTCAGTGTGTTGGGGTTGTCCTGATCAAGTAGATCTTTATTACAGGATGCCAGAAGGGATCCTGTTAGGAATAGAGTGAAAAGTATCTTTTTCATGTTCGTTTTTCTTTTTAACATCAATATGTTTTGTGGGTACTATGCAGTGATCCGGTATACATTAGAATCCAAACTGCAGCCCGAGCATAAATGTGCGTAGATTGGGAAAGGCGCCGAAATCATGCCCCTTTTCGAAGACGCTATTGTTACTGAATTCAGGATCCAAGCCAGTATATTTGGTGATGGTCAGTAAATTCTGTCCCGAAAGGGTCAGCTGTGCAGTCCGGAAGCCGATTTTGCCGAGCAAATCTGCTGGAAAGTTATAGCTGACGCCAATGTATTTGAGGCGGGCAAAGCTACCGTCTTCCAGCCAGCGGTCGGTGTCGCCCCTGGAATTGATGGTACTGCCATAATAGGCACGAGGGACGTCAGTATTGGGATTTTCGGGCGTCCAGGGTCTAATGCCAGCGCGATAGTTGGTATTGTCCGAAAACATATCCATAACACTTCGTGGGCCGTTGAAAACCATAGAACCAAACGATCCAAACCAATCCATGCTGAATGAGAAGTTCTTATATGAAGCGTTGAAATTAAGCCCCACTTCATAGTCGGCCCAGGGACTACCGACAATCACTTTGTCAGCATTAGTGATGGTACCATCGCCATTGTTGTCTTTAAAACGGATATCTCCAGGCTGTGCGGCAGGTTGTATGATTTTACCTTCGGCGTTTTTATACTTGTTGACTTCATCCAGGCTCTGGAATAGACCATCGGTTTGCAGCACATACCACATGCCTAGGGGCTTACCGACTTCGGTAACGGTATTGCCGACATAGGTGCGGTTTTTTCCGTAACCCAGGTCGATGACCTTGTTTCGTAGTGTGGTTAAATTGCCGGTAATGCTGTACTGAAACGGCTTGCTCTTATCCTGGAATGTGGCTGTGATCTCAATGCCACGGTTGCCGAGCGTAGCACCATTGGTGAATGGGTTGCCACCGTCGTTTCCGGTTGAGATCAATAGCGGATATTGGATCAGGACGTCCTTGGTCTTGGAGATGAAATATTCAGTGCTGAGGGTCAGCTTATGGTCGAGAAAGGTTGCGTCGAAGCCATAATTCTGTTGGGTCAGCTGTTCCCAGCGCAGGTCCTCGTTGGCTAACTTGACCTGTGTGGCTCCAGGAAATATAGTCTGTCCGGGCCCCATGGCAATGGTGGAAAAAGTGTTGATGATCGGTATATAATCATATGGACCTATATTGCTGCTGCCTAATGTACCGTAGTTGGCGCGTATCTTTAAGTCCTGGACCCAGCTTACGTGAAAGAAATCTTCTTTACTGATCCGCCATGCTGCAGAGACCGACGGAAAGGTACCAAATTTTCGGTTTTTACTAAAGCGGGAAACACCGTCCGTACGAATCACGCCGTTTAGCAAGTATTTGTCGGCATAGTTGTATTCGAATCGGCTGAAATAGGAGATCAGGTCTGTCCGGTTTTTGTAGCCGCCTGTTTGGGGTTCACTCCCCTGATCGAGAACATCATAGTAACCTCCGGAGGGGTTTTCGAGCAGGTTTCTTTTGGTTCCCCAGATCTGGGCATAGCGATCCCTTTGGTAGGACTGGCCAGCCACGACATGGATTTGATGGTCTTTAAATGCCTTGTTGAATGTCAAGGTATTTTCGACCAATATAGTGGAAGACTCTGCTCGGTTTTCATTCAAGATCGAAGGGTCAAGTGGTTGATTTAGTGTCCAGCTTCCTTTTTTTCGCAAATAGCTGTAGTGGTCTCTGCTCGTCTCATAACCGACACTAGCACGGTACTTAAGGGAAGTCAGCAGCTGAAGCTCGGCATACAGATTACCCCGTAGCCGCAGATTTTCGTTCGTCCGATCCTCCAGGTCGGCAATGGCTACCGGATTGGAACCGAAGGTGCGCGCACGACGCTCATCGCCGTAACCATAACCTCCGGGGTTGGCTGAATTGTAAATTGGGATGGTAGGCAGAAGCCTGACTACATCAATGAGCGGGTTGCCAGACATTTCGTCTGTTTTTGCGTTGCTGATGGCCAGATTTTCGCCAATAGTAAAGATACCTTTGGTGGTTTTGGTGTTGACGCGGAAGTTAATGCGATCAAAAGAGGTGCTGATCACAGATCCCTTGTTGCCAAAATACCCGCCCGAAATGAAATAACTGCTTGCATTGCCGCCGCCGGCGACACTAAGCGTATAATCTTGTACTTTGCCGGTCCGGAAGGCAGCGTCCTGCCAGTCTGTATGGACCGATAGGTCAAGGTCCTGCCGCTGCACATTAGCATTATCATAGGCCATATTGTTTAGTCTGGCGAACTCTTCCGTCTCGGCAAGCTTATATCGGGGCATGGTCTGGAAGGTTGTTCTAGCGGATACATCGATTTTTGCTGGGCCTTGGACACCTTGCTTGGTAGTGATAATAATCACGCCATTTGCTGCTCTTGATCCGTAGATGGCTGCTGCTGAGGCATCTTTGAGAATTTGGATGGATTCGATGTCGGCGGGATTGAAGTCGCGGTTTGCTGTTGTTATCAAGCCATCCACAACATACAAAGGTGGGGTATTGGAGAGGTTTTTCATTCCCCTGATTTGGATTTGTGCTTCAGAGCCCGGTTGTCCGCCACCACGTACACGGATACCAGTCGCAAGCCCCTGTAGGGATTCGGCAACGGTGGTGGCCTGCCTTTTCTGGATGTCAGCGGCTTTGACCACCGAGATCGCTGAAGTCAGGTCTTGCTTACGCTGTGTACCATAACCGACCACAACAACCTCTCCGAGGTTGGTATTTGACGCAACGAGGGTTACGTCGAGCGCCCTATTGCTCGTGGCCGGCACTTCTTGTGACGCATAGCCAACATGTGAAAAGAGTAGTATTGGCTTTTGTCCTGTAGGAACTGTAATCGTAAAATGGCCATTGCCGTCACTTTTGGTCGCAACGTTGGTTCCCTTGACCAGGATAGCTACATTTGCCACCGGACCATTGGCATCTCTCACAATACCCCTAAGAGTACCTTGTGCACGTGAATATAGGCTCAACAGGAGCAGTAGGCACAGAAGTGTGAATTTAAGGGTTCGATCGTTAACGATGTAACGTAGTGGCAGTCCGGCTTGCGGATGCCACCATGGGGTTGGTCTGTTGTTCATCTGTTTTTAAAATTTATAATCGGATGAAACAAAAGAAGCAATTATTACTTTTCATTTTGATTCAAAATAATGGCAAATCGTCTCAATTTGCATCAATTGAGGTACTTTTGGCCGGGGTTTACTCGTGATAGCATTTTTTTGGGTTATCTTTAGTCCTGATACTTGACCGACCAATGAAAGTGAAATTAGGACTCATCTTTTTACTGCTGATAAAATGCCTCTGCCTATGGGCGCAGCCTTATCATTTCAAGCATTATCAAGTGGAAGCAGGCTTGTCTTATAATTCGGTGATGTGTAGTCTACAGGACCGAAATGGCTTTATGTGGTTTGGTACCAAAAATGGTTTAAATAGGTTTGATGGTTATCGTTTTAAGATTTTTCAACACGACCCTGATCAGTCAGGAAGTCTGGGGCACAACTTTATTTATTCGCTTTTGGAAGATCGTAACGGATTACTCTGGGTGGGGACACTCAAAGGGCTCTATCGTTATGATCCAACAACGGAAATCTTTAGGCTGGTCGAAGGTACCCGTGATCGGGTAATCTATAATCTGAGCATAGATAGCAAGGGAAAGGTCTGGTTTACCGCTGGAAACCAGCTGCAGCGCTTCGATCCGCACACAGGTCAATTAAAGAGTTTTGATATCGATTTTCATGGCGTCATTACCTCGATAAGCATTGCTGTCGATGACGAGGTCTGGGTAGCCACTTCGCTCGGATTCTTGCGTCGTTACCAGCCAACAACGGGCAGTTTTGAAAGTTACAGCGTTTTTGACCGCTCAGCAAGGCCCTTGACCAGATGGATAGAAAAGATCAAAGCTACACAGGACGGCTTCCTGCTTGTCGGGACGTCAAGCCAGGGGATAAAAGTATTTGATACGCACCAACATACCTATCGCGACCTGCAAATGGGGGGAGTTGACCAGACGGTTTTATTTGTACGGGACTTTTTGGAAACCGGGCCTGATGAGTATTGGATTGCCACTGAGTCAGGTGTATTTATCTATAACTTGAAGAATAACCAATCTATCCATCTTGAGAGCAGGGGCAATGATCCCTATTCGCTTTCAGATAACGCCGTGTATACGCTGACTAAAGATAGGGAAGGTGGGATCTGGTGCGGAACCTACTTCGGCGGATTGAGTTATTACCCCCAGCAGTATAGCTCCTTTCACAAATTCTATCCGAAAGTAGGAGAAAATAGCTTACAGGGTTATGCTGTCAGAGAAATCCAGCAGGACAATTACGGTAACTTATGGATAGGCACAGAAGATTCAGGCTTGAACAAATATGATCTTCAGACGAAAACGTTCCTTAATCTGAAGCCTGAAAATAGCGGTCTTTCACACTCTAATATCCATGGTCTGGCGGTGATTGACGATAGGCTCTGGGTAGGCACATTTGAGCACGGACTGGATGTTGTGGACATCCCAAGCTCCAGAGTGGTTAAGCAGTATAAAGCTGGTCCAGCGCCCAACCAGCTGAAAAGTAATTTTATAGAATGTATCAGTAATACTAGCCACAATGGCCTGCTTATCGGAACAGCTCAGGGGCTTTATAGATATAATCCTCGCCAGGATGACTTTATCATGGTTGCTGAAGTACCCGGTAACAAACACTATACAACGTTGCTTGAGGATAGAGAAGGGACCATCTGGGCTGGAACGTTGCGCGATGGACTTTTTTACTACAGCCGTAGGACGAACGAGTCGGGTAGCTACGTAGCCAATACTGAAGATACCCGCAGTTTGAGCAGCAATGAAATTAATGGAATGTTTATCGACAGCAGTCATAATTTGTGGGTAGCAACTGAAAACGGACTCTGTGTCCTCAAAAAAGGAAGCAAACAATTTAGACGCTATACTACCAAGGATGGCTTTCCTGTCAGCGCCTTTTACAAAATTCTAGAGGACAAGGATAAAAATCTCTGGGTCAGCACATCAAAAGGATTGGTCGTCTTTCACCCGGCCAAAGGGGTGGTTTCGGTTTACGGCAAAACAAATGGTTTGTTGAGTGACCAATTTAATTATGCTTCGGGGTTTCAGGATGTGGATGGCCGGATGTATTTCGGAAGTGTGAGAGGGATGGTGAGTTTCTGGCCGTCACATTTTAAGGAAAGTGAATTTGTACCGCCAGTCTTTATTACTGGTTTTCAGATCCACAACCAAGAGGTAAAGGTTGGTATGCAGGACTCACCTCTGGCCAAGGCGATCGATTTTACAAAAACGGTTACGCTCAACCATCAGCAGTCGAGCTTTAGTATTGACTTTGCCGCCCTAGGGTTTACAGCACCTGAGATGATGCATTATGCATTTATGATGAAAGGCATGGATGATCATTGGACCTACTTGCAGAGCAATAGGAAGGTTTACTTTACAGATCTTTCCCCAGGGCACTATACCTTTATGGTACGGGCATCGAATAATCATAAAAACTGGGAAGGTCCTGTGACCAGTCTGCAGATCATCATCTTACCACCTTTTTGGGTTAGTTCGTGGGCATATGTGCTCTATACCTTGCTTCTATTAGCGCTGTCGTATCTGCTCGTCCGTAATTATCATCGACGGGTCATGGCTAGGCAACAGCAAAAAATGGAGCGCTGGGAAGTGGAACGGGAAAAAGAGCTGTATCAGGCGAAAATCAATTTTTTTACACAGGTCACCCATGAGATACGGACGCCACTTACCTTAATCAGCGGACCTCTTGAACAGCTTATCCAGCACAACGACGGTGCCCAGGCGCTAAGCAGTAGCCTTGCGATTATGAAAAAAAATACCGATCGGCTGCTGGCACTTTCTAATCAGCTCATAGATTTCAGAAAAACGGAGCAATTGGGCTTTAACCTCAGTTTTGTTCAAATCGACGTACATGTCTTGGTGAAAGATATTGTACAACAATTTGAAGCAGTGATCCGGGAAAGAGGTATTGACATGAAGCTGCGCTTAGATCAGGATTGCCTGATAGCTTTTGCTGATGCTGAGGCACTGCGGAAGATGGTCAGTAACTTGTTGGACAACGCGGTCAAGTATGCGTTCTCCAGTGTCCGAATCCGTATCACTGCGGATGATCATTCGTTTCAAATCGTCGTAGCAAACGACGGTGAAGGGATCCCTGACAAATATCGGGAGAAAGTATTTGAACCCTTTTTTCGGCTCGAAAGCGCCAAGACTAAGCCTGGATCGGGAATAGGACTATCTTTGGCGAGGTCCCTTGCCGATTTGCATCAAGGTCGTCTTGAACTAGTATCAAACAATAAACAGACCCGTTTTGTGCTCTGGTTGCCGAATCATCAGGAGCAAGAGTACATATTGGGAAATGGCGAACCGTCACCGGAACCACAAGGCGACTTGATCTGGAATAAAGATAAAATAACCCAAGGATTGCCTGCAGTAATGGTGGTGGAGGATCATCTCGAAGTGCGGCGGTATATCAGCGATGTCCTTTCAGGGCAGTATAGCGTCATTCCGGTGGAAGATGGGCCAACAGCCCTGGAACTGCTACAGGATGTAAGCGTACAGTTGATTATCAGCGACATTATGATGCCAGGGATGGACGGCTTGCAGTTGTGCCAACAGCTGAAAACAGATCTTGAATACGCACATATCCCATTGATTCTGTTGACGGCAAAGAATAGTTTACAAGCAAGAATAGACGGATTGCAATCCGGGGCGGATGCCTATATCGAAAAGCCTTTCTCACCCAATCATCTGCTGACCCAGGTAGCCAATCTCATCATTACGAGGGATAAGATCAAAAACTATTATGCGCATTCGCCACTAGCACATATCAAGAGTATGGCCCACAACAAAGCAGATGAGCTGTTTCTGGAAAAGCTAAATGAAAGGATAGTCCACAACATCGGCAATACCGGGCTGGATGTAGACTTTCTTGCTAACGCTATGCATATGAGCCGGCCCACATTGTATCGCAAGACCAAAGCTATAGCTAATCTTTCGCCACATGAGCTCATTACGGTGACACGCTTAAAACATGCCGCCACCTTACTGGCTGAAGGGCAATATAAGATCCAGAAGATAGCGTCGATCAGCGGCTTTAGCTCTCCAGGGCAGTTTGCGCGTAGCTTTGTCAAGCAATTTGGGATGACGCCCACTGAATACATGGCTACTTTGAAGAAAGACAATACTTAGTATATTTACGCAAATTTATTATCATGCTTAATGATTATAAGAAATACGATTTATTTGGCCGCACGCTCATGCAAAAAATTGACCTGAAAGCGCCCTTTCATTATGATTTCCCAGTATCGGAGCAGGCCTGTTTTTTATATGTGCTTAATGGTGTATTTGACTATCGGTTGGATGATGAACGTATGAGCGTACCGAAGGGCTATGCTTTGCTCCTGAATTGTATACAATCAGGTCAGCAGATTCAGTATGCCAAACCGGATGGGGAATGCCAGATCGTGGTCGTTACGTTCTACCCCGACATATTAAAAAAAATCTACGATCGGGATTTGCCAACTTTACTTCGGAAACCATCGCATGTCCTCTCTAATAAATCCACTGAAATGCTCAATAATGATATCCTGATAGCGAAATACGTGGAAGGTTTGCTTTTTTATTTTGAAAATCCCTTGTTGGTAAATGATGATATCCTGATCCTCAAACTCAAGGAAATCCTTTTGTTGCTCGCACAATCCGGCGATGCGGCAACCGTTCAGTTGATCTTGTCCCAGCTGTTTTCACCCCAAACTTATTCCTTCAAACAGATTATCGAAGCAAATCTTTTTGCGCAGCTGACGATTGAACAGCTGGCTGCGCATTGCAACCTAAGTGTATCTTCGTTCAAACGGGAATTTGCGAGGTTATATCAAGACACGCCAGCCAACTATATTAAACACAAAAAGTTGCAGAAGGCGGCCGACCTACTCGTTTTTTCGGAAAAGCGCATTACGGACATCGCGTTTGAATGCGGTTTTAATGACCTGGCTACTTTTACCAAGAATTTCACCGACGCTTACCATATTCATCCAACAGGATACCGGCAGGCGAAGCGCTAATTGCGGCTAATACTCGGTGTGCTTCTCACAGCAAGATGTGCTGTGCTGTCAGCAATAGCAGGGCAGGGAACTGTAGTGGAAACTCTGTGAACTAAATACACAAATTATTGGACCATATCCTAAAACCGTTTATCGATTTCTCACGCAAATTTGTATACGATTAAAATAATAGCATATGGGCTTATCAACTTTAGGTATTCTTCACACCATTATTGGTGTTTTGGCTATTGCGGGAGCGGTAGCCGGTTTTTTTAAGTATGGCAAGATCAATCTGGACAAGAGGTCTGGAAAGGTTTATTTTTACGCCAGTATAGTGACTTCGTTGTCCGCCTTGGGTATTTCAAAACAGGGCGGCTTCAACGCTGGGCATGTTTTTTCACTCTTCATCCTTCTGCTGCTCGTGGTAGCCTACGTCCTTTTTACACGCCATAAGGTTAACCGTGGGCGTTATCTGGAAAATTTCCTGTTATCATTTAGCTTTTTTCTATCACTGGTACCCACCGTCAATGAGACATTGACACGTATCCCCTTGGGACATCCGCTTGCAAAGGATACAAAAGACCCACTCATCGCACACACTTTGCTAATCTTTTTCGTCCTTTTCCTTGTGGGATCCATTTATCAGTTTGTTAAGGAAAAAAGGCGTATTAATACGATGGTATGAGGCGTGAGTCGGGTATTTTAACTGCTTTTTCTACCCATCCTTTTTTTTATTGTATTTAATAATCATCTTTAGGACATTATAAGCGTAAATTTTGAGTCCATTACACCACCTTCCTGAAGAAACTCTGATTCTTTTGTTGAAAAAAAAGAACCAACAAGCTTTTAGTTATCTTTACGATAATTACTCGGAAGCGCTTTATGGAGTTGTATGTCGTATCGTGGTGTCAAGTGAGCATGCGGAAGAAGTGATACAGGACGTATTCGTCAAGATCTGGAAACACGTCGACCTGTTTGATGCAGACAAAGGCCGTTTATATACCTGGATGATCAATATCGCGCGTAACACAGCGCTCGACTATCGAAAATCTAAAGCGGTGGTCAACGAGCAGAAAAACCAATCGCTTTCTGATATCGTAAATAGCGTTAGAGAACAGGACCAGAGCCAAATGGAGCGGATCAATAAAGCAGATTTTATTGGATTCAGAAATATTTTGGATAAATTGAAACCCGAATGGCGTATTCTGATCGAGATGGCCTACTATGAGGGTTATACGCAACAGGAAATTGCTGAACAGCTGGATGTCCCTTTGGGTACAGTCAAAACACGTACAAGAGCTGCATTTTTACAGTTACAAGAGTTATTAAAGGAGTATCGTTAGTTTTGGATATTAAAGCATACATATCGTCAGGGATTATTGAATCGTACGTTTTGGGGCTCGCTTCGGAAGAGGAAGTCAGCATCCTCAACTGTATTCGAAAAAATAATGTCGAAGTGGAACAGGCAATCCTTGAGGCTGAAAAAGCGCTCGAAGGACTGGCCGATACTCAGGCGATGCCGGTACCTTTACCCTTAAAGCAGATGATCTGGAACAGACTGGAAGCGGAAAGTCAGCGTACTTCAGAGGAGGAAGTGGATTCAATAGATGAGCATACCATAACTAATGCACCGCTATCAGTTCCCGAAAAAGAGATAGGTCGGATATCGAACAGACGATACAGCTGGGCCGTCGCAGCCAGCATTCTCCTCGCCCTTAGCGCAGCTGCCAATGTTTTTCTTTATCTCCGCAATGACCAAACAGAACATAAATTAGAGGCTGCCAGCGCGTCCCTCCAAACTCAAGAAGTTAACTTGACGGTATTGCAGGATAAATGGAATCTAGTGCGGAACCCAATGATAAAAACTATTTCGCTAAAAGGTGTTGGAGGCAAGCAGGATTTGCATGCGCTGGTATTCTGGGATCAGGCTTCCAAAGCCGTTTATCTGAGTTTGGAGCGTATGCCCGCAGTGCCAAAAGGCAAGCAGTATCAATTATGGGCCATGGTAGACGGTAAGCCGCTAAGTGCGGGTGTATTCCCGCTGGGTATCAGAACTGACAGTGCTAGTCAGATGCTTACTGTTCCGAAAGCACAGGCCTTTGCGATCACCTTGGAAGACGAGGGCGGAAAGGAAGTACCGAACTTAAATGAACTCCGCGTTATGGGGAGTATTTAAACAGAAATGCCCGATCTGTTGAACAAAACGGGCACCCCGACCAAGGTAACTATGTCTGTTATTAAGCTTTGATAAACAAGCCTGCTATATTAAGTACAGCTGTTGCGGAGAGAGGTTCATCAAAGGATTGGGTCGCTGCACTTGTCGAAATCTTCCCAGTCGTACCGGGCAAGGTAGTGATATTGACTCCAGCCTGTGTGACATTGTTTTCGCCGACATATACGGGATCTACAACAGCACCGATGCCTGTATCGTTGTTGCCTGTGATCCAGGGTTTTTGGTTGGCGGCACCAGCGCCGCGGGCACGTCGCATCTGCCGGATATGGGAAGCGTGCCTGGCTTCGACGGAGTGGATCTGTAATGCTGCGGTAAGAACTGTACGGTCGCCCAGTAGAATGCCTGCCTGACCTTTGTAGGCGCGCACCCCCGTATCTTCAAAAGCTTGGGCAACAGCCAAGAATGTATCGTAATCAGTAAACACATTGCTAAAGGTGCCTCCTGCAGTGAAGTCAAAAGTAGGCTTGGCCACGGCTTTGCTGCCCAGCACCTGTTTGAGAAAGTTAACATGTGCAATCTCGTGGTTCCGGATGGTCGCGATGGCGCCGAGTGGTTTACCGGCAGGAATCAGACCGGCTTTGGCAATTCCCATGGTATAATATTCTGCCTCCAGATATTCGAGTGTCAATGCGTAGTTAAGTACGCCATTTACATCGGTAGGGACCGTAGCGCCGTAAGCCTTTTTAAAAAGTTGGCCGATGAAAAATGGAAGAGCGGCAAGCGTTACCTTTTTGCCCATGACAGTCATATTTTTGATGGCTTCACGACGCGGGCTGATGCGATCGCTGAATTCAGGATCTACAGTATTAATTTTTTCGAAAATGTCTAACAGATTCATGATCTTCAGTTTTAAATGGTTTAATAGGTCGGTAAATCCCGAACATCGATTTTTGATTTGATAAATGGTGCTGCTGCGCTCAGAACGACGCTAGGGCTCTCGGCTGGGTCAAGTCCATTGGAATCGACGATCTCGCTGTCGGCAAAGCTTCCGTTGTCGATCAGGTCGCGCACCCAAGCAGCATGACGGGCTTCGACTGACACGATTTTGCCGGCCAGAAGCAGATAGTTGACATCTTTAATGAGCCAGCCGGCGCCGTTGTAGGCCGCTACGCCAAGGTCTTCAAAGGTTTTTGCTGTCGTAAGCACACTGGCGCGGCTGCCAAAATTGATACCCGAAAGATTGAAATCAAGACTGGTGATCGCCTTGGCGCCCAAGGCAACTTTGAAGAATTCGCGATGAGCGATCTCATGGTCTCGGACATCCGTAAAAAATGCTTTTTCGAGATCCGTCATTCCAGCATAAGGGTTGTTGACCAGCTGGATGTAAAATGCCGCTTCGAGTTGTTCAAGCGCATAAGCATAGTTCAATATGGCTATGTCTCCACTGCCAAAATACATACCGTTGCCGCCATTGTCCATACCATGATTGTCGTCTTTGCGGCAGCCTGATAGTCCTAAAATAGCTAGGGTAGCAGTACTGGCGCCAGCAATTTTTAAGAAGTCGCGTCTCCGAAGATCTTTCGGGCCAAACTCACTAGGGATAGCCGATAGTGGTTCGTGACTGGGGGTTATTTTTTCCATAACAACAGTGTTTTGAGTTTATAATTTCTGTACTTAACAGCATTTACGATAATGCGGAGTATTTGGATTGGAAAAATGTCTTTTTTTAATCAGATCGGTATCCTTGGAACGATCCGGAAGGAGCTCATTATTAATGGTTGGACCAGACAGTAGAGCTATTCCTTGCCTGTGCTGATGAGCTATTTATTTTTAGGCTGAACTAAAGTGCCATGGGGAGATTATGTATACTGATATGGTTGTGCAAAAACAAACTGGCCCTGAAACTGCCCGTTTCAAGAAGAGACGACATCGAAAAAAGACGATTGAAGAAGGGAAGAAACGATATAAATCCGTTGTTAGGGGAGCCTACTGTTATTGATCCTCGATCACTTTTTTCCTGTGCTCTCGACCCCAGTTGATCATTTCTTGTATTATCTTACCAAATGTCCTGCAGTATTCGGTTGGCTCGTATTCGATAAGTACTGGAATATCAGGGTACACCTTTCTAACGAGTAGCTTGTTGAGTTCCATGTCTTTCAGTTCCTTGGACAGCATTCGTGTTGTAATGCCCGGAATACTTCGTTCAATTTCGCGGAATCTTCTACTGCCATTGCATAGTGAGTTGATGACGGGAATGCGCCATTTTCCACCGATAAAATATAGGGTATCCTGAAGTGCGCGTAATTCTTCTGCCTGATCTCTTTTCATGCTATTGCTTTTGGTATACTCTGTGATACTGGTAACAAATATATACCATACCCAGCATATATTTGCAAGAAAAAGTATGAAAAATTTAAAAAATAAAATTGCGCTGATTACCGGGGGTAATAGCGGGATCGGATTTGAAACAGCGAAAGCATTTGTAGCGCAGGGTGCCACGACGATCATAACCGGACGACGGAAAGAGGCTATCATTGAGGCTGCTGATGCCATTGGCGCTATTCCACTGGTTGCGGATCAGTCATTATTGTCCGATATCGAGAGGCTGGCGGCAGAAGTCAAAGACCGTTATGGAAAACTGGATATCTTGTTTATCAATGCTGGTATTACCGGTGAGGCTGCAATGATCGCTGATGCCAGGGAAGAAACTTTTGACAGTGTAATGGATATTAATTTGAAAGGTGCATATTTTACGTTAAGCAGATTTATTCCGCTACTTCAGGAGGGGGCGTCGGTGATCTTCCTTTCTTCCAATGTGGCTTCAATGAATATGCCGCAAAGTTCTATTTATCAAGCGAGTAAAGCTGCATTGAATACGATAGCTAAGACAGCGGCCCTCGAGTTGGCCGAACGGAAGATCAGGGTAAACACCGTCAGTCCCGGGCCGACCCGGACACAAGTATTGAACAAAAGCTATGACCCTGCCTTGGTGGATGGCATATGGGAAAGCCTTGCGGGGACGGTGCCACTTAAAAAGATCGGTAAACCGGAAGATGTTGCTGCGATGGTGGTGTATCTAGCTTCGGAGTCAGCAACTTTTATCACCGGGAGTGATTTTGTTCTGGATGGCGGAATGAAAATCAGTTAGACGCCATATGCTCGTGTGCAATGGGCTGCGTTGCATGAAAGTTTTTACAAAACGACAAGTGCTACATTGATGTATGCATCCAATATAAAAGGCCGGAGAGGTACTCTCCGGCCTTTTATATTGTGAAGATAAACAGGTTGTACAGCTATCTTCCTACTTTTTAGCTAATAGCGACAAATATTTTTCATATCCTTCTTCTTTCATTTTTTCTTTGGGGATAAAGCGAAGCGAAGCGCTATTGATACAGTACCGTAGACCACCTTTGTCTGCGGGCCCGTCATTGAAGACGTGACCGAGATGGGCATCACCCGTCTTGCTGCGTACCTCAGTACGGCGCATTCCATAGGAATTATCCGAAAGTTCCTGGATTAGGCTATCACTAATGGGCTTCGAAAAACTGGGCCATCCACAGCCTGATTCGAATTTATCGGTAGATACAAACAGGGGCTCGCCAGTGGTAATGTCTACGTAAATACCGTCCCTAAACTCATCGTTGTATTCATTGTCAAAAGCCCGTTCAGTCGCATTATTTTGAGTGACATTATATTGAAGCGGGGTAAGCTTCTTTTTTAATGTTTCCTGATCTGCTTTTTTATATTCGGTGGTGGGTGCGGGATTGGCCTTGCGGGCTAATTCGAACAGGTCTGGCCCAATATGGCAGTATCCTCCAGGGTTTTTATCCAGATATTTTTGATGATAAGCTTCAGCGTCGTAATAGTTTTGCAAAGGCTCCACTTCAACCACAATTTTGGCACTATACTGATGCGCCAACGCCGCTAAACGCTCTTTTATTATAGGTACATCATTCGCATTAGTGTAAAAAATGCCCGTGCGGTACTGCGTGCCGATATCATTACCTTGCTTGTTTAAGGAAGTCGGGTCGATGGTCTTTAGAAAGAGATCCACCAGTAGTTTCAAATCGATGACTGTTGGGTCGTAGCTCACTTTGACAGTTTCAGCAAATCCAGTTTTACCTGTTGAGACCTGCTGGTAGGTAGGATCTTGCAGATTGCCGTTGGCATAACCGACCTCGGTGGCGGTAACACCTCTGACTTGTTTAAAAAAGTGCTCAGTGCCCCAGAAGCAACCTCCGGCAAAATAAATGACCTGATCTTTGTTGTGTGAATTATCCATAGTACGTTGTTTTGTCGTTTTTGAACTCGCCCCTTTTTGTGAAAAGCCGATCTTGCTGACCAAAAATAAACCAATGGCCACGGCAAGAAGTACGAATGCCTGTTTCATGTTGTTTTCGTTTTGATATCTGCACACTGCGCTTCAGTTTCCGGAATATGATTCGGCCCGAAATCCTGACAGTATATTTGCTATTTATCAGAGCGCAAACACTGTACCTTTCTGTGTGGTCATGCAGGCAACACCGCACTGGCATGATCATATTCTCTTCTTTTGACAATACACAGACGGACAAGACAACGGCGGAGGCAGGAACTGACAAAAAGGCTGCTGCATCGATTGGCCAGCAACGGTAATTTAATGGTGCCGATTGCCTTTGGGATGATAGGCCACTTCTTTGTTTACGTCTGCTAAAGGGCGGTGTCTATCCGGAGCAGCTACTGGACTTGTATTTTGTAGAGCGACAATATCGGGCTCCTCCAGCGAAAGATCTTTTAACGGCCTATAGCCTGGCGGACGATTTGGCTGATTCTGTTTTTGTGGGCTGCCAGCATTTTCTTCAGTAATTTCGGGGCTATGCTTCTCATGTCGTCGTTTAAGTAGGATCAGCGCTGCTCCGGCAACAATAGCCATTGCTAATTTGAGTTTATTGTTCATAGATGGTCTTTTTAAGAGGGAACAAATTTACTTCTTAGATCGTTTTGGTCAATGTGATACAGTTTTTAATCCCAACAGTTAGACAAGGACTGCTCATTTCATTTATAAATGTTTAACTTTAGGGATCTAAATGTCCATCATTATCTTAAGCATATGCGCCGCCTTATTTCTTCCTACTTTACAATGATTTTCTTGATTTCTTCCGTTTACGCCCAAGATCTGGATCATCAACTGCGTAAAAAATATGAGGCGGCCAAGCATACCTTCTTGACATTCGAAAAGGAACATCGTGGGTCTATTCAGACCGCGAATCATCGCATTTCCTATTTACAGTGGGGCAGGCACAGAGACAAAGTGTTTATCTGGCTACCGGGCAGTTTTTTGTCAGCATACGATTTTTATCCCTTTGCCGATGCGCTGGTCAAGGCTGGCTATAGCGTGTTGTCCGTGGATCATTATGGTCATGGCTTGACAGATATCCCAAAGGAAGACCTGGATTTTTGGGATTTTGCGGATGATCTGGCTTCGCTCATGGACAACCTAAAGATAAAAACAGCAGTAGTCGGCGGATTTTCAAGAGGCGCATACATGGCAACCGCCTTTTATGACAGACATCCTGAAAAGGTGACGGGGCTGGTCCTCGAGGATGGTGGTACCGTCGCTTTCAAATCTTTGTTTGACCAGATGACCCCTGAGGCGAAACAGCTATTTTTCGGGTCAGTGGAGCCACCATTGGAAGTGAAGAAATTGCTCTTCGGATCCTGCCCGACGGAGTTTGACATCTTCAGCAATATTAATCAAATCGATGGTTCGCCGGAGCAATGGCAGATCTTTGGATTCGTGAAGCACAGAGCTGGTCAATGGTATTTATATCATGGTCTGAACGAATATATGCATATGCAGGACAGTATTCATTATATCCAGTTACTGGACCGGCCATCGGAAGTGAGCCGCTATGCCGCTTCCATGTTGCGGGTAGATCCCATGAAGACGTACCGCACACTAAAGGTGCCAATGCTGATTCTGGATGCTGTCGGCAAGGACGATTCTTTCGACGGCCGCAAAGGTAACCGACAGTTAAAGGATATGCATCCCAAGCTGATCGAACATCAGTTGTTTGATTGTGCTGACCATAATATTCATTTTAGCTGTCCGCAGGATTTTCTAACTGTATTAACGAAATTTTTAAAACCGCTGTGATCTGAATGGTAATGAGGCTCTGAGACGCAGCCTGACCAATTGATAACTGCTGCTTTTGCTCTTATTCATGTGGTCATGGATGCTCGAATGATGCACTGCAGCACTTCGCACAACTACTCGTCAGCATCCGGTTTCCGGTAACGCTACCGCTATTTTATTCGGCAAATTTGTTGGATTTATACCCTCTATGGTCTTTCTTTGGGTATAACGCAATGGAAATAAACTAAATTCCAACAATTTAAATCGATAAATTATGATAGCTTCCATCGACAGTAAACGATTGTTTTTCCTGGGGCTGCTCACGTGTTGTCTCATTGTCTGGGGAGAGGTGGTGTGCGGACAGTCGAAAGTACGAACTGGGAAAGTGATTAGTGTTACAGACCAGAACCCATTGGCACAGGTAACGGTGCTTAATCTCAGTACGCAGCTTGCCGGACGCACTGATCAGGAGGGCAACTTTAGCATCAATGCTGCTGAAGGCGACAAACTCCGGTTTTCTCTTGTGGGGTATAAAACTGCTGAGCTACTCGTGTCGGCACAGCAGCAGCTGACCGTCAGCCTTACGCAGGAGAACTTGACCATTGATGAAGTGGTCGTCACCGCCTTGGGAATAAAACGGGAAACCCGCGGGCTGACATACGCTACGCAGCAGCTTAGTGGCGCTGCTGTCAACGATGCAAGGGACAACAGCGGCAATATCATGAGCAGTCTGACAGGCAAAGTTGCTGGCGCTGTGGTCACCACCGCCGCTTCCGGCCCAGGCGCTTCGGCTCGAGTAGTGCTTCGTGGCAACAAATCCATTTCGGGAAACAATAATGCGCTTATTGTTGTCGATGGAGTTCCCTACGACAATTCCAGTGCACAGCAGGCGACCGGTACAACGTATAACTACGGCACCAGTGACGGTGCAGCCAATATTAACCCCGATGATGTAGAGTCCATTAATATACTGAAAGGTCCCTCTGCAGCAGCGCTTTATGGTAGCAGAGCTGCGAACGGTGCAATTCTAATCACTACTAAACAGGGAAAATCGGGACGGTACACCATCAATTATAATGGTAGCGCCTTTTTTGACCAGGTGAATCTTCTGACCCGTTTTCAGAATACTTACGGCCGTGGCAACGGTGGAGTGGCTGGCACCAATATCGGGGAGAGCTGGGGGCCGAAGGCGCAGACTTACAAAAACAACGTAAAGGATTTCTTTGAAAATTCAGCGACATTCAACAATAGCATAAGCACCTATGGGGGAACTGAGAAGGTACAGGGCTATGTGTCCTATGCCAACAACAAAATTGGGGGCATTATCCCGGGAAATGAACTCAAACGGAATAGCCTGAACTTGCGCGTCAATACCGAATTTATTCCAAAACTGAAGACTGATGTTAAACTGAATTATGTCAATCAACAGATTGACAACCGTCCGCGGCTAGGTGACATGGGGATTCCTGTCGAGGCCTATATAATGCCGCGGGATATGGACAAGGCTGAACTGATGGACTATGAAACCACCGATCCGATCACAGGAGAGCCGTTACGTAAATACTGGTCTGGGGCGGCTATCTACGACAACCCATATTGGAGTACCAATCGTACATCGGTCAACGAAGTCCGTGACCGAATCACGGCACTGGGATCGGCAACTTATCAGCTGACTGATTGGCTGAGCATCATGGGTAGGTATAGCTTCGACAAGTATATCGACAATACAGATGGCTCTTTTTTTGCCAGTACGGTGTCTATCGGCGACGTCCGCAAAGGAGGCAAGTACTTTGAAACGAACGCTCGTTATCAGGAGAGCAATTTTGATTTGTTGCTCAATGGTAAAAATCCGTTGACATCGGATATCGCCGTTACCTACAATATAGGGGCGAGCTCCCTGCGCAGAAAATACAGCAGCTTTCAGAATATGGCCAATGGCTTGTCCATCCCCAATGAGTTTAGTCTAAAAATGGCGACTACACCTGAATTCCTGGCAATAGCAGGTTATGAGCGTCGGCTCAACTCCGTTTATGCGAGCGCACAGGTCGCTTTTTACAATAACGTGTTTTTAGACATGACCGCACGTAATGACTGGACATCGACCTTAAAGGCCCCGCATAGTTACTTTTATCCTTCGGTGGGCGTTTCGGCCATCTTCAACGAATGGTTACATATGCCTGCATGGGTCAATTATGGTAAGATCAGAACCTCCTACACGCGAGTGGGAAACGATGCCGATCCTTATCTGCTGCGACAGCTTTACGCCTTTGGGCTGGGAGCGGGTAACGGGTTTATCTCGCGTTCACCCACTAAAGCTATTCCTGACTTGAAACCTGAGCTCACAAAGTCCCTGGAGGCTGGGCTGGATATGAAATTTTTTGAAAATAGACTGGGCTTTGACCTAACATTGTACAAAAGTAATACCGTAAATCAGCTGCTCTTTCTCGGCTTACCGATGGCCAGCGGCTATAGCAGGCAGTACATCAATGCGGGCAATATAGAAAACAAAGGAATCGAAGTTCAGCTGACGGGTACGCCGATAAAGCATCAACATTTTACTTGGGAAACAACACTTAATTTTTCCAGTAACACCAACAAGATTGTCGAACTCCACGAAAAGACAAAACGGGCCAATATTACCGACAATAACCGATATGCTACTGTAGTTGTAAACGAGGGGGAGAAGTATGGTGATCTTTACGGCTATGCCTGGAAGCGAGACCCGCAGAGCGGCAAATTTGTGGTGAACGCCAATGGTCTGCCAGTGGTAGAGGCAAATCAAAAATTAGGTAACTTTAATCCAAAGGCATTACTGGGCTGGTCAAATTCCTTGTCTTATAAGAATTTCACGCTGAATACGCTGATCGATGCACGGATCGGCGGCGAAATTGTCTCGGGAACCTCGGCCTACCTCGCGGCATTTGGGGTGGCTGATTATACGGCGTTGTACCGTGAAGGAGGGCTGGTGCTGGATGCAATTGGCCCGGACGGCGGCGCCAATACGAAGGCTATCACAGCACAGCAGCTTTGGACGACAGTATCACAAAATGGACGGGATGCATGGGGTGAGTTTTTTACCTATGACATGACCAATGTGCGCATGCGCGAACTTTCAATCGCCTACAAGTTTGATTTGAAAAACACGAAGGTGCTGAAGAATGCGCAGCTGTCCCTGACCGGGCGGAATCTGTTTTTTTTCTTCCGCGGTAAATCGAAGCTGGATATACCGGGTATCGGCAAGATAAAGAATCCTATAGATCCGGAAGCCGCACTTGGAGCCGGCAATTACCAGGGAGTGGAAGTCGGTCTGCCACCTTCGGTGCGCACACTGGGTGTAAATGTAAAGTTAACCTTTTAATTGTTGTAACCATGAAAAGAAACATATTATATAGTGCACTATTGGCAATAGGCCTGACATCCTGCACGAAAGACTTTGAGGAGATTAATACTGACCCAAACAATATCACAGTAATTACGCAGCGCGAACTGCCCTTTATGTTTGCAAAAGCGCAGTCCTCTGCGGCGATGAACCGTTCCTTTTACCAAACGGTACAGAACCTTGGAGCAGACTTATATGCGCAGTATTTTGCATTGACCACCAACTCATTCAGTACCGACCGCTACCTGCTGACCCCCGACTGGCAACGCCGCTTCTGGACTGTTGTGTATGTCGATACGGCGCCCCAGCTGAAAAGTATTATGGACAACACCGCAGCGGATTCGGGTGAAGCTGCTCTCGCCAATATTATGTGGGTATATGCGTTTCACCGGCTGACCGACCATTTTGGGCCGATACCGTATTTTGGTGCTGCAGAAGCCTTGGATGTTATCCCTTATGACCCTATGGATAAGATTTACGCTGATTTTTTTTCGCGGCTCACTGCCGCCGTTGATCGGCTGAAGGCGCTTCCTGCAGGCACAGTAATATTTCAGGGGTACGATCTGATGTATAACGGGAATGTGGAAAATTGGATCCGCTTTGCCAACTCGCTGCGGCTGCGGCTCGCGTTGCGCATATCCAAGATAGACCCCGACAAGGCGAAAGCCGAAGCCGAGGCCGCCGTTGCGTCGGGCGTGATGATCAACAATGAGCAGAACGCTGCTGTGCTTAAGTCACTGTCGGGCAACGATACCAACGGCCTGGCACAAGTGGCGGTGTGGAACGAGTTTTCCATGAGTTCGACCATTGCTTCCTATCTGAAGGGATATGAAGATCCCCGACTGCCGATTTACTTCCAGCCTAGCTTGGATGGAAAAGTTTTTAACAGTGTGCGCAATGGGGCGACTTCCACGGATCTTGGGAATGTGAGAAACCAATCGCGGGCAAATTCGAATGTGGGTACCTATTGGGTAAAGTACAACGGTGAGGTGCTGGAGGGTAACTTTACACAAAGCCTGCATGTCATGTGTGCGGCAGAATCTTTTTTTCTGCGTGCTGAAGGTGCCTTAAACGGCTGGAATATGGGGGCTGGCGCGCAGGATCTTTATCAGCAGGGTATCACCTTGAGCATGCAGCAATGGAAGATAAGCGATCAAGCAGCCGTGACGAGGTATCTTTCATCAGAAGAAAAGCCCGTGGCTCCGGGCGATTTTCATGATTCGCCGGCAGTGGCGAGTATTTCGGTCAAATGGGCCAACAGTACCGCTGCCCAACGCGAACAGATAGGTGTACAGAAATGGCTGGCGGTCTATCCTGACGGCATGGAAGCATGGGCTGAATATCGTCGTACGGGCTATCCTAAAATGTATACTGTCGTACAGTCAGATAATCCGGATCTGCCCAACGGTACATTTATTAAAAGGCTGCCGTATCCGCTGACAGAAGTTACGGACAATCTTACTGAACTGACTAAAGGACGCACATTGCTCGGAGGCCCCGACAATGCAGCAACCCGGCTCTGGTGGGATGTGGATTGATGGTTGGACGACGATGAATAATTGTAAGATATATTTTTTTCTATTGATGATCGTTATGGGACAGCAGATCAAAGCGCAGACAGCCTTACCGCAGGTGCTGCAGATACCGGAGGAAATAGATCCGGTAAAAGTTTCTCTTGAAAGCCGTGCAGACGAACTTCTCAATCGGCTGTCTTTGCACGGGGACGTGGATGCGGCTGCAGTGATGGATGCGATCCGGTCCAACCTAAATCTGACCCATGCCGGTGAGACAGACCTGGATATGCAGATTGTCAAGAGCTTGGACAGAGGTACTTATACGATCCATAACTTGATCTTTCAGAGCTTGCCGGGCGTGTATGTCCCGGCAAATCTCTACGTCCCCAAAGGCAAAGGACCTTTTCCAGCCATACTGAATAGTCATGGGCACTGGCCGCCGGGAAGACGGAGTGAAATCGTACAGCGTACAGCACAGATATTGGCCAATAATGGCTATGTCTGCCTGAGCATGGATGCCATGGGGTCGGGTGAACGCGGACGCATGCATCAGCACGAGTATCATGGCGCTAATCTGGGTTCGCTCCTCCTGGATCTGGGTACCCCATTAATGGGCGTGCAGCTGCTGGAAAATCAGCGTGCCATCGATCTGTTGTGCTCGCTGGACTACGTCGATAAGGATCAGATCGGGGCTACTGGCGCCAGTGGTGGGGGTAACCAGACGATGTGGCTTGCGGCCGTCGAACCGCGGGTCAGAGCAGCAGTCCCTGTGGTGAGTGTAGGCACCTTCCGTTCCTATATCATGAACAGCAACTGTGTCTGCGAACTACATCCCAAGGGGCTGCTGCATTTTGAAGAAGGCCAGCTGTTACAGACCATGGCGCCCAAAGCCGTCAAAATAATCACTGCGCTGAGAGATGGAAATGCGGCTTTCAACGTGCATCAGATGCTGAAATCCTACCGTCTAGCCAAACTAAGCTATGAAGAACAAGGCCTGGGGGAAAAGTTGGACTACGCATTATTTGACGAACCGCATAGTTATACCGATGCGATGAACGAAACTATGGTACAGTGGTTTAATAAAAGCTTTAATTATAGAACGTCATCTACTGTTGATGTTAGTTTAGTACAGTTGCTGGATACCAGTAGTTTATCCGTGCTGCAGCATGGCGTGGAAAGGAATAAGATCATTACGATACCACAATTTATTCAACGCGAATTCGGAGCTGCCGAAAAACATCTTGTTTCGGAAGCGAGGCTGGACGCGGATTCTTGCAGAACAGCGCTTCGTCAGTTGCTCTCTTCGACGGAGCCGGATACATTCAGAGCCGTGAAATCGCTTGAACCAAGCAAGGGCTGGCAGCGTTTGCTGCTGGAGACCGCACAGGGACAGCTAATTCCTGTATTGCTCAAAAAGCCCTCAGGTGAGGGGAAAAATATTTATGTTGTATTTCCATCACAAGGGAAGGAGGCCCTCTCGGCCGCGGATATGGACCGGCTGCTGTGCACAGACGACGGGGTTGCTGTTGTAGACCTTTATGGTCTTGGCGAACGAGCTTCGGCAACCGGAGACCGCATAGATGGTGCGCTGCCCCGTTTCCACACGCTCTCGCGTTCGCTGCTGTGGTTAGGCCAGACGATGATGGGGTTATGGGCCGATGAAATTAGGCTGGTTAGTGATTATATGCAACAGCATTATCCAGCACATCAGCTGATCGTGCAGGCTGACCGCGAAACTGCAGTCGCCGCATTGGTCAGCAGCAGCTTGGCGCCCAGACAGAATAAACTGCAGCTGCGACACCTGTTGATCAGCTATCTCCCCGGACCTTCCGGCGGCCTTGACAATTACAACATGGCGGTCCACATTCCCGGAATTCTGCGCTGGGGCGATATACCACTGCTGCTGGCACTGTCGCCGGCCGATATCTATATAGACGAACTCCTGCCTTGGACCGGCAAAGCTTGTTCAGATAGAGACAATAAGGAATTAGTAGAAAAAGTAAATGCTTATAAGAGGAAACTCCACATGGGAGGTACATTACAAATCAACGAGTAACTATGGGAACGAACAGAAGATCATTTTTAAAATTATCAGGCTTGGCAAGTCTTGGGCTAGTCAGCGGACACAGGCTGCACGCCCAAGAGACAGCGACAACAGCACTGGAGGAAATTCGTTTACAGTCGAGCAAAAAATATGCGCCGATATTTAATATGTCAGGTTATGCCGCACCTCGGATAGATACGGTGCGGGTAGGCTTTATCGGGGTTGGGAACCGCGGATCGGCTGCTGTAGAACGTATTAGCCAGATTGCTGGTGTAAGCATCAATGGCATATGCGATGTGAGACCACAAAAAGCCAATGAAGCCAGAGGTCGAATCAAGACGCCGGGACATACAGCCAAAATTTATGCGGATGGAGCGGATGACTGGAAGAAAATGTGTGAATCCGATCAATTTGATCTGATCTACATTGCCACGCATTGGAAGTTGCATGCCCCGATGGCGATCTATGCCATGGAGCACGGAAAGCATGTGGCGCTCGAAATCCCCGCAGCGACTACCGTGGAGGATTGCTGGAATCTGGTCAGAACCTCGGAAAAAACGAAAAAGCATTGTGTGATGCTGGAAAATTGCTGTTACGACTATTTTGAAATGTTGACGCTCAATCTCGCCAGACAGGCATTTTTTGGGGATATTATCCATTGTGAAGGGGCCTATATCCACGATATCATGGACAGCCTGTTCGAAGAAAATAAACGCTATGACTTCTGGCGGCTAAAGGAAAATGCGGCCCGTAACGGAAACCTCTATCCCACACATGGGCTGGGGCCCATTTGCCAGATCCTGCGCATCAACAGGGGCAATAAAATGGATTATATGAGTTCCATGTCTTCCAAAGATTTTATGCTTCATACTAAAGCAAAGGAAATGGCAAAGATCAACAGGCAGCTGGAAGCTTATGTCGGCAAACCTTTTCGCGGAAATATCAACATTTCTAATATTATGACATCCAGTGGCAGTACGATGATGCTGCAGCATGACGTCAGTTCACCACGCCCATATTCACGTATTCATTTGGTCAGTGGTACCAAAGCATTTGCGCAAAAGTATCCATTACCGGGAAAAATTGCCATTGGACATAACGATTTTCTTGGAGCAGAGGAGATGGCAGCGCTGGAGCGGAAATATGCTCCGGGTATCGTCAACAAGATCGGTGAGCTTGCCAAAGCGATCGGTGGGCATGGCGGTATGGACTTTATGATGGACTGGAGATTGATCGACTGTCTTCGAAATGGGCTTCCGATGGATATGGACGTCTATGATGCGGCGAGCTGGAGTGTGATCGGCCCTTTGAGTGAATGGTCTGTTGCCAATGGTTCGCAGCCAATCGAAATTCCCGACTTTACCAATGGCAACTGGAAAACGAATTCGGTGCACGACATTAATCTGAGTTCCGGGGGCACAACACAAGTATTAAAATCTACTAAATAAAATGCAAGTGAAGGTACAAACATTAAAAACACGTAAAGAGTTAGGCCTGTACGCTGGAAATGCCGGCATAGAGGCTATCAAAAAAGCAATTGACAACAACGGCGAAGCAAATATTATTCTAGCCACTGGACAGAGCCAGTTTGAAACGCTGGCAGTTCTGGTCGGAGCAACAGATGTGGACTGGAGCAAGGTCAGGATGTTTCATCTTGACGAGTACATCGGCATTCCGGTGACGCACAAAGCGAGTTTCAGAAAATACCTGACCGAACGCTTTGTGGATCTCGTCGGCCCACTAAAGGAAGTGGTACTCATCGATGGTGAAGCTAATCCAGAGGCAGAATGTGCGCGTCTGGACAAAAAGATTAAGGCGCATCCCATTGACGTGGCTTTTGTGGGCATTGGCGAAAACGGGCATCTGGCTTTCAACGATCCGCCGGCGGATTTTGATGTCAGTGATGCCTATCTTGTTGTTAACCTTGATACGCAATGTCGTCAGCAGCAGCTTGGTGAGGGCTGGTTCACATCGCTTGAAGAGGTCCCGGCTCAAGCCATAAGTATGTCGATCCGGCAGATTATGCGGTCACAAAAAATTATCTGTGCGGTGCCTGACCGGCGTAAGGCCGAGGCTGTGCACAATTGTTTGGCCGAACCGGTATCCAACCTCCATCCGGCAAGTATACTGCAACAACATGAGGACTGCACATGTTACCTTGATGAGGAATCAGCTTCTTTACTTTAACCATAGCTCATGACATCACCTGTATTAGATAAAAAGACGACGCTCGTATCCATTGGTGTTATTGGGCTGATGTTCTTCATTTTTGGATTTGTCTCCTGGGTAAATGCAATATTGATCCCTTACTTTAAAATCGCTTGCGAGCTGAGTAATTTTGAGTCTTACCTGGTCGCCTTTGCCTTTTATATCTCGTATCTGGTGATGTCCATGCCGTCGTCCTTTCTGCTAAAGAAGCTGGGCTATAAAAATGGTATTATGGCCGGCTTCTGGATCATGGCCCTTGGCGCGTTTCTATTTGTCCCTGCTGCCTACGGTCGTACCTATGGTATCTTTTTGCTGGGTCTGTTTACCTTGGGTACCGGTCTTACTGTATTGCAAACTGTCGCTAACCTCTATATCACCATGATCGGTGAGAAAGAACGGGCGGCGCAACGGATCAGTATCATGGGGATATGTAACAAAGGAGCTGGAATATTGGCTCCATTGGTCTTCTCTTACGTGGTATTCAGGCCTGAGGACAATACACTGTTCAGTCAATTGCCCGGAATGGATGCGGTAACGCGGGCCAATGCATTGGATGAACTCATCCAGCGGGTTGTGCTGCCGTATACCATTGTCGGGACGACGCTGTTTCTGATTGGGCTACTGATCAAGGTTTCGATATTGCCAGAATTGGAGCAACCTCACGAATCGCATTTACAGCAAGCGCAGTCCAAAAAGGGATTGTTTCAGTTTCCGCATCTTGTGCTTGGTGCTGTGGCAATCTTTTTACATGTCGGTACACAGGTCATCGCAATTGACACGATCATCAATTATGCTGGATCGATGGGGCTATCTCTGCTGGACGCCAAAACCTTGCCATCCTATACCTTGACGGCAACCATTGTAGGTTATATATGCGGTATTGTACTGATTCCGAAGGTCTGCAGTCAGCGGCTGATGCTAAAGATCTGCACAGTCGTTGGTTTAGCGCTGGCTATATTGGTCTGTACCACCACAGGCAACATCACACTCTTGGGGCGTAACCTCGACATTTCGATCTGGTTTCTCGTACTGATCGGCCTACCCAATGCGTTGATATGGGCAGGAATATGGCCGTTGGCGCTGGAGGGTCTCGGTGGCTATGCTAAGCAAGGTGCAGCATTACTGATCATGGGTTTGTGCGGAAATGCGGTGCTGCCGCTGCTATACGGATGGTGGGCAGATACTGCAGATGTCAAGTCAGCCTATTGGATATTAAGCCCTTGTTTTTTATACTTGGTATTTTATGCATTTAAAGGTTGCAAGCTTCGAAAATGGACAAGTAACAACAACTAAACTATGTTAACAATTACAAATGCAAAGATCATAATGCCTGACCATATCCTTGAGCCAGGAGCGGTATCGATTGCCGATGGCAGGATCGTCAATATTTCGGATCGTCCTTCTATGAGCCGGGTGTCCGGCGAGCAACTGGATGCAGAGGGCCTCTATCTGGCGCCTGGCTTTATAGATATTCATGTGCACGGCGGCGGCGGCGCTGATTTTATGGACAGCACCGTCGAGGCCTTCCTGCGGATTGCAGAGACACATATACAGTATGGTACTACAGCCATGCTGCCAACAACGTTGACAAGCAGTACGTCTGACTTAATTGCACTGTTTTCGACTTATGAAGAGGCTATGCGCATCAACGATAGGGGAGCACGTTTTTTGGGACTTCACCTTGAAGGACCGTATTTTGCCATGAACCAAAGAGGTGCACAGGATCCGCGTTATATCCGCGCTCCTGACCCGCAAGAATATGAGCCTATCCTGGCACAGTACCATCAATTGATTGCACGCTGGAGCGCCGCTCCCGAACTGCCTGGAGCACTTGAATTTGGACAGAAAGTGCGCATGTATGGAATACTACTGGCACTGGCCCATACCGATGCCATTTACGAGGAAATTCTACCCGCTGTCGATAGTGGATACCGCCTCGCAACACATCTCTATTCGGGTATGTCTGGAATGACCCGGCGCAATGCTTACCGTTATGCGGGGACTATAGAAAGTTGTCTGCTATTGGATGCCATTGACGTTGAAATTATTGCTGATGGTGTACATCTGCCGGAGCCATTTCTAAAACTGATTCATAAGGTGAAAGGCACATCGAAGACAATTTTGATAACGGATGCCATGCGGGCGGCAGGAATGCCGGCCGGCGATAGTATCCTTGGAAGCTTGAAGAATGGTATTGAAGTGATTGTTGAAGATGGCGTGGCTAAGTTGCCTGATCGTTCTTCGTTTGCGGGTAGTGTGGCTACCGCTGATCGCTTGATCAGAACCATGATAAATCAGGGCGGAGCGAGTTTGGTGGAAGCTGTCCAGATGATGACCGTCAATCCCGCGAGGGTGCTTGGCCGGGACCATGAAATTGGCTCTATTGCTGTCGGTAAAACAGCTGACTTGGTTTTGTTCGACGAGAATATTCAGATACAATCTGCGTTTGTGTCGGGCGAAATACGCTATCAACGATGATTAAACACGTTTGTGGGCCACCGAATCGCGGATGATCAGCCTGCTGGGAACAACCAGGTCCTGAATCTCGAAATTTTTATTTTTGATATGCCGGATCAGTAAGGCACAGGCGCGTTTTCCAATTTCAAAGGCTGGTTCTTCCATCGTTGTCAGGGTAGGCTCGACGACTGTGGCGATGGGATCATTGGTAAAACCGATGACACCAATATCCCGGCCTACTTGTAAGCCATGTTCTTTGATACTGAGTATCGCGCCAACAGCTTTGCGGTCGTTGGCGGCAAATATGGCGTCAGGCCGCTGTGGTAGTGCCAGCAACTTAGCCGTATCCTCGCTGCCCTGCACCTGCGAAAAACCGGAATGCACAATCAGGCTTTGGTCAATGGCGATTTTATATTGTGTCAGGGCCTCCATATATCCGCTGAGCCTCAACTGTGTGAATTTTAGATCTTTTGGTCCTGCGATATGGGCAATACGGGTTGCTCCCCGCTCAATGAGGAACTCTGTGGCCTTAAATGCACCTTCAAAGTCATCCTGCACGACTTTAGAAGCTTCTATATCGTTGGGTACACGGTCGAAAAAGACGATGGGTAATCCTCTGGCCATCAGCTTGTCGAAATGTTCGTTGCTCGAAGAATCGGAAGATATGGATATCAACAGGCCGTCCAGATTGCTGGTAGAAAGATTCTCCAGCAAACTCTTCTCGCGTGCCATACTGTCATTGGTAACATACAGAATAATATTGTAATCCTGTTCATAAGCTTCTTCCTGAATGCCGGAAATGACCATTGAGAAATAATAATTGGTAATAAACGGAATGACTATACCTATGTTTCTGGTGGATCCGGAAGCCAATGCCGACGCATTTTTATTGGGCTTGAAATTCAGTTCTTTTGCTAGTGACAACACGCGCTGACGTGTTGCGGGATTGACATCATGTGTGTCCCGGAACGCGCGAGAGACGGTGGAAACCGAGATCCCAAGCATTTCAGCAATATCTTTGATGCCGATTGGATTTTTCATAGATAAGGGCAGATCATAAATAATACAACCCACAATTTACTAAAAATGATTCAAATATTATTGAATAAAATTTAAGATCACCGCGTCATTCAGTTTATGAAAAAAGTAGTTGCTTTTGGCAACTATTATAGCTACATTTGAATAAAAATGTATGGAATCATATGCAGCGAAAGTACGGCGTTTCAATAGATTTTATGTCGCGCACATTGGTTTGATCAATCAAAACTATTTTGAAAGCGATCTTTCTTTTACAGAAGTAAGGCTTTTGTATGAGATTGGAGAGCGAGATAATGCCACTGCACAATTTTTAAGCGATAAACTTCATCTTGATAAAGGATATCTGAGCCGGACAATTAAAAGCTTGATTAAAAAGGATCTATTGCGGAAAGAACAGTCCGAAAATGATGCCCGTACCTATTTTCTGTGTTTGACAGCGGGGGCACAGCGTCTATTAAATGAATCGCATCGTAAAGTCGAAAACCAGATCGCGAATATGACGGCTCATCTTCATGCTGATGATAAGGTACTGCTGGTCCAGTGCATGGAAACCATACAGTACCTGCTTAACAAGTAACCTTTTGTAATATTGTAATATATGGATACGAGGGAATTTAATGTCCAGCATACCAGCGAGACCGAGTGGGAGGAGATCATTGGTCTTTTCGACCTGGCCATGCAATTAGATGGCAAGAATGGATATAAGGTATGGAACTATATCGATGAGGACGGGCTCAGGAATGATATCCGCAGTAAGAAGCAATATAAAATCGTCCAGCATGACGACATAGTGTGTCTTTTTTCTGTACAGTATGCAGACCCGCATATCTGGAAGGAACGGGAGCAGGGAGATGCGCTTTATTTGCATCGGATTGTTGTCAATCCAAAATTCAAAGGGCAAAAGCACTTTGAAAAAGTGCTGCGCTGGGCCCGGGAGCATGCACAGGAAAGCGGGTTTAAGTTTATAAGAATGGATACCTGGGCCGACAATGACAGGATCATCAACTATTATAAATCTTTTGGTTTCGACTTTATCGGCAACCATACAACTGGGAGTGAGGCTGAACTGCCCATTCAAAACCGAAATTTGAAGGTGGCATTGCTTCAGCTTCCGCTCACGGCTACTTAAAGTCCATCGGCTGTTGTGCAGCTCAGCAATTCAAAAATTTGCATAAGTTTTCGAGATGGTATGCCTATTCAGCACTTGGTATCGTCCTCAAGAGCTGATGTGCACCAAAGGCCAGATGTAAACAGACTTTATATTAAGTACAAGCCTGTTTATCCATTCGCGCTCCAGCTTCGAGTGTCGGATAGGCTGGCAATCCCACTGTGAAGATCGAACCTTCATTGGGCGAGCTTTTGATGTCTACTACGCCATTATTGCGTTCGATCAGATCTTTGCAGAGAACCAGTCCAAGGCCAGTTCCAGGCTCATCTTTGGTCCCTGCGGATTTCCGCTGCGCAACATGAAAAAGGAGCGCTGATTTGGATGGAGCGATCCCAACTCCTTCGTCTTGAATGTGGATATGGGTATAAACCTCATCCTTCGTACAATAAATGCTTATTTTGCCTGCCGCATAACTGAATTTGACTGCATTACTGATCAGGTTACGAAGAATAATGATGGTATGGTCTCTATTTGCGAGCACGCGTGTTCCGGGCATAATGTCGATATTGAAGTGCAACTGCTTGGCCCGTGTCTGGTCAGCGAACAGCTGTACGATATCTTGCACTAATGGCAAAAGCAGGACCGGAACTGCTGCTGCCGTAATCCCCTTCATGCTGCTGCTACCCCACTGGAGGAAGTCGTCCAGTGCCTGGCTCTGATGGACGACCTGCTGGTGAAGCTGCTGAATATATTTTATCGAGGTCTTATTGTTGAGTATTTGATCGCGTAGCATCAGGACCATGGCTTCCAGGCTCGCAAACGGCGTTTTGATATCATGAGCTACTATCGAAAATATCTTTTCCTTGTCCCGGTTGATAGATTCCAGCTTGCGCCGCTGTTCTTCTATTTTTTTCATGTTGCTGTAAATGATCTGCAGAAAGAAGTTAACAGCGATGACTATAAATGCCAGTGCATTGCTGACATTGAAGATCAAGCGTAGCTTGGATACCTGCTGGTTTAGCGGGAGAATGTCTGGCAAAAGATAGACTGTGGCAATAGAGCTTGCCGTAGCCAAAAGGAAAGCGATATGGATGCGCCGGTCGTCGTAGAGCAGCATCGAGGCCACCATTGTACACAGCAGGAAATACTCGCCGCCGTTTTTAAACAAAAGTGCCCCGAGGAGAAAGAAGATAAAATTGCTGATCAAAAGCATCGCCTTGGCGAAATGGTGTTTTCGGTCATATTGCAGAACAAGTACCGCTATTGAACAGATTGAATTGGAGATATTGATCGCAGCCAGGAGTGTGCGATGTTCAACGATATTCAGCACAAAAAAGCAAATTGTAGGCAATATGCAGAGTATGGCGATCAGATTGACCATTTGTACTCTTTTGAGTTCGATATAAGACATTCCCGAATGCGTACCGATAAGGGTGAGCATTTTCCAATATGTTCGCAAATAGTGCATATGGCTATTGGCTGAGCTGTTAATAAATATGAAATGGCTAAATTAACTATAAATAGGGAGTATAATGTAGCGTTTGGCGAAAATATTGTTCGTAATTTATTTAACAACTATAGCTCAAGGTGCGCTAAGCTACTACGGCCGATGCCCGCTGAGGAGCCGAAGAAAACCTCCAGTATTGCTGTTGCAGTAGTCCGGAGCGGAGCTGGAGGTTTTCTTTGGAGATTAGTCTTCGCCTGTATGTAACCAGGCCACCTGCTGGTCGGGCGTGTGGGACTGGCCGATAATATGCCGATAGAGTTCTGGGCGCCTTGCCTTTATATAGCGATATCCTCCGGCTTGCTCTACCTTTTCGGGGAACAGTACCGCGGTGACAAAGCTGTCTTCGAAGGTCCTGCATTCGGCAAGAATATCACCAAAAGGATCTAAAATCATTGAACAGCCGTTCTTGAGCTGATCGTCGTCCATGCCAATGGGATTTGAAAAAACTACATATACTGCATTGTCAAAAGCACGGGCAGGGAGCCATTTCATCAGCCAGCTACGACCTTTCATGCTTTCAAATTCAAGTCGTAATGAGGTGGGATCAAGCTCACGGTTTTCCCAGAGATCAGGATTTACAAAACCCGCTCCCGGTCTGGTAGATGGTGTGCACATGGTCACATGAGGCATGAAGATAATATCAGCTCCCAACAATTTTGTGGCTCTGACATTTTCGATGACATTGTTGTCATAGCAGATCAATATACCACATTTCCAGCCTTTGATGTCAAAGATGGTATAACTGTCGCCTGCTTTTAGGTGTGGGTTGATGAAGGGGTGTAGTTTGCGGTGTTTGGCGATAAGTCCGTTTTTATCGACACAGACATACGGTTTATACAAGTTGTTGTGTTCGTCTTTTTCAAATAGCCCCGCAAGGATAATAATGTCATATTTAGTGGCTATTTCGATAAGCTTCTGTGTGCTTTCGCCGTTTGGAACGACTTCGGCGATGGAAAGCATCTCTCGCCGGTCTAGATGTCTGGCGAACGTATACCCTGTCACTGAGCACTCATGGAAGGCAATGACATCCGCACCTTCAGCGGCGGCCTGCGCTGCTAAACGTTCAATAACGGCTAAATTGTAAGCTTTGTCTGCACTCCGGTGCGCAAATTGGGCGGTCGCAATTTTTAGTTTTTCCATATTTTTTTTTTAATTCTATATGGCAAAGCTAAGAGTCCTGAATCAGGGTAAATTGTACAAATCCGACATCGTGGCAGAGGGGCTGGCGAACTCCATAAAATTGATGGCTAGTTTGTTGCTTTTTAGATATTCAGAAGGCGTCAGACCAATGTTTTTCCGAAATGAACGGATGAGGTGAGACTGATCGAAATAGCCGGCTTCATAGGCGAGTCCGGTCATATTATGCCGGTCTGCACTGTTTCTGAGCAGCTTTAGAAAGCGGTGTAGCTGAATGATACCGGCGAATTTCTTGGGACTGAGGCCAATGTGCTCATGAAAGACCCGCTCAATATGCCTCTCGCTGTAACCGGTATGTCTGACCAATTTTTCGACTGTAACGGGTTGCTGATGTTTGCTGATCAATTCTGTTGCCGAACTGATGATGTGCTGATCAGAAGCTTGACTGTTGCTAGACCGTGTATAGAAAAAACTGTTGAGGATATTTAGCTGTTCTTTGACACTATTGGTATTGATCAGTTGTACGGTAAGCTTTCGGCCTGCTTGCCCAAAGAGGTCCTGTGCATCGATTATCTGGTCTTTAAGGCTGTAGGCGGGTATTCCTAGCAGTTTAAAGAGGCCGCCCGGCTGAAACACAACAACGATAAAGGAAGTACGATGTGCTAAACACAGGTCTTTGAACTGGCTGATCTGTCCATATACAAAGGATGGCGATAAAAGCGGCGTTCTGTCCATCGAAATGCTGCTCTGATCAAGGCAAAATACCATTCCCATGCTGGCATCTGAAAAGAGGCGTAATTGTCTCTCGCAGCTATAATCACAGTTCAGTATAAGATAATGCCTGATATAGGCGGACAGTATGTCAGGTGCGGTTATTTGCATCGCTCTTTCAGGTATGATCTATACCAAAGATAACTATTCTTCGCGATTGAAAAATCACAGCTTAGTTAAGAGTTTGTTGGCTGATAGTCATTTTTATCCCAACCTGATCGATCTTTGCTTAGTGGGATCGCAGAAAAAAATCATACGTTCACCGGAAATTGTTTGTTTATTTATAGACTTATTGGAAGATAAACAGATCAGTTAGGGAAGAAGAGCCGGACTTCTGTGCCCTGTTGTTCTTTGCTGAAGATAGTGAACTGTGCTCCAATTCTATTCACGAGTTCTTTGACGATAAAGAGTCCCAAGCCTTTGCCTTTATATTTTTCGGAATTGGAACCGCGTTGGCGTTCTAGGTGGATATTCTCGAGTTCGTGCTGAGGTATCCCGATGCCATTGTCTTTTATGAAATAGACGGTGCCGTTGTTTGTTCGCTCGCTACGGATATATAGTTGAGCTTTTTTATTACAGCTGGAATATTTGATGGCGTTGTTCACCAGATTCGTGAAAATCTGATAAATAGCATGCGGATCACTGAATATAGGGAAAAGGTCTCCGAAGACGATTTGGGTGTGGGGTGAATGATGAAGCATTTTTGCTTCACGGCACCATGCAGCGAGCGCATGATCGAGCCGCACGAGTTGCTTTTGGAGCTTATAGCTGGGGGCGAGGCTTAACTCCACGGTCTTGTCAATGATATCATTGATGTTTTCCAGTGACTGATTGATGACTTCATATAATTCGAGTCTCCGGCCCGGCGACATCTCCAAGTGTTCTTTTAGTACACTGACTCCAATTTTGGCCAGGGCCAGCGGATTTTTGGCGTCATGCGATAAGGTGTGTGTAATCATCTGTAGGTTGCTATCGGAATGTCTTTCATCTTCTTGCTGGCCGGAAGCTTGTAGCGACTGTATCTTGTCGGTAACATCACTTGCGGTATGCAAAATAGAGTAGGTCCTGCCCCGTTGATCTATTAGCGGTTTGTACTCAAAATTGAAATAACGTTTAAATTTTAAGTCGCCATTATAGATATAAACTGGTGCGTCAGAAGCTCTATAGGTGATGCCCGTGTCCCAAACATTGGTCAGTATCGTTGCAAAACCATCCTGCGTAAATCCGGGAAACACTTCTGTAAAAGGATTGTCCAGAATCTCCTCGCCGATGCGCCAGATGTCCAGCATCTTGGAGTTGGCAAAACCGATATTGAGATTGGCATTATCATAAATAGCTGTCGCCAAAGGAATTTCCTTTAACGCTTCAAGGTAAAGAGGGGCATCCGGATGAGATCTTTGCATATTAGGATATTTAGGAGCAGGATGAATCGTAAACTGCCGCCGCAATTCAAAGCAATAATCAAGCCACGAAGACCGATTTCTCGAGATAAAAACAGCTAGTTTAGCAGAGGCGTAGATATCAATGGATTAGGGGAGAGTGTCAGCAAAAGAGTTCCTGTTTATTAGGTGTTCTCCGGCGGAGTGAGTACATTTATATATGCATTCTACATTCGTCTATTTGGACTATAATTCAACCACGCCCACAGATGAGCGGGTTTTGGAAGCTATGTTACCTTTTTTTACTGCGGATTTTGCGAATCCAAGCGGTTCGCATCTTTTTAGCCTTAGTATACAGGATGTTGTGGAACAGTATACCGAAGAACTGGCAATCGCTTTAGGCGCAAAAGCACAGCATATAATATATACTTCGGGCGCTACAGAAGCAATCAATATGGCAGTCAAAGGACTAAGGTCTTCTCCGCGCCGCCATATCGTGGTCGTCGCTACCGAACATAGGGCTGTACTGGAAACCTGTCGGGCAATGGCCTTCGACGGTTATGAGGTGACGGTGTTGCCTGTCGATCAGGAAGGCCATATTGATCTCCTGCAACTGGCAGAGACTGTGAGCGAAAATACCTTATTGGTCTGTACCATGCTGGCAAATAATGAAACTGGTCTTATCCATCCCATTCGTCAGATCAGTGAGATCGCGCATCAGAAAGGGGCTTTGTTGCTCAGTGATGCCACGCAGGGTGTAGGTAAAGTGAAGGTCGATATGCGAGAATTGGGGGTGGACCTTTTAGTGTTTTCGGGCCATAAGTTTTACGGTCCCAAAGGTGTAGGTGGGCTGTGCTGTGGCGGTTCAGCTAACAAGCTGCTGAGTCCCTTGATTCATGGTGGCGGACAGCAGCAGGGGTATCGAAGCGGGACTTTAAATGTCCCCGGCATCGTCGGTATGAGCAAGGCGCTGAGCCTCGCTCTGGAGTCGCAGGAGCAAGACCGGCTGCATATTGAGACCTTGCGGGATATACTTGAAACTGGCTTGCTGAATATCCCCGATACGTTCTCTAACGCTACCGCGAGCAATAGGTTGTTTAATACAACGAATATCTGCTTTCAGGGTATACAGGCGGAAGAGTTATTGAGGGCACTGGGCAATATCGCCGCATCAAGTGGTTCAGCCTGCACTGCGGTCACGCATAGGCCCTCCCATGTCCTCAAAGCCATGGGTTTATCGGACCAAGACGGCTTATCCTCACTACGTTTTAGCTTGGGGAGGTACAATACCATCTCGGAGATCGAAGAAGCTATCGAACGCATTGGTCGTTGTGTCGCAAAACTACGGGCGTAACGGTTCGACCGAACCTTAACCGCTTGTGCAGACTGGCGGAACACGATGTAAGCAGCGTCTGGCAGGACAGATTAATCGTGCCGGATATTTTCACGGACCTGGAAGACATGGAACAGCTGAGGAAACAGCGCTGCTACGCTTTCCCGGACGCCATTAGGGGACCCCGGCAGGGTGAGCACAAGCATACGGCCTGCAAACCCCGAGATCCCTCTGGAGAGCATGGCAGTTTTTACCCGTTGTTGCCCATATTGTCTGGCAGTCTCCATGATGCCCGGGATGGGCCTGCTGATATAGGGGGCCACGATGTCCGGCGTGATATCGCGATCTGAAAGCCCGGTACCGCCAGTAAATAGCAAAAGATCGATTCCTGCTGCCTGATGCCCTTCCAGGCAGTTACGTATGGCTTCCGCTTCATCAGGCACAACCGAATAGTTGATATCCGTTAAACCCTGTTGTTCAAGAAGCTGCACCAGCAACCGGCCGGATACGTCTTGTTTGTTCGCCCGAGAGACAGAGTCGCTACAGACAACGACGGCCGAACGGAGACTTTCGATTCCCGGGATCCCATCGTTGCTCTTGCCACCCTGCTTCTCAACAAGCCGTATGCTGCCAATTTCAACTTGTTTGTCAATAGGTTTTAGCATATCATAGATGACCAGGGCGGCGATGGACGCACCATGCATGGCCTCGACTTCGACTCCCGTCTTATAAATCGTGTGGACCTCGACTTCGATATGAATTTGCAATCCTTCGATGGCATACCGTACTGCTGCGTATTCAACAGGAAGCGGATGGCAGTCGGGGATCATATCTCCTGTCTTTTTAATGGCGAGCAAGGAGGCAGCACGCGCAAATTCGAAAATGTCGCCTTTGGGTACCTGGCGTTGTTCGATCATATTGATGGTCCGTTGCTGTGAGACTTTAATAGTGCCCAGGGCTATTGCTTTTCGTAAAGTGGGGCTCTTAAATGTAATGTCAACCATGTTTAATTGTTAATTTTCCATTGATGTGATTCATCTTCAAATATTTCGCGCCCCCAAATAGGCAGTTCGCTTTTGATGCGCTCGACCAGTTCCCTGGACGCATTCATCGCCGCTTTGCGCCGCGTCGAGGAAGTGAATACAAAGAAACAGATTTCGCCGGCATGAACGATACCCTCGCTGTGGTAGACATGCATGCAGCTAAGATCATACTTTGCAAAGATCTGTGAACGGATGCTGTCCATTTGTTGCAGTGCCAGTTCTTTATTGTTGGTATATTCGATCGAGCGGACTGTTTTTCCCGCCACCTCGTCGGCCCTGATCTGTCCCAGAAACAGGCTATGGGCGCCAATATCGGTTCTGGATCCGTGTTTGGTAATTGTATCGGCGATTACCGTTGCGGGAATGGCACCCTGAATAAATATGTCGCTTTTTGTTTTATGCATGGAAATAAAGTTTAAGGTGGTCAATGCCACCCTCCAAATTAAAAATCTGATGGTCTTGGTGATCTTGTGCTGCGACAAACTGCGCCGCGGCCAAGCTCCTTTTTCCGCTTTGACAGATAAAGACTAACTTGGGCCGGACTAGTCTGTCAAGCTGCCTGGGCAGCTCAGCAAGCGGTATGCGGATATGATCGACGGGCAGCTCAGGTACCTCAACAGCTTCGCGTACGTCAATAAGCAGGACATCCTCTGCATGCCAGTGGCTAACAAGTTGTTCCGCCCTAAGACTTTGGACCTGTTGGTCAATTGCTGTGCAAAAATGATCGTACTTAAATTTTTCCAGGCCCTCCAATGTCGTCGGATAGCTATTGTCGTCTGGCAAATCGTTAGGGATCGTAACTGTGTAAGAACTATTGTCAAGGATATTAATTGTCATGAGCTGATTGCTTAATACAGTGCCGATGCCCGTCAGCAGTTTGATGGCTTCGGTCGCCTGCAGGGTACCGATGAGTCCGGGTAAAACACCGAGTACACCGGCAGTATTGCAGTCGGGCGCTTCCAAGGGATCGGGTGGGCTAGGGAAGAGATGCCTATAGGTAGCTTTCAACCCATTATCATCAGCGACGTTGAATACGGCGAGTTGCCCCTCATATTGGTATATCGCACCGAAAATAAGTGGTTTGTCTAGCAAGCGACAGGCGTCGCAAAGCAGGTAACGTGTAGCAAAATTGTCTGTACAGTCGATCACAATGTCATAAGGCCCCAGCAGCGACGCGGCATTCTGCGGCTGCAACATATAGCTATAGGTATAGATCGTCACATCAGGGTTTTGCCGGCGCAGTTTTGCTGCGGCCACCTCCGCCTTTGGATGTCCGACGTTGTCGCTGTCATACAGCACTTGCCGGTGCAGGTTACTGATATCGACCGAATCGTGGTCAACAATGCCTAATGTGCCAATCCCCGATGCGACGAGATATTGTAGAGCAGGGCAACCCAGCCCGCCGGCACCGACGACCAGTACCGCTGCTTGCTGTAGCTTCATCTGGGCCACTTTGCCGAAACCCTTGAGTGCGTAATGTCTTGAATAGCGATCGTCCGTCATTTGTTATCCTCCTGAATAGGGTGGCATCAATGCAACAATGTCATCGGCCGCCAAAGCTGTTGTTTCTTTAACCAATATATTATTGACAGCGATCAACAGACTGCGGTTGGCTAGTGCCGGCTGCTGCGCTCTCAACGTAGCTACTAAATCAGCCGTGTCCACAGCTGTTATATAAAATTCTTTTTCCAATAGCTCTGTCAGTGAACCAAATGTTTTTACTTTCACTTTCATGGGTGTACTCATTTTATTTTAATTTGCGCCGGTATATATTATCTTAACCACATAGGGCTACGTTGATAAATAAAAGCGCGTTGTCGTATATGTTGCTCTTTTGTTATGCTTTAAGCCTTCGTAAACAGTAATTTATATGCTGCAACCAGAAGCACAGTTGCAAGTACATATTTTAGTGCATCCTGTTTTAATTTCTTCGATCCTAGATAGGCGCCCAGCAGTCCGCCTAAAAATGCAACGCCTACGTATAGCCACATGTGGGCGTTGAATGCGATACCCCGCGTCAGCATACCACTCAGACCTGACAATGAATTTACGAAAATAAATGCAGCACTGATAGCAGCAGTTTGTTTTTGATCGGTCCATTTTAACAAAATGAGCAAGGGCGACAGGATAATGCCACCACCTATTCCGATCATACCAGAAAGCAATCCTACAACAGCTCCGATGATTATTGAGCCTGTAGTGTTGTGTGGTTTCAGTTCGTCCGCTGCGGGACTTTTGAAGAAAAAAAAGCGGAAGACCGGAAAAAGCAGAAGGGCGCCCAGCAGGCGTTTGTAAAGCTGGTCCTCCAAGGTAATCATGCCACCGATAAATGCCATGGGTACCGAAGCCGCAGCCACTATCAAAAACAAGTTTCGCCTGAAATAATGCCCTCTATAATACTGAATAAAAGAAGTCAGCGAAACAAAAAGATTAAGTACAAGTGCGGTAGGCTTCATCTCCTGTGGAGCAATTCCATAGAGCGCCATGATGGCTAAATATCCGCTAGCCCCGCCATGTCCGACTGCGGCATAAAGAAAGGCAAGAATAAACAGAAAAACATAAAAAAAATCAAACGGCATAGCTACTACGTTAGAAGGTATATAAGGACTTCGTCACCAGTTTGGCATCCTGTCGAGCTTTCATCCAGAATCAATAGACAATTGGCCTGTGCGTATGACTGCAGCCGATACGATTCTTGGGCATGCAAAGGCTTTACCGACTGGCCATCATAAGTTGCTTTCAGAAAATGCGTGAGCCCCGGCTTTTTGGCGTAGGCTTGCGCGGCGTAGGTTTTTATGATACGGTTGCGGTGTGGAAGCTGCATGATCTGTTCGAGGGCGGGAGCTACATACAGGTAAAAGCAGGTGAGTGCTGACGAAGGATTGCCGGGTAGTCCAAACACAAGCTTGGTATCTTTGGTGCCAAAAAATAAAGGCTTGCCCGGTTTCTGCCGTATACGATGGAAGCGTTGCCTGACACCACAGGCCTTAGCTGTGTCGACAACATAGTCGTAGTCACCGACACTCACACCTCCGACCAAAAGAACGATATCTGCATGAGCGAGCGCATTGTTGAGCGTTGTCTTCAGGGCCTCCCGGTCATCTTTGACATGTTGCATATGGACCTGCTGTATTCCAAGCTGCCTTAAGGCAGCGCCCAGCTGAAAAGAGTTGGACTCGTATACCTCGCCATAATGTAAGGGGCTTCCCAAGGGTTTGAGTTCATCGCCTGTAAGGAGGATATGGACCTTGGGCGCAGCAAAAATATCAACTTCAGTACAGCCTATACCGGCAAGATAGCCAATCGCAGCAGGGCTCAGAAAGGTGCCTGGAAGCATGGCAGTTGTGCCCGCTTCAACTTCGGAACCCTGGGGCCGCACATGGTCTGCGAAGCGGAGTGTGTCGTCTTTAATGACAATATGGTTATTTTGTAGCCGCTCTACTTTCTCCTGCATCACGACAGTATCAGCGCCATCGGGTACTGGTGCTCCGGTATAGATACGCATCGCCTGTTCGGGTAAAAGTGTTTTCATCGTCTTGCTGCCTGCAGGGATTTTATCCATCACCGGCAGTGTTTTAAACCGGTCCGCATAGCGGATGGCGTAGCCGTCCATGGAAGATTGAGGGAAGCCCGGTATCGGTTGTGTGGCAGTCACGCTTTGTGCCAGTGTGTAGCCAAGGGCTTGCTGGATCGAAACATGCTGTTGGCGTGCTGTTGGTAAAAAATGATTTATAATCGCCGTGGCTTGCTCCACAGAAATCAGCTGATGAGGCAGATCAAAGTAATCCTGCGCAGTGTCGATGTCGAATTTCGCTGCATCGAAATCGAAGACAATTCGGTCATCAGGATATTGGCTGGCAATTTTCTTTGCGCCCTCATGTCCTTCTAATGCGATCAGTTGTCGAAAATACTTTTTGTCAAATAATGTCGGTGGCCCCCAGGTGCCGTCGAATCCAGTTACAACTATTCCTTTGCCGCTTTGGTCGGCGAGGTTATCCAAGGCTAGGAATACATGCTGATCAACGAAAGGCTGGTCGCAGAGGCTGATGATGCACCGGTCGATCCCGGGATGTATGGTCAGAAGCTTTTGTAGACCTGTGCGGATAGAGGACGAGAGGCCGCTTTGCCAGTAGGGATTGATGCTTATGCTTATGGGCAGATGGGCGACGGCGGTCCGTACAAGATCTTGGAAAGCACCGACAACGATACAGACGGCAGCATCCGGAACGTCGAGAGCGGCCATACTGATCCGTTTAATTAAGCTGCTTCCTTCAAATTCAAGTAACTGTTTGGGTCTTCCGAGACGGGACGAGCTGCCCGCTGCCAATATGATTATGCCTGTTTTTGTTTTCATCCGCCAATAGTGATCATACTGCGATTTTGTAAGAAATCGGTTTCTATCTGTTCAAAGTTTTCCGCCAGTTGTCCACCCAGAGCCTGTGCTTTGGATAGAATATTTTGCTGTATCAAAGGGAGGACATCCCCGCCAGTCCGTAATGTGGAGAGGAGGTCTGTCTCTCCAGCAGAGAAGAGGCAGTTTTTTAATTTTCCATCAGCCGTGAGCCGTATCCGGTTGCAACCGGCACAAAAAGGGGCTGTCATCGTACTGATGATTGCGATACGCCCGAGGTGGCCAGGGATCGAAAACGCTTTGGCTGTGTCATGCGGTCTGGCCGTTACAGGCTGTATTGTGTACGCTTGTTGCACCGTATTCACGATATCGTCATAGGTAAGCACCTGATTGCTGCTCCATTTATTACCGCTAAACGGCATGAATTCAATAAAACGGATTTCCACTGGTTTGCTTTTGGTAAGTGCCACAAAGTCCAGGATTTCGTCATCGTTGATGCCTTTCATGACAACCACGTTAATTTTCGTGATGACGTTGTATTTTAGCAGGAGGTCGATGTTTGCGCGTACCCTTTCAAAATAATTCCTTCTGGTGATCTTTATGAAGCGCTCTGGACGCAAAGTATCCAGACTGATGTTGACGCTTTTAAATCCGGCGCTTACGATTTCCCCGAGCATGTCATCAATCCTGATGCCGTTAGTGGTCATATGCAGTTCAACGGGAAGCTGGGATAGCATGGCAATGATTGCGGGGGCGTCTCGCCGTACCAGAGGTTCACCTCCCGTGAGACGGATTTTGCTTACGCCGTGAGCCACAAAAAGCCTGGCCAGCTGCTCGATTTCGTCCACCTGCATGAGCTGTGCATGAGGTGTAAAAGCATAATCTTCCTCAGGCATGCAATAAAAGCAACGGAGGTTGCAGTTATCTGTCAACGATATACGCAGGTAAGTATGGGATCGTCCGTATTTGTCTGTGAGCATAGGCTAAAGTATTAAAGGGCTAGCAGCATGAATTTTTGTCGGTAAGTACTTTAACGGAGTGCCAGGCCTGCCGCTAAGTACAGCTTTGATTTCCGCGAGGACCGCAATTGCTATTTCGGCCGCGTTTTCGGCACCAATATCGAGTCCAACAGGCCCATGAATCCGCCTCCTATCACTTTCGGTCAGCACCAGGCCTAACTGCTCAAGATCCTTGAACATGCGTTCCAATTTTATTTTTGGCCCCAAAGAGCCAATATAAGCGGTATTGGTGGGAATGAGCTGGCTGAGTACCTGCAGATCGTATTGATAGTTGTGCGTCATAAGAACAAAAACGGTCCAGGGATCTATTTGAATTTTCGGAATGACATGGTCCGCAGGAGTCACGATTATTTGCTTTGCCGCCGGAAAGCGTTGTTCGCTGGCATGTGTTGCACGTCCATCCACCACGGTGATCTCCCAGCCCAGGATGTCGGCAGTCTCTACGAGAGGCTGTGCGTCGTTGCCGGCACCCACCACAACGAGATGGACTGTAGGGGCCAGGTATTCGACAAGCGCTTTACATTCCATTTTCTGATGTTTGTAGGATGTTAGGACAGACTGTCGTTTTGATTTAGCAAGCGCGATGGCTTCCGACAGCCTAGGATCGACAGCGTCATCTGAGGGCGCGGACTGTGCGCTGCCACAAGCATCTGTCAACAGCATGCTACCTAATTGAAGTTGGCGTCGGTCCTCCGAAAAACAAGTCACCAATATGGCTTCGCGGCGATGTTGCAAGACGTTTTCCAATAAGGTTATCGGATGCATGGATTTGGTGAAATCAATGTATTCAAACAAGATATGGACAATGCCATTGCAGCCCAGCTGTAGGCCGATCGCATTACCTTCATCGCTGCTGGTATCATAGGTCACCAGACGATTTTGGCGCTGCTGTATGGCTAACAGTGCTTTTTTTAGAGCGTCGCCTTCTAGGCAGCCTCCGCTTATGGCGCCGGTCATGCGCCCATCTGCTGTTACCAGCATCCTTGCTCCGGCCCGCCGATAAGAAGAGCCTTCGACTTTGACAACCGTCGCCAGCGCCATTTCCATGTGTTGGGCTGATGCTTGCTCTGCGGCGAAAATAATGTCTTTGATCTCTTTCATGTTCTTAGGGTGCTGCTGCAGATAGCCTCTACCAAATTTAGTGATTTATGCGTTAAAATACATCAAATCTGTAATAATGGTAAAAAATACAGTGAAATATATAATTATTTACTTAATTTAATTACTGATTTTGCAGATGAAAAGACTGAGCCAGTGTTTGTAGATGAGAGACTGCAGATAATAGGCAATAAAAAATTAACAATTATGGCAAAATACTCAATTCAGGTAAATGGGAAGAAGCACGAGGTCGATGTGCTTGACGACATGCCGTTATTATGGGTGCTACGGGATATCATGAATCTCAAAGGAACTAAATTCGGCTGTGGAAAAGCGCTCTGCGGCGCGTGTACAGTACATCTCAATGATACTGCAATACGGTCGTGCTCTTTTCCGATTTCAGCGGTGGGTGAAGGTAAGATCACCACTATAGAAGGATTGTCTGCGGATGGAGACCATCCGTTGCAGGAAGCGTGGGAAAAATATGTGGTGCCCCAATGCGGATATTGCCAGACTGGACAAATTATGAACGCGGCCGCATTGCTGAAAAAGAATGCCAAACCTTCGGAACAGGAGATCGAGGAAGCGATGAAGGGCAACCTGTGTCGATGTGGTACGTACAATAGAATCAAAGCGGCTATCTTGGACGCGGCCGGTACACCGGTAACTACCGGTTAGTCTTTCATTATAATGCATGCAAATCATGAAAATATTAGCTCCTTTTCAGAAAAAAAAGACCACAACGGTCGCGTCTGAAGTTTTTGGTGTCTCCAGAAGAGATTTTATAAAAGCTAGCGGCCTGCTGACTGGAGGTCTGCTGCTGGGTGTCAGTTTTTTTAGCTGCGATGATAAAGGGAAAAAAGTCGCTACCGTGGCTCCGAATGTGTATCTAAGTATTGGCTCAGATGGTAAGGTCACCATCATTGCACATCGCTCGGAAATGGGGCAGGGTATACGTACGTCACTGCCATTGATTGTGGCCGATGAACTGGGCGCCGACTGGAGCAAGGTCGAAATTGTTCAGGCCGAAGGCGATGAGAAGAAATATGGTAACCAGAATACCGACGGTTCGTTTTCCGTGCGGATGTTTTATAAACCTATGCGTGAAGCCGGTGCTATAGCGCGCCTCCTATTGATCCGCGCAGCGGCAAAGGAATGGCAGGTAGGCGTAGAGGAATGTGACACCCAGAAAGGGCAGGTCGTCCATTCGCCTTCAGGTAAAAAGAAAAGTTTTGGAGAATTGGTAGAAATCGCACAGTCGCTGCCCGTGCCGAAAGTAAGTGAAGTGAGGCTTAAGGATAAAAAGCAGCTCACGATGGTCGGAAAAGAGACACCGATTATTGACCTACATAATATCGTTACTGGGAAGGCTGTGTTTGGCATAGATGCCGAGGTTGAGGGAATGAAAATTGCGGTCATCAAACGCTGTCCAGTCGTCGGTGGTACAGTTAAATCCTTCGATGACAGCAAAGCGCGGAATGTGCCCGGAGTCCTTAAAGTGGTCGTTATCAAAGGCGCAGGCCTGCCGGCTACCTTAAAAAAGCCATTAAGTGGAGTTGCTGTCATTGCTGAAAATACCTGGGCGGCTATCAAAGCCCGGGATCTGCTCGAGGTGGAATGGGATCTGGGGCCAAATGCGGACTATGACTCTGCCAGACAGATTGAAGAGCTCAGACAGGAGATGGCCAAAGAGGGTACCATCCGACGTCAACGGGGCGACTTTAAGGCGGCGAAGGCTGGTGCAAAAAAGGTTATCGATCACACATACGTTGCGCCCTATCTGGCGCACGCCACCATTGAACCGCCTTGTGCCCTCGCAGTTGTGAAAAATGGAAGCTGTGAAATCTGGGCCTGTACCCAAAATCCACAGGGTGCACGCGACGCGGTCGCTGAAGAGATCGGTATTCCTGTTGAGAAGGTAAAAATGAATGTTACCTTGCTGGGCGGAGGCTTTGGCCGGAAATCCAAACCCGATTTTATTCTGGAGGCAGCGATTCTTGCCAAAGAATCCGGGTTTCCGGTGAAAGTGCAGTGGACGAGGGAAGATGATATCCGGCATGATTATTACCATGCGCTTAGCGTACAGCGTATTGTTGCCACTATAGACAGTCAGAACAAGTTAAGCGGATGGTCGCACCATATTGCCAACCCTTCGATTTCGGCGACGGACGACATGAAGGTCGTGCAGCCAAGCGACGGGGAATTGATGTTGGGTGCTTCCGATTTTCCGTATGATGTGCCTGCCATTAGTCTCGAAACACACGACGCGAAGGCCCATTTGCGCATTGGCTGGTTACGGTCTGTTCGCAATATTCCTCAGGTTTTTGCCATTGCGACCATGATGGACGAAGTCGCGGAAGCGCGGGGGATGGATCCCATTGCTAATGCACTGGAACTTTTGGGAGAAGACCGTCATATTACCTTTGATCAGGAACTGGTCAAAACAACATATCCTAATTATGGTGAGAACATTGCGGATTATCCCTGGGATACGGGGCGTATGAAGAGGGTGATTGAACGGGTGGCTAAAGAATCTGGTTGGGGCAGATCGTTGCCGAAGGGCAGCGCACTTGGCTTCGCAGCCCACAAAAGCTTCCTGACGTATGTGGCCTGCGTGGTGGAGGTGCAGGTAGATGCTAATCAGAATATAAGTATTCCGAATGTTTATTACGCTGTCGATTGCGGTTTGCCAGTGAATGTCGACAGGATTAAATCACAATTTGAAGGCGGGGCGCAGTTTTCTGCCAGTCTGGCGCTTAAAAGTACCATTTCCGTTAAGCAGGGTCAGGTCGAGCAAAGTAATTTTGACGGTTATCAGATCGTCCGGATGCCTGAGTCGCCTAAGCAGATCCATGTATACATTATGGAAAGTGATGCCAAACCGACGGGAGTGGGCGAACCGCCAGTTCCGCCTTTTACTCCCGCATTATGCAATGCAATCTATGTGGCTACAGGTAAGCGGATCCATACATTGCCAATAGATCTGAAGGCCTGATGACTAACAAACAAGAGCTGATCATGAATTGGCTCTTGTTTGTTTTTGCGCTTTTCGGGCCTAAAAACGTTACTTTTAAATAAACCAAAAGCTTTTATGGAAACCAGGGCATTGGAGAATAAGGCGATTCAACAAGTTAAACTTGTCAGGTTTAGAGACGGTTCAAGTTGTTCAGATGATGATGATGTGTCAGTGGAAGAGCCGCTGGAAATCAGCATCTCTGCATTTGAGGAGGGGAGCAGTACGATCAAGAACATTTCTGTGACCATGCGCACACCGGGTCATGATACCGAACTGGCTGCCGGCTTTCTGTTCACCGAGGGAATTATTGACAGGGCCAGCCATATCCGACGAATACAACATGTGGTAGGTACCTGTGATCGCAATAGTAGCAATCGGATTCTTGTCGAACTAAGTCCGGGGGTCGTCCCGCGTCTACATAATGCTGACCGCAATTTTTACACGACGTCGAGCTGCGGCGTGTGCGGGAAGGGATCCATTGAAGCGATCAAGACGGTCAGCATCTTTCGTTGCCAAGCGAATGAGCCCATAGAGATAGCGTTGGACACCTTGTACCTGTTGTCAGAAAGACTTCGGAGCAGCCAAAACAATTTTTCCGCAACCGGCGGTATTCATGCAGCGGCTATTTTTGATCTGCAGGGTAGGTTGGTTGCCTTACGTGAGGACGTCGGCCGGCACAACGCACTGGACAAGCTCATTGGATATGCCCTGTTGGAGGAGATGCTGCCATTGAAGTGCCATATACTTCTGTTGAGCGGCAGGGCGAGTTTCGAACTGATTCAGAAGGCTGCAATGGCCGGCGCTAAACTTGTTGTGGCGATTGGAGCGCCTTCCAGCCTGGCCATATCAACAGCAGCGGAGTTTAATATCACGCTGCTTGGGTTTTTGCGTGGTCATAGTTTTAATATTTATCATGCGGGAGACTATTTCACATTAAAGGACCCGGAGTAAATCTTATCGTCAGAAGCTAATAGCATGTCCGGCGCTTGTGCTGCTATATGATACAAGTTAAAACGATGTGTACAGTCTGAAGGATGTGGTTTACCTAACAGCGGATGGTAATAAAGGACAGATGATATAAAAAAAATAAGTTTCATAATGAAAATAAGAATCAAAGACAACTCCGTCCGGCTTCGCCTTACGCAATCTGAGATTGCTAAACTGGGAAATACCGGAATGGTTGAAAGCACGACTGCTTTTGTTGGCAGACCGTTTATATATGCTGTTCAGAGGACCATCGGTGGGCAGCTTGATGTCGCGTTTGTGGATAACAGAATTGTACTCAGTATTCCGGCAAGCATGATTCATGAATTGGTGACGACCCAGAGAGTGGGTTTTGAAGGTATGGCGGGGTCGGTGAAATTGCTCGTGGAAAAGGACTTTGCGTGCCTGGATAATACTGTGGAAGATCAGAGTGATAATTATCCGAATCCAAACCTACAATGCTGATCTGCTAGAACTAGTACCTACATTCAATATTTGACGGTTATGGAAGAGAACAATAAAAATCGGACGGATATGCAGAATTTGGATCAGCAGCCCAATGCGGAGAATCCATTTAAACTCTTAAACCTAAAACTTGGTCCCGTAGAAAAATGGGCTGCTGGTGTTCCGGCGGTAGTGGCTGCATTTTCGGACCTGATTGAAGAAAAAACAGTATTCCGGGGCACGAAAGCACTTTTCAGTATGAATCAGGCGGGTGGCTTTGATTGTCCGAGCTGCGCCTGGCCTGATCCGGACGACGAGCGTTCGCCGCTGGGCGAATATTGTGAAAATGGGGCCAAGGCGCTTGCGGAAGAGGCAACGACCAAACGTGTGACGCCCGACTTCTTTAAAAATAATTCCGTGTATGACTTAGCCAAGCTCACAGACTATGAAATTGGCAAAATGGGCAGACTTACAGATCCAGTGTATCTGGCAGAAGGGGCAACACATTATCAGCCGATTTCCTGGGATGAAGCTTTTCATAAGATTGCTGCGCATCTCAATGCTTTGGGATCGCCTAACGAGGCTGCGTTTTATACCTCCGGCCGGACGAGCAATGAAGCATCCTTTGTCTACCAGCTCTTTGCAAAGGAATTTGGGACCAACAATATGCCCGACTGCTCCAATATGTGCCATGAAACGTCGGGATCGGCACTCCGGCCGACGATTGGGATTGGCAAAGGAACGGTAAAGCTGGATGACTTTTATGAAAGCGAGGTCATCGTTATTATCGGTCAGAATCCGGGTACCAATGCGCCACGGATGATGAGTGCGCTGGAGAAAGCCAAAAAACATGGCGCTAAGATCATTGCGATCAATCCCTTGCCCGAAGCCGGTCTCATGGGCTTTCATAACCCGCAGCAGCTCAATGGAATCTTTGGTAGGGGGATAAGTCTTGCGGATCTTTATCTTCCCGTCAGGATCAATGGAGATATGGCCTTGTTAAAAGCACTGGAGATGTTATTGTTAAAACTCGAAAGTGAAAACCCCGGAGCTGTTGTTCATGCTGATTTTATCAAGCATAAGACAACTGGGTATGAAGAGTTTTTAATGCAATTTAGCAGCGGGCGGTATGATCTTGCGCAGCTGAGCGAGCTCAGTGGCGTAGCTGTTGAATCCATTCAGAAAGCGGCCGAGCTGCTGGCTTTTAACAAGAAGATAATTTTCTGCTGGGGAATGGGATTGACGCAGCAGCCCAATGGTGTAGATATGATCCGGGAGATTTTGAATATTTTGCTGTTAAAAGGCAGTATCGGCATTAAAGGTGGAGGTGTTTGTCCAGTCAGAGGGCACAGCAATGTACAGGGCAACCGGACCATGCTGATCGACGAGAAGCCAACTGCGGAGCAGCTGGACCGCTTGCAGCAATACTTCGGATTTGATCCACCGAGGGAGCATGGTTATGATGTGGTCAGGGCAATTAAAGCCATGCATGCAGAGCAGGTCAAATTGCTGTTTTGTATGGGTGGTAATTTTCTGTCGGCAACACCGGATACCAGCTATACGGCCAATGCTCTTCGGAAACTTAATTTATTAGTCTGTGTGTCAACCAAGTTGAATCGGGGGCATCTCATCCATGGCAAGGAAGCACTGATTTTGCCCACATATGGACGCAGTGATAAGGATATTGTGAATGGTGAGGTGCAGATCGTTAGTACGGAAAATTCCATGGGCGTTGTGCAATCTTCGAAGGGAGTGCTTGATGCTGTCTCCAACAATTTGCTCAATGAGACACAGATTGTATGCCGTATGGCAATGGCGACATTGGGCGCGCGCAGTGTTGTGGATTGGAAGCGATTTCACGACAGTTATGATGCGGTGCGCGATGCCATTGAACGGTGCATACCGGGGTTCGAAAACTACAACGTCAGGGTCCGCCAGAAGGAGGGTTTTTATTTGCCCAATGCTGCCCGTGATCAGCAGGTGTTTGCAGGACAATTTGGCGGACGGGCTCCGTTTACACAGACTGAGTTGCCGGTAAACAAGCTTGAAGAAGATGAATATATGATGGCGACGACAAGGACTCACGATCAGTTCAATACGACGATTTATGGATTGGATGACCGTTATAGAGGTATTAAAAACGAACGGCGTGTGGTGCTTATGAATCAACGAGATATAGACAAAGCTGGTTTTAAGGTTGGCGATAAAGTTGATCTATTTAATTATGATGATGATATAGAACGTATAGCGCCATTATTTGTGATTGTGCCTTATCAGATTCCGGAGAAAAATGCAGTCACCTATTTTCCCGAAACAAATGTGCTCGTGTCGGTCAACAATGTGGTCAAGGAAAGCAATATGCCAGCTTCAAAATATGTGAAAATTAAGATCAAAAGACACGACCCGCAGATTTATCATAAGGTGGATGAAACGTTATATCTAGCAGCGAATCAGCGTCCCTGACGGGTAGCGGCGATCAGGGGTACCTGTTTTGCTTCTTGCGGTGTATTGACATTGAACAGTATTGTCGGATCGGCTGGTGTAAGCATTTGTACGGGCATGTTGTCGAGTGCTTGTCGGAGGGCGTAATTGCCTGCTGTCGCAACTTCCTGTAGGGTTCGATAGCTTCGCGGTTCCCAGATAGCTATCAGCGGCTCAGGCAGTCCATTTATTGGGTTTCGGAATGCCGTCACCATTTTGCTGCTGTCACGATGTGCGATGAGCTGTTTCAATGCCTGTTCATTTACAAAGGGTAGATCACAGGCCAGTACCAGCCAAGCGGAATGGGTATCGGATTCAAATGCACTTAAAATACCTCCCATAGGTCCTATATCCAGATGTGCATCAGGTAGCGCAGGAAAAGGTTGCTGCCCCAGTTCGGCGCATTGTTCGGGACGACAGGAAAAACAGACTTGAGCACAATAAGGGGCCAGCAAATCTGCTAAGTACTCACGCTGCAACTTGTCATGCCAGACCATTTTCTCTTTTGGGGTTCCCATACGCCGGCTCTTTCCGCCGATGAGTATAAGGCCATTTAAAGAAGCTGATTTTTCCATATTGATACCATGTTTACTTCATTTTTTTTCTTCACGCTGCCGTAGGTATGCACGCGAAAATGCGATACTATTCCATCAAAACGAAATTTAAGCAATTTTACTGAATTTGCGTGTGAATTAGCATCTTATTTAACAATCGAAACAGCTTGGAAATCATTTATGCTGGCGTCACATACGCTACAGCAATAATGGGGTGGGAGATCGCCAAACGCCGTTTGTGCCGGAATATTTTGTGTACTGTCGCCCCATTGAGGGTCGTAAATCGTCTTACAATAAGGACATTGATGCAGTTCTGTTGGCAGGCTCTGCTCTTCAGCTGGCGGCTCCGGAAGGGCTGTCGGCCGCAATGATGTCAGCTGTCCCTGTAGTTGATAAAAGTCTTCGCATAAAGCCAAGATAACATGAATAAGGTTATCGCGGTCCACGCGTTTTCGGTAGGTAATGAGGTCTTTTGAATTGGGGTTGAAATTACGTGTATGCTGTACCTGAAACCAGGAGCGCTTTCCCCGGGACATCATAAAGCGGAGAATGACGGAACCCCAGATACCACTTTTGGAATGCATTTTTACACCGAAACAAAGTTTATAAGTACGTGTGTCCAGCCAGTTCATCTGATGGACAAGCTCCTGCTTTAAGACGAGTCCGAGCGAATCGTAATCCTCTGTCTGCCAGTTTAGTTCGTTGAGCGCATGACGGAGATTGATTCGATGTTTGTCTAATACGGCATCCCAATCGGGTCGGGTGTTGTGCTGTATATCTTTGATGATGATTGATTTCCATGGTGTGCTATACACCTGGCCGATCCTATGTTTTAAGCATACATGACAGATGTCCTTTAAGAGTGCAATGGAGAATGTTTCGGAGCGGCGATACATTCCGAGCCAGAGGCGATCGTGATAGTGATTAAATCCCTCGTAATAAGGTAATTTAAACGCTGGTTCTATGAAAGCATTTGTGATCGGTTGAAACAGAAATTTTCTCGAGACCAAGGCAAGTTGCTCCAGATGTTGTCCAAGCTGCTGTCCTGCAGCTGTATTGTCGACCCGGATGTCGGTCAGCAAAGGTTCCAGAAAATGGCAGAGCTCGGCTATATCATCCGTATTTACTAATGAAGACCAGTTGTGGAAAATATTTGAACCGGGAAATCGTATATGTAAGTACCAGTAGCTGCTGATGTCCGCTGTGATAAAATTTAGATTACCTGTATAGTAAGGCACGAGTGACTGTGTGCAGTCGACGATATTGATTTTAAGTTTAGGGACAAATTCAAAACTGTCAAGTATATCCTTATATACCCCTTCACGGATCCAGGTGGACTGACTAAAGATGCCGTCCGCCACGTAGGAACTCACGATATTCGGACAGCTGTCGCCGTTGATTTCGTATGTCAGTTCCTGATTGAGCAGTACATATTCAAGATCTTCCAGCTGTGTTTGCGAGACATAAAAATAAATCTGCTGGCGGCTGCCAAATCTGAGTTCATGAATTCCGATCTGCTCGAGTGGCTCAAGAAGGCCTGCCAGCTCGCCTGTGGAAATGGCGCCGCCAGGAAAATTGACTTTAACAAAAAGGTCGTCTGAAGGGGCTTTCCCTGTATGTATATTACTGGGCATAAGTTTCCGTTTCTTTTGAATAATCTGTTTGATACTGTTCTAGAATGCGTTTTACTTCGGGTTTGCAGGAACCACAGCCGCTGCCAGCTCCTGTCGCTTCGCATAGCTGGGCCATTTCAGTGCACCCGCTTTCCATTCTTTTCTTCAGATTACCTTCGCCTACCTGACTACAAGAACAGATGAGTCTGCCGACAACAGGTTCTCTAGATTCACCGCTTCTTAGGAGCTGGAGACGTTTTTCGCTGAGCTCAATTTTATTCGCAATCAGATTTTTGAATTCCAGAAATTCATTTTTATCGCCAATTAAAATGGCCCCGACCAGTTTGTCCTGATGGATGATACATTTCTTATAATATCGTTTCGCTTTATCAATAAAGATGATTTCTTCGTAGCTTTCATTAGGCGCTTCCGACAGGCCGATACTACATAAATCAAAACCCTGTATTTTGATGATATTCATCAATAAACTGCCTTTGTAATAACGGCTAATGTCACCTTGATGGTAGTGAGCAACCACTGCGGCCTGTTCTTCAGCAGCAGCTGTGATACCGTAACTGGCGCCTTCAAATTCGGCAATTTCGCCAATAGCATAAATCGAAGGGTCGCTTGTCTTCATATAGTGATCTACGACCACGCCACGTTGGCACAGCAAACCTGCGTCTTTCGCAAGCTCGATATTTGGTGTGGTTCCGATAGCAAAGAGCAGAGCATCGCATTTGATTTGCCGGCCACTTTTTAATTCAATCTTAGTCAGCTTATGTCGGCCATAATAGAGCTGTACCTCATCGTTGTAAAATATGTCGCAACCTTGATCGATCATCTCCTCGTGTAACAGCTGGCTTCCTATGGGGTCCAGCTGCCTATTGAGGAAGCGGGACACACGTTGTACAATGGTGACTTTGATGCCTATTTCACGTAGTGACGCCGCCATCTCCAGACCTAATAATCCGCCGCCTACAATGACGGCTTGTCCCTGTTTGGGTAGATATTTCTTCAATTGATCCGCATCAGTACGGCGTCTCATAGTGAAAATACCGGGTAGTTTTGGGACGTGTTTGGGCAGCGTGGGACGGCTTCCGGTAGCCAGGATCAAGATGTCGTAATGTGTCTTTGTGCCCCTGGAATCCAGGACATATTTCTGCATACGATCTATGGATGTAACCTGTACGTTACGGATATGACGGATGTGGTATTTCTGCTCTTCCTCTGCGTCCATTTTGACGAGCTGTTGCCATTTAAATTCTCCGCTGATATAGTGAGGAAGCATGACGCGGTTATAAAATGGGGTATCTTCGTTGCTAAACACGATGATCTCATCGGTTTGATTCAGTTGGCGATACTCACGTACGAAGCCATGAGCCGCAGCGCCGGCGCCTATTATGACAATGCGCTCTTTTTTCTTGATGTGCTTTTGGACGCTGACGGCGCAGAATTTGAAATCTGGTTCCTTCGAAATAGGGTCCACGAGATCGCTGGTAATATTGTTGGCGCGATTGAGGTCTGAACCCAATAATTTGCCCCAGTGCATGGGCATAAATACCACTCCGGGCTTGATGGTATTGCTGATGCGGGCTTTGACGCGTACATCGCCCCGCCGGGACCGTACGTTGACCAGCTGTCCTTCTTTTAGCTCCAGGGTATGGGCGTCGGCTGGGTGGATCTCTAAGAAGGCCTCAGAAATATGCTGGTTCAGCTTGCTGACTTTTCCGGTCTTCGTCATGGTATGCCATTGATCACGGATTCTTCCGGTAGTGAGTATCAGGGGAAAGTTATTGTCCGGCATTTCGCTGGGGCAATCATCCGGTGGGTTATGCAATACGGCACGTCGGTGCGGAGTATAAAATTCTTTGTTTTGAAACAAGCGCGGTGTTCCGGTTTTCAGTTTCCGGTCGAAAGGCCATTGCACCGTGTTGAGCTGATCGATAAGCTCATAGGTCAGTCCGTTGATGTGGATATTGGTTCCGGCGGTCAGCTGGGTATGTTCTTTGTAGATATCCTCCATTGTGTTGTATGAAAAGCCTTTGAAGCCCATCTTTTGTGCAAATTTCGATAGAATGACGGCATCGGGCAGTGCATCACCGGGAGGTTCGACTGCTTTCTGGAGGTGGCTTATTCTACGCTCGGAATTGGTCATTGTGCCTTCTTTTTCTGCCCATGCAGCTGCCGGCAGGACAATATCCGCGTATGACAAGGTCTGAGGTTTGTTTGAAATTTCCTGTACAACCACGAATTTGGCATTCTCAAGCGCCTTTTCGGCTAGACGTACATTGGGCAGGCTGGTCAATGGGTTGGTACAGAGTATCCATATTGCTTTTAAGCGGCCATCAGCCAAGGCTTCAAACATCTCGGTCGCGGTGTACCCTGGTTTATTGCTGATTGTGGTGCCCGACCAGAAGTTTTGCAATTCATGCCGATGCTCGATGTTCTCGAGATCGCGATGAGCAGGCAATAGGTTGGCCAGTCCGCCGACTTCTCTTCCCCCCATGGCGTTGGGCTGGCCTGTCAGGGAGAAGGGGCCGCATCCGGGTTTTCCGATTTGGCCGGTGATCAAGTTAAGGTTGATTAAACTTAGATTCTTATTTACTCCTGCAGCACTCTGGTTGAGGCCCATCGTCCACATGCTCAGAAAACGTTTAGACGTTCCGATAAATTGTGCTGCGAGCTGAATGTCGGTGGCGGGAACACCGCATATAGAAGCGGATTCGGTTAACGAGCGTTGGAAAGCCCGTTGTCTATATTCGTTATAGCCTTCTGTATGGTCGTGGATGAAGTCGCTGTCGATGTAGCCCTGTTCAATCAGCAACCGTCCGATCGCGTAGTTTAAAACGATGTCTGTGCCGGGGTTGATCTGAAGGTGCAGGTCGGCCACGGCGCAGGAATCCGTTATCCGTGGGTCGACGATGATAATTTTTGTATTCGGATGCTGGGCTTTGTGGGTTTCGACGCGGCGCCATAAAATAGGGTGACACCATGCAGGATTGGCTCCCTCAATCAAGAAGCAGTCTGCAAGCTCAATGTCGTCATAACAGATCGGTACACTGTCCTCACCGAGCACTTTTTTATACGCAGCTACGGCACTACTCATACATAAGCGCGAATTTGTATCGATATTGTTGGTTCCTATAAAGCCTTTTACCAGTTTGTTAAGAACGTAATATTCTTCCGTCAGGCACTGTCCGGAGGCATAGAATGCTACGGAGTCGGGGCCATATTTATCGATAAGCGTGCTGAATACGGCGGCAGCGCGGTCGAGCGCCTCGTCCCAGGATACTGGCTGCAGTGGGCTTGATCGGTGGTGGCGCATTTGCGGATAAAGGAGGCGATCAGTGCGGTCATTTACCGTGTATTGCAGATTCATGCCTTTGCTGCACAGTTTTCCGTGGTTGACGGGGTGGTCGGGATCACCCACAACGGTGACCGAATGGTCTTTTTCGACCGCAATTTTTACTCCGCAGCCAACACCACAATAGCAACAGGTGCTCCGAAGAGTGTTTTTTTGTTCCTTGTTCATGTGCAGAAATCTAGTTTTGAACTTCCAGAGTGGCTATTTGCGGTGCCCGCGCCGCTCTCGGTACAAAGCGGACAAGAAGCACTGTAAGACCAATGAATATAACACCTATGCCTATATATTGGAAGGCATCTGCATAGCTTAAAGTTTCGGATTTGAACAGGAAGCCTACAAGCATAGCACCTATATTGCCTCCTGCACCCACGATTCCGCTTACGGTGCCGATATTTTCTTTGTTGATAAATGGGACGATTCCATACGTGCAGCCGTTTGCCATTTTGAGAAACAATGCGAAGAGCAGCATCGTCACAATGGCGAGGGCCAAGGTTCCGGAATTCGCAAAAAGACTAATCCCCAGACCCTCCAATAGCAGCAAGGTCCCAAGTAATATTGCTTTACCACGTATACCATAGTTGTTGCCCACTTTATCGCTGACGATGCCTCCCAAAGCGCGTGCAAAAATATTCATGCCGCCAAAAATACTTGCGAGAGCCCCTGCCATGATGATCCCCGTGCCAAAGCGGTCGATGAAGAATGTTGCAGCCACGTTATCAACTGTAATTTCGATTCCGAAGCAGGCTGCGTATGCTAGTGTAAGGATCCATACCCGATAATCTTTTAAAAGGGTTAGAAGAGATCCTTTCGGCCGGGCCGCCGTCTCCCTGTCTTTTTGCAGCTCTTTGAAATTGCCTTGTGGCGTGTCTTTCGTGTATCGGTAATATATAAGTGCCATGATAAGCAAAATAGTGCCCGGTACAAGCATAGCCAAGCGCCAGGAGTCCAAGTGACTGACAAGGCCCATTCCAGCAAATGCCGCTGCGATTAATGGCATAATCAGGTTGGTAACACCGCCGCCGAGATTACCCCATCCGCCGGTGACTGCATTGGCAGTTCCAATTATATTAGGAGCAAACATCATCGACGTATGGAATTGTGTCACGACAAATGATGCCCCGATAATTCCGATGAAAAATCTATATAGGAGAAAAGACTCGTAACTGTTGCTCAGGCCAATAAGCATTACCGGCAAGGCGCCAGTAACCAAAAGTAAGGTGTAGGTGATCCTTGGTCCAAATCTGTCACACATCTTTCCTACAAAAAGCCTGGCGATGATGGTTGCGGAAACCGAGGCGATGATAATATTGCCAATTTCGTTCTTGCTCAGTCCTAGCTGTTCCCGGACAAGCGGCATCAATGGGGCGACGCCAAACCAGCCAAAAAAACAAAAGAAAAATGTGATCCAAGTGATATGGAACGTTCGCATTTGGATGCCTTTGAAAGAAAAAATACTTAGATGATCGAGTGGTTTAGGTTGTTCTTTCATGATGTTGAGGTTTTTTTTTGTTGATTTTTTTGTAATTTATCAGTAGCACATGGGGTTTTGTCTTGTTGTTTGTTATTTTATTTAGTAATATTTAATAATGTGCCATAAATATAGAGTAAAAATATGATATATGTCATATTTTTTTTGTTTAATATGTCTTATGTTGAATATAATGTTGTTTTTTTAGTACTATTTTATTGGTAATTGTATTATTTTATTTGTTTTATGTGTTTTTTTTGGTTTATTTCAACATTTTTATGGATTATTTTGAGTTTTTTGTGATTAAAAAAGTTTTATGTTTGAATAAATTTAGTGTTTGTTCTATTTTTTATTTTTTTTATTGGTGTATTTGTATTGTTTTGGCTATTTTTTGAAGATATAGTATGTAACTGTGTTCTTGAGTTTTTATTTTTCACTTTTCTGTAGTAATAAATAGGTTGAATCGTCCAATCTGTGGTAGCAGGAAATCAATGTATATGAAGGGTGGATAAAGAAAGAAAGATACCTGAAGCTATCCAATGTCACTAGCTTCAGGTATTTGTCAGGTTAATTTGAGTAAACTCCGAAGTCTGCGAGGTGCGAATAGAAGAAATCGCCCCAAGAACTGATCGATTCAATTTTCAGATAGCGGGTATTAAATGCTGTATCAAGGTCGGCATTGATCCAAGAGCCTGAAACTTTGCTGAGCTGTGTTGATTTTAATAACGTCCAGACCGTACCGTTCGTACTTGAATAAATGTTAATATCTTTCATCGCGCCATTTAAATTGTCGCGATTGCGAAAGGCCAACCCTTTTATTGTACGCATAGCACCCATATCGACGGCGAAGTAATGTGGTTGCGGAGTTTGGGTTGATGACCATGGGGTATGCCAAATGGTACTTCTGTTCATGTCGAGCACATTGCTTGCTGAAGCGCCCGGTTCATTACTGTCGCTGCCCAGAATTGACCAGCCTGCTGTCGAGAGCAGCTTATGCGTCACGACTTTCGAAAGATCGGGAATGCTATTGACAAAATTGTAGGAATACCCCAATGTCGAACGCTTGCCATTGATATGCATAAACCCGATACGCATTTCATAATTGCCTGTAAGGTCGTAAAAGTCTGCAAGTGGGCATTCGAATCTGAAGCTATCTTGCCCAATGATTTTCGTGGCCCATTGTACGGCATCGTAATCATTGTTGCCTCCAAAAGGTTCTCGATCGTGCCATACGACGATGTCCTGCACAGGCTTGGTGGTAGTGAACTTGCCTGAAACGATGATCCGATTGTTGCTAAAGCTCGATGTTAGCGAAGTGATTTCGGCCGTAGCGGCGCCATACCAATCGCTTCTCATGACTGTGCTGAACACTTGGCTGTTGTTAAATGTGGCTGCCGTGGTGGCGGTTAAGGAGGTCGTTGAAATACCATAAGTGGAGTTGCCCGATCCCATCAATGCCGTGCCAAGGCTAGGTGCCAATGTTTTGTTCATCCGGTTGTGGCTGGCATTGAGTCCATGGCCGAGTTCGTGGATCATGCCACCAATCCACACGGTTGCCTTCCATCCGATGTCGCCGCCGATTCCGAGGTTTTTAGCATCTAGATTGACATAATCCAGTGCATAGCAGGTTGTTCCTGTGCCATAAAACGGAGGGCCGCCCGGATTGGCTGGATCGGTATTATAGGTCGGGATAATAATGAGAATATGCTCACTTTTCTTTGCTTGAGGATTTTGTGAAAAATAGGCGTCAACCTCGGTTTTGACAGCACCACTACCGCCTGAGTAGGGATATGTACTCTTACCAAATTTTCCTGCAATGTAGTGAATATTGATCAGTGTATCATTGACGAGATCGAGTCCAAAAGACTTGCGTCCAAATCCTTCCCGGTTCATATTGCTGGCGAACATTTCTTGCGCATCCAGCAGGATACGGCTAATTCGTTTTCGGAAGTTGGGAATTGAATCGACATCATTAGGTACGAAATAAACGACATTTAACTTGTACGGGTTTTCGCGCCATTCATTAGAGAGGTTGGTAACAGAGGCCTTGGTCTTGAGAGTTGGCTGTCCTTCCTCGGCGGGCGCCAGAGACTTGCTACAGGAGGCGGTACCCAGTGCGAGTACTGCAATCATTACATTTAAAAGTTTTCTCATAACGGTTTATTATATTGTTGAAATTGAATATACCGCTGGCAGTTAAAAGAAAGTGAAAAAAAAACTAAATAGCTCGTGTGTTTATTAAGTCAATCGATTGATAAATGAGTTTGTAAAATTGTTTTGTAACTTTTCTACATTTATTTTAAGTGAAATGATATAGATGGAGGAGCTGCAAGGAGTATTTCGGCCAAATCCTACATGAGACAGCATCAACGAGTTGATCGTGTCGATTCTTTACAAATTATGGTAGGAAAATATAGATATAACAACAATAAGGCTGCAAAAACGTAGCCCTATTGTCATTGTACTGCTGTCTTCGGCAGACCGTTCTTGGTTGCGGCTAGCCCATTCTCTTGTTGCCTTCGAAGTGGATCATCCAGGCGATGCCAAATTTATCCTGAAAGGAGGCGAATAATTCAGCAAAAAACTGTTCACCTAAGGGCATTTCAATATTCTGGGCATCAACGGATAGTTTGTCATATAACTCCTTGGCTTCTTGAGCTGAATGTGCATCCAGCATTAAATAGCTACCTGTGCCAAAAGTAGCTTTCTGTCCGAAGCTTTCTACACAGTCTGATCCCATCAACATTACGGAGTCATTAATCTTTAATGCTGTATGCATGATCTTGTTTTTGTCCGCGTCAGCAATGGGGTGCTCAGGGTCCGCAGGCATGTCGCCAAAGCGATGAACGCCAATTAATGGGGAATTAAATACAGTTGTATAAAATTCAAATGCTTCGGCGCAGTTGCCGTTGAAATTTAGGTATGCGTGTAATAGTGCCATGATGTTATAATTTTAGTTTTAACACTCAAAGATAGAATTGGCTATTGACAATAGTTTGTCAATAGTACTTTAACGATCTGTAGTATCCCCAAAAGTGCGAATACTTCGGATCTATTGGTGATTAAACAGGCTACCAAAAGAATTGTTCTGCTCTTGATCGAAATGTTACAGGCAATTCGATCCGCTTCTGCAGCTTGGCTATCGAAGTGGATCGGACTGAAGGTGGAATGTAGCCCATAAGTAGAGCTGATTCATATGCCATGTCTGATACTACAGAAGACATCGTATGTGACAGGCGGTGCCGAAAGTTTGTTAGACAGGAGGGAGTTGGGCTCTATACTGTTGCTACGAGGAACACTTCACCGCTGGCAGGCAGCAGGTTGTCGATTCGATTTTTGAAGTATTTGTCCCTCATATCCGCTGTTGAAACGGTTTGGATTTCTTTAAGCCCCGCTTCTTCAGCGAGCATCACAACTTCGTCCGGAGAGAAGAAACTGACGAAGGGGGTGCCCGATGCCGCAGCCCCTTTGTTGGCAATTTCTTGCATAGGCTGATCTTCTATGTCCAACAGTTCCAGTGGCAGATAAAATGCTATAGCGATTTTAGAACCCGGCGCAAGTTGTGCTATTTTATGAAGAGTCTGCGTAATCGCATCTTTAGTAAGATAAAGGGTGACGCCGGTACAGGAGACAAAGGTCTTTTGACTCTTATCAAAACCTTTCTTTAGCAGTTCGTCCCACCAGGAGGAAACTTCAAAATCAACTGGTACGAAGTGAAGTTTGTCCGAAATACCGTAACCGTTTTCGATTAATTTTTGTTGCTTCCAGTTTAGGGTATCGGGTTGATCAATCTCGTATATATCCACCTTTGCGCTCAGTTCTTCGTTTCTCTGTGCGAAGCTATCTAAGCCGGCACCGAGCAGAATATACTGTTTTACGCCATCTTCAATCTGCTCTTTGGCGATATCCTCTATAAATCGTGAGCGTGCAACGATGGAGGCGCGCAGCCGCTTGGTAAATTTCATATCGGGGCGTTCCCGCCAATCATCTACAGGGGAAATCAGAGTGAGCCCTACAGTATCTTTCAGTATATGGGGCTCAGCATCGATCTCAGTATGTAGGGCCCGCCAAAGAGCGGTTCTCACTGCAGTGTTGTCTGGTTGTTTTACCTGTTGTGTTTCCATCTTATCAAAGCATCAAATTGTAGCAAGCAGTCATTTGGAAGGTAACCATATCTGGCAACCACTTGTATCAGTTAAGCAAATTTAGAAATTTTCGGGCTGATATCTACATGTCCGCATATGATTGTTCTGTTTGTGTATTTGGCTTCGGTTACCGTTGATATCTTCGGTGACAAAATTTGAATCAAGCAAATAGAATATTTTAGTGTTTCTATAAAATAGATATAGCCAAAGCCAATAGGTTGGTGTAAAACTTAATCAGAACTTTTACTAAAATGGATTACTATTGTTTTAATTTTTATAAATTTATGTCAAAAACTGCAAGATGAAGAAAAAAGTGGTGCTGATTCAGGACAACGAGGATATCCTGAATATTATGGATGAGGTGCTGGAAGATGAAGGTTTTCAAGTGGTTTCTTCGCTGACACCAGAACCTGTCGACCGCATAGATGAAATCGATCCGGATGTTGTCGTGGTTGACGATCATATTAAGGGCCGGAAAAAAGGATCGGAAGTCATAAAAGAGCTCAAGGCTGACCCTGAAACCGAAGATCTTTCGTCTGTACTGACATCGACTTCATGTGATATTGCTAAAACAGCAAAAGAATGTCAGGCCGATGATTACATAGAAAAACCGTTTGATCTTGACCATATGATCGATGTGGTGAAAAAAAATGCAGAATAGGATTGTTTTGGTATACGAAAGGAGGTAAATTGCAAGATTACCCTTCTTTTGTATAGCAAGTAGATCATATACTCTTACCTAATGATGTGATTTTCCAATTGTTTTCAAACGAATTTCCAATTCCAATAGTAAGCTGAACAATGAAGAACAAAATGATGCAAACAAGGTTAAGGATCATATCACTTGAATTTGTGAGCGAACATTATCTTCAGCTTAAAGTTGTGTCGGGCAGCCAACCTTGTGGCGCCGTTGATCTCATTTCTGAAAAAATCAATTTCAATATTGTGGGCAGACATTTCTTTAAAGGGATCGAAACTATTAAGAATATTCAATCGGAATATAAAGGAAACATATTAGTTTTTACGTTTAAAAATAAAAAGCGTTTATCGTTTAATTGTGATAGAACAACGTTTACAAAAATCCATGCATACATAAATGCTTTTCAGTAGTAGACCATGAAAATCCAGAAAAATTTTGTTGAAGTCAAAATTGATGGGGCGGTTCTCTGGATAACAGGCGAAGCAATGATGTCTAAGTCGCCACACGAACTAACCAAACATATATTATAAAAAAAATTGGATTATAGACTATGTAAATGAAAAGAATTACCGTCAGAAAAGTTGATTGGAGGATTTTTGTAATTAATCTTATTGCCGTAGTGGTTCCGCTGTATTTTATTGTTTCATATGCCAATACAGACTGTATTTATCATATGTGCTCTTTCTATTGTAGGGGGAATTAATTTTTTAATTGTAAAAAGCGGAACTCATCTCATTGATATTATTTTAAAGGATGATGAAATTCAAATTCTTACTGGGGATAAAGAGATCTATCGTTCAAAATATGCGGATATTAAAAGCTATAATACTTATTATTTCATTAATAAAAGAGGGGGGTATATAGTAAGGCTTAATGATAGAACACAATCCTTTTGTTCGCTTTTGACCTGGGTTGACTTTGGGAAAATAACGGCTGCCGACTGGAAGGATTATAATACCATAAAAGATACATTCAGTACGAAATTTCCTGATAAAAAGAAAATGACCGGAGTATATTATCTCTTAAAGATTTTATCAGCAACACCTTATGTTTTTTTTGGGAATAGCGGTTTTGTCTCTAATTGGGATATTCACATATTTTATTTTTTACCTAAAATAATGGAAAAAAATCAATTTCCACATCAACGGCAAATATTTTGTTCAGAATACCATCGGGAGTAGGTAGAGTTTAAACGTAAAAAAAACGGTTAACACTTTAGCCAGTCGTCACGCTCAATCACTCTTCATGGTGTCCAAAAGTAAGCCTTTTAAGATAGACACCATATGGTATAATTTTGTATGTCATTTCGATGAATGAATATTAGTGCAGAACTGCAAAAAAGATATCAAATAAACTAAAAAAGCGTGATAAAGCACGCTTTTTGTGATCCCGCTGGGACTCGAACCCAGGACCCATACATTAAAAGTGTATTGCTCTACCAGCTGAGCTACGGAATCCTCCTTCTTTCTTGAACTGCTGTTCCTTGTTTGAAGTGACGCAAAAGTAGGGTTTTAATCCTGCCTATGCAAGTAATTGAGTCTATTAATCGCTTCGTTAACCTTAAAAAGCTGATTTTAAGCTTGAAAAATTAACGTTCTTCCAGTTCCATAATTTCGTCAGCAAGTTGTTCCCACTGTTTCTGGAATTGTGCCAATTCAGCCTTTGCCGAATTATAGGCCCGAGTGATTTCCTGTAGCTTAATGGCATCTGAGTAAACGGCCTCATCCGCCAGCTTCAATTCGAGTTCTTTGACGACCGCCTCCCGATCTTCGACCTTTTGCTCCAAAGCGGCCAATTCCTTATTCTTTTTGCTGAGCAAGCGTGTTTTATCTTCTGTGGGCTCTTGTTTTTCTTTCTTGGGTTTGACTTCCTCCCTGATTTTTTTTTCGGCTTTGACCGGAGATGCTATCGCACGTCTCGCTGCCCATTCTTCATATTCCTGATAAGTACCCGGATACTCTTTGATCTGTTTATCTTCAATATACCAAATTTTGTTTGCGACATTATCCAGGAAATAACGGTCGTGGGAAACGACAATAAAGGTTCCTTCAAACTGCTGAAGTGCCTGTATCAATATATTGACCGACTGCATGTCCAGGTGGTTCGTTGGCTCATCGAGCGCCAGAAAATTTGCGTCAGCTGTCAGGGCTTTCGCCAGCGCAACCCGGGATTTCTCTCCTCCGGATAAAACTTTGATCTTCTTGAAGACATCGTCACCGGTGAACAGGAAACAACCTAAAATGGACCGCAATTCGGTTTCAGTATGTTTTGGCGCAAAAGCCTGAAGTTCTGCGAGGATAGAATTCTCCAGGTGTAATGCTTCCAGCTGGTGTTGCGCAAAGAAGGTCTGTGATACATTATGGCCATGCTCTGCTTTTCCGTCAAACTGATCGTCAGTTCCAGCAACAATGCGCAATAATGTAGATTTACCTTTTCCGTTGGCCCCGATCAATGCAATTTTATCGCCTTTTTCAATAATGGCAGACGTATTTTTCAATATTTCCAGGTTTGGATAGGACTTAGAAATATTATCCAATGTGACCACGTGGCGGCCTGAGGGTTTTGAAAACTTGAAGCTAAAGTTGACTGTTGGATTATCGTCATCTACATCTTCGATCCTTTCCATTCGGTCCAATGCCTTGATCCTGGATTGCGCCATTTTTGCTTTGGACGCCTTGGCGCGAAAACGTTCGATCAGCCGCTCTTCTTGCTTGATTTTGGCCTGCTGATTTTTAAACTGATTGGCCTGCAGTTCATTTCTGAGCTCCTTTTCCTCGAGATAATAGCTGTAATTACCCGAATAGAGTGTTAGTTTTCCTTTGCGGGATTCTACCGTTTTTTTGATGATCCGGTCAAGGAAATACCTATCGTGGGACACGATGACGATGGCGCCGTCAAATGCCTGTAAGTAGCTTTCAAGCCATTTGATTGAAGGCAGATCCATATGGTTGGTAGGCTCGTCCAACAGCAGGATATCAGGTGCCTGCAATAGGATTCGCGCAAGCATAACACGCATGCGCCAGCCACCTGAGAAGGTCGCAAGGGGGCGTTTTTGTTCTTCCTCCGAGAAACCCAGACCAGCAAGTATTTCGTGGGCTTTGAATTCCAGATTGTATCCGTCCAAGGCTTCAAATTCCAGCTGTTTATCACTTAGTTTGTTCAGAATTTCATCGGAATAATCGGTCTCCAGCTTACGAAGTAAGTCTTCGATCTCAGTATGTAACTGATTCTGGCGCTCAAATGCTTCCATCGCGACATGCAAAATGCTTTTGTCAGAATGGTAAGACAATAGGTCCTGATTGAGATAGCCGATCTTGAGATCTTTGGCCATGGAAATTGTGCCGGAAGTAGGGATGTACTGTCCAACGATCAGCCGCAATAACGTCGATTTGCCTGCTCCATTGGCCCCGATTAAACCGACTTTGTCGCCCGGCTTGATATGCCAGTTGGCCTCATCATAAAGTGCACGAGATCCTATTTCAAACGTTAAATTATTTATTGATATCATTTCAACTGCAAAAGTACAAAAGTAATGAATATTTCTTCTTGTTTGAGTAACTTTGCGATTATGTATAAATTAGTCAAACCTATATTCTTTACCATGAATCCCGAAACGGCGCATCACAAGGTGACCAGCGGGTTGAATGTTTTCTCAAAAATCTGGGGTGCAAAGCAGCTGCTGAACGCATTCTTCACAGTCGAAGATCCCCGTCTGGAACGTGAAGTTTTCGGCCTAAGGTTTAAAAATCCTGTAGGCTTGGCTGCTGGCTTTGATAAAAATGCTGAGTATATTTCGGATATGGCTAATTTAGGATTTGGTTTTATCGAAATAGGTACCGTAACACCAAAACCCCAGCCCGGAAATGATAAACCGCGTATGTTTCGTCTCGTATCAGACGAAGCCTTGATCAACCGGATGGGCTTCAATAACCAAGGGGCGGACGTTGCCGCCAACAGATTAAAAAATCTGAAAGACCGGAAGGGGCTTCTGATCGGCGGCAATATCGGGAAGAATAAGGTCACACCAAATGAAGAAGCGGTGAACGACTATATTTATTGTTTCAATGCGCTATTTGATCAAGTAGATTATTTTGTTGTCAACGTTAGTTCTCCAAATACTCCAGGCTTGCGTGATTTACAGGAAAAAGAGCCGCTCAAAAACATCTTAAAGACTTTGCAGGAGTTAAACAATACAAAAATTGCACCTAAGCCTATTTTGCTTAAAATTGCGCCGGATCTAACTGATAGTCAGCTCGATGATATCGTTGAAATTATGTTGGAGACAAAGATTGCAGGTGTAATTGCCACCAATACTACAATCTCCAGGGACGGGCTGAAAAGCCCGGTAGCGTTGACGCAGGAAGCGGGTGGCGTTAGTGGACGGCCACTAACCAAGCGTTCTACGGAAGTTATCCGTTATTTGAGCGACAAATCCAATAGGGCTTTTCCAATCATCGGAGTCGGCGGAATCCATTCGGCGAAAGATGCCATTGAAAAACTGGAGGCGGGCGCTAGCCTCATACAGGTTTATACAGGATTTATTTATGAAGGGCCCGGACTGGTCGCCAATATCTGTAAAGGAATATTGCAGGCAGGACGATAATGACAGCAGATTTTAACCTGAAGGATTTTTTGGATAAGAAGGTGGAGCAATACAACCAACCTGCTTTTATCCCCAATGATCCCATATGTATTCCGCATCAGTTTTCCCGCAGACAGGATATCGAAATCATGGGCTTTTTGGCTTCGATTATGGCTTGGGGCCAGCGAAAAACCATTATCAACAAATGCAATGAGTTGGTGGGACGCATGGACGGCGCACCTTACGACTTTGTGATCAATCATCAAGAGCAGGACCTGAAAACGCTGCTCGGTTTCCGGCACCGTACGTTTAATGATACTGACATTCTGTATTTTATCGCATTCTTTAAAGCCCATTATAGCCGTTTTGACTCGCTGGAGGACGCTTTTTTGGTAGGACAGGAGACAAGTATCGAAATTAATCTTGAACAGGCACTTAACTCCTTTAAAGATTATTTCTTTTCTCTGCCTGATTATCCGCTGCGCACGCGTAAACATATCAGCAGTCCTGCACAGAAGTCTACAGTCAAGCGTATCAATATGTTCTTGCGCTGGATGGTACGGAAGGACAAAAACGGTGTGGATTTTGGTTTGTGGAACCGTCTTTCACCGAAGGATCTGATCTGTCCATGTGACGTACATGTAGAACGCGTTGCCCGCAAATTTGGGCTGATCACCCTGGATAAGGTGAACTGGAAGACCGCATTGGAACTGACTGAGAATCTGCGGCTGCTCGATAGGGATGACCCGGTGAAGTATGATTTTGCACTCTTCGGTCTGGGGGTAGAAAAAGAACTGTAAGGTATAAGACATTCATAAAAAAATCCCGTATGACGGCATACGGGATTTTTGTTATCGTATTTCGTCAATCTTCATCAGTAAATCCACCAAGCGGTTGGAGTAACCAAATTCGTTATCGTACCAGCCTACAACTTTTACGAGCCCGCCGACAATTGAAGTCAGCTGTGCATCAAAAATACAGGAGTAAGGATTGTTGATGATATCTACAGAAACAATCGGATCCTCTGTATAATAAAGCACTTGCTTCAATTCATTTTCTGAAGCAGTCTTAAAAGCTTTATTAATCTCTTCGACGCTAGTTTCCTTCTCCAGGGTACAGGTAAAATCTGTCAACGATCCATTTAATACCGGGACCCGGATACCGGCTCCTCCGAGTTTGTTTTGTAAATGTGGAAAGACGTTGGTAATCGCCTTTGCCGCACCTGTGGTTGTCGGAATAATAGCTGCGGATGCAGCACGCGCGCGGCGTAAATCTTTATGTGGAGCATCATGTAGATTCTGATCTCCGGTCATCGAGTGAACTGTGGTGATGTACCCGTCTTTTATTGTCCAATGGTCGTCTAGTATTTTGACCAGCGGTGCGACATTGTTGGTCGTACATGAGGCATTGGAAAGAATAGGCGCGGAGAGGTCTATTTCCTGATCGTTGATACCAAGGACAACTGTAGGAATGTCCCTATCTGTCGGTGGGGCTGAGATGATGACCTGTTTCGCTCCCGCATCGAGGTGACGGGACGCTTTTTCCCGACCCGTGAAATGACCTGTCGATTCGATAACGACATCGATATTCAGGGACTTCCAGGGAAGTAGAGCCGGATCCCTTTCGTTAAGGACCAGAATGGCTTGTCCGTCCACGATAATGTGATTGTCATCATGGCTGACATCACCAGAAAAAGGGCCGTGTACGGAATCGTATTTAAATAAATGGGCCAAGGTCTCTGTATCGGTCAGGTCGTTGATAGCCACTACACGTAGCTGGTCCGACGCTTTCCGTAGCGAAATGTTGCGCAGCGTGTTTCTGCCTATCCGGCCAAATCCGTTTATCGCGATGTTGAGCATGGCGGCTATTTATGAAACTGAGCGATTGCTTCGTTAATATTTTTTTCCCCTTCCCAGTGTGCTTTCAGTTTTCCGTCAGCACCATAAACATAGTTGGCCGGAAACTGTGATGGCACATGGATGCTCTGAATGAATGTTTGATCTTTGTCAATCAGCACTTCTACGTTTGACGATTTGGATAATTTTGGAGCAAAGGAGTCGAAAAAGCCTAATACCAATGCCGGATCGTTCATGGAGATGTAGAAGATATTGATGTCTTTGAGGCGCTCGATATTTTTCTCCAGTTCAGCAGCTTCATGCTGGCAATGGCTACATCCGGGATCGAATAGGATAAATACGGTGTTTTTATCTTTCGCCAGATTTTCGTTGGTCACCCGTATGCCTGAGCGGAGCTGATAGAAAGCAAAGTTAGGGAGAATCGCTGCCGGGCCCGAGGACGGCGTTGGCGAAGTCTGTCCATGGTCATGGTCTGCGTGGTCGTGTCCGGTATGGTCATGATCTCCCGAACTACTTTCCTGCGCCGTACCAGACGCAGTATCCTGCTTTTGGCTTCCCGCGTTGTTACATGAATAAAGCATACCCGCCGTAAGCGCAGCGGTTAATCCTAAAATTATTTTTTTGTTCATAGACTACGTTTTGTTTTCATCCGTTTCGGGATTTAATTTTTATCAGCCTTGCATCAGTATTCTCCTGCGAAAAGCCGTTCCTTAGCTTGGCCGTTGGAAGTTCAAAACTATAAAAAAAATAGAATTAAGCGGTAAGCAATCTTCAGTTATGACAGTTTGCTGGTTATCTTTACGGCAAATAGCCTTATGGAGGCGTGCACTGTTTATTTCGTGCTGTCGATAATGTCCGGCGGGCTGGTCGGTTCTGTCAAGGAGGTGGACTGTATGATTTCCGGTGTCCCCCGTCCAAATTCGATGCTATATACCTTAAGCAGTACACCGACACAGGATAGGATTAGGGGGCCGAATATTAAGCCCAGCATACCAAATAGATTTAATCCCAGCAGCACGCCAAAAACGGTGATCAGCGGGTGTACATCGCCCAGCTTCTTCAATATGGTAAAACGAAGTACGTTGTCAATACTTCCGATGATAATAATTCCATACAAAGCCAGACCGATCGCGTTCCCTGACTGACCGTTGGCCAGCAAAAATACTGCGGCGGGAATATACACGACCATAGTTCCCAATATGGGGATAATGGTAGATACCGCGGTCAAAATGCCAAGAAAGATAGGGTTCTCCAGACCAAAAAACCAGTAACCAATTCCTGCGACTACCCCTTGACACATTGCCAGGATCGGAATGCCTATTGCGTTTGACTTCACCATCATGTCAAACTCCTGCCATAGTTCGGCTTTGCTGGTCGTAGAAAATGGAATGGCCCTGTAAATAGTTTGCTCAAGCTGCTTACTGCTGACCAACATAAAGTATAGCACGAATAGCGCAACCAGTGTGTTAACACCTACTTCTGCAACCGAATTGAGGATATTGGGAATAAATTTGGCCGCACGCTGCAGCGCACCCATTAATGCCGAATCAGACAGGTCGATATTACTGAGGTAAGGGTTGTCTTTAAAATAGGTCTTTATGGAATCAAATTTCTGTATGATTTCATCTTTGTTATTAATGACATCGGTCACCTGGGGGACCATATAGTTGATCAGTAGGTAAAGTGGGCCGACCAGAAAGATAAGCGTTAGCAGGATAAGCAGCAGACTTGCCAGCGATTTGTTCCATTTGCGCTCTTCGGTGAGTTTAAAATTAACTTTGCGAAACAAAATGTATAAGGTCACTGCGCCAAGAAAGCCCGGAAGATAATAGAATAAACTGGTGAATATCAATATGCAGATCAGCAGGATGATAATGATGAGCATAATCTGATTGATCGAATTGTTGTTTATTTGTTTGTACTTCATCTGTTTATATCACTATGAGGTTGTTGTGTGTTTTATCGTATGACAATATTTTTATAGAAAAGTTTTATATTGTTAAATTAAACTTCCTTTTTTATAATTTCAATGACTTTTTAATATTCTTTTTGTCTTTAGGCAAAGTTTCCAGCTGACATCAATCATATGGCCACTTGTATATCTGTACCTTGCTGCTTCCAGTTGTGAAAATGGGCCATAGGATAGGCAATCCCGGAGAGAGGTAGGGGATGAACGGAGTAATAGCCTCATGTGTTTAAAATCACTTTGCGCCGGCCGATTTTAATTCTGATTCTGCGGCATAAGAATCTCTTTAAGGATATGGAGTATATCGTATTGTTTGACTAATAATGTCGAATGCGTACGTATTCCCTCTACATTGCCTTTATCAGGACCTGAGCCAACGACCGTTTTGCTCGTCTTATGAAAAAATGGATGAGACCCTTTCCCTTTTCGATTGTTTGAAAATAAGCCCATAATCTTCGTTTTTTGGTTATAGAGGCGACTGTATCGGAGACCGCCTCTATAACTAAAATACAAAATAACTTTTACATGATCAACTAATTAATATAAATCTGGCTGCCATGCTCTTCGTCTTTTTCAATGGAAAGTGAAATCGGGATACGCTCTTTCAATTCTTCTACGTGGGAGATGATGCCGACTATGCGGTTTTCCCTCCGAAGCTCCAGCAAGGTTTCGAAGACAATATTGACAGAGGCAATGTCTTGGGTACCAAATCCCTCGTCAATAAAAAAGAAGTTTTTACTGGCCCGTGTGTTGGACTGTACGCTTTCTGCCAGTGCCAGAGCGAGACTTAGGGAGACCTGAAAGGCTTGGCCTCCGGACAGGGTTTTTACGCTACGGCTTTTGCCTTCATTCAGATAGTCGATAATTTCAAAATCATTGTTATCATTGATCTGCAAGCTGAGCTGATTGCGGGTCATACGGTGAAAACGGATGTTGGCGTGATCACATAGCTGTCGTAGGTAGATAGAAGATACATATTGGACGAAACCTGCTCCCTTGAATAAATTAAACAGCTGTTTTAAATTATCATTACGCAAGCTTAATTTGGCCTGTTGTTGTAGCAAAACTTTCTTTTTTTCAAGAGCCGCTTCCAGCTGGAGGAGTTCTTGCCCGGACCGTGCAACCTGTTCGGTGAGCAACTTCAATTGTTGCAGGGCCTCCCCGGCGGCTGTTTGCTGCCGCTGAAACAAGTCGTCATCATAAACTTGGTCCGCCAGCTTTTTCTCCAGCTGACTGATTTGTGCTCTCGTTGTCTCCACTTGGATCTGAAACTGTTCGAGTTCTGCTCGGATCTTCTGAACGGGCAGTTCTTCTGCAAGTAGCGCTTTGATTTCTTCGATACTTTCGAAAGCTGAGCTCTGAAGCAGCAGCTGGATATTATTCGCTAATTGTTGCCTTTCGTCATTGATTTTGGTCAGCTGGTCACTGAGCGCCAGCATACGGCTATTTTGTGCAGCAAGTTCACTATTGACCGCGTTTAATCTGTTGGACAATGCTGTATAATCCTGCTCTAAACGCAAATTGGAAGCCTTTAACTGTTCATACTCATTTTTTACCGTCGCCTGCTCTCTGGATCGGTAATCTGACCAGGACAGCAACTTTAAGTTATCCAGATTTTGACTGATCTGTGCCTGTTTTTTCGCCTCATCGACTTCAAATTCACTTAATTTTTTGTTGTATTTTTCCAGCTTTTCTTCAATGTCTGCTAAGTTCTGCTGTTGCTTGACAAGCAGTTCTTCGGCATTGGTGATCTGGTTTTCTATTGCTGCAAGCTGTTGTTTTTTAGCTAAATACCCAGCGTAGTCTTCACTCTTATAATTCGGCCAGATAAATTGCTTCAAATGATCAGATTTGCTGTTATGGACAAGCTGCAGTTTGCGCTGAATTTCCGTAGATTGCTCCTCTAAAGCCTGTAGACGGAACAGCAGTTTACCGGCCTGAAATTTTTGTTCGATCTTCAGCTTGATCAGTGCATTGATTTCCGTAGTCAAGCGATTGTTTTCATTAAGCTCTTCGGTAATATCGTCGCCAATAGCCACAGCAGGGTGATCAAGCGAACCGCATAGGGGACAAGGGAATCCATCAGCTAGGTCTGAGGCAAACTGGGTTAGTCTTTGTTGCAGTAATAAATGTGCTTTCTCGTCCTGCAGTTTGCTGGCTTTGGTTTCGAGTTCCATCAATACACGCTGATAATCAGCTTCCAGGTCTTCGCTATTGATCGGCAGGGCTTCCTGTTCCTCCCGCAGGACGCTTATTGAGGTCGCCAGCTCATGATATTGCTGGGTGAGTTCCACTTCCTGCTGCAGGATGTTCTGTTGTGTCGTATACCATTGACCCACCGCCATCAACTCGTCGACCGGGGGTCTGGACCTTTTCAGCTGATCAAGCATGGCTTCGGTCTCCTGAATCCTGGATTTCCATTGCAGCTGCGCTCGCTTGGCCTCCCGAACAAAACTCCGCCCTTTTTCCGCACGTTCTTTTAGTGTTTTAATTTCATCCGAAAAGACCAGCAGTTGTAGTATCAGCTCCAGGTCCAGTTCACTTGTGCGCCGTTGTGGCAAACTGTCGTACTGAGCTCTGAGTTCGGCAAGTCGATCGGATAACTCCTGTGTCTGTATTTGCGTTGCTTTCCATTTTGCCGTTGCGGCCTGTAGCTGCTGGTATTGCTCCTGATTTTCCTGATCTAACTTCTCTTTTGATTTAATCAGGTGAAAAAAAGTAGCATGTGCCGCTTCATAACGCATCACGTGTTTACGCAAATCTTCTTTTGCTGTACGTTGCGTGGAAAGTTCCTGAAATATATCTTTTATTCTCTCCAGTTCCAGAAAGTCTTCTTTTAGGTTTTTCAGGGTCTGATACTGCTCTTGAATAACTTTATTTTGCTGCTCGGCAGCCGCAAAGGCCTGCTGTTCTTCCTGTAATCGTGCGCGTGTTGTCTGGACATGTTCATCGGTGATACCTTCAAATCCCAGCAACTGACCATTGAGCTGATCCAGTTCGGACTGATTATTTTTATAAAGATGGGAGACCTTATCCTGCAGATCGAAGCGGTGAAGCTGGAAGATCTCTTTCATCATATCTGTACGTTCTTTAGCTCCCAGTTCTATGAATTCCTTAAACTGTCCCTGAGGAATTATAATTGTCCGTTTGAAATTCTCATAGCTCAATCCGATGACCGCTTGGACGTTGCTGCTTTCCAGCGGGATCCATTGTCCTTCGATCTGTTCGTATAAGACGACTGTCGGAGACTTGACATCCTCAAAATTTCTAGAATTGCGCTTAAATTCCCTTGTGACCTTGAATACACGATTTTCAAAGTTGACAAAGTCAAGCTCGATATAGGAGCGGTTGGATTTGAGATTCATCATATTATACGCGCGTTTGTCGCGCGCATTGAGTCTTTCAGTCTCACCATACAGGCCGTAGGTAATAGCTTCCAGTAAGGATGATTTACCCGAACCTACCGCACCAAAAATACCAAATAGGCCAGCCTCCGACAGTTCGCTAAAATCGATGGTCTGACGTTGTTGGTAAGAGTATAAGCCTTCTACAATTAACTTTAATGGAATCATGCAATTAAGAATTTAGTATTTCGCGGAAAAGGTCGAGGATGTCGTCGTTTGGTGCCTGATTGGCATTTTTCGATCTGAAGTAGTCCTTAAACAGCGTTGAAATATCCTCTGTGAGACGAATTTCTTTTGTGTCGGGGGCATTTGTTTCCTCCTGTTGTACCACAGGGATCAGATAAACGATGCCCGGATGGGTTTGATAGATCAGCCTGCGGTCTTCGGCTTTCAGGAAGGTAGTGGATCTCAAGGTGAGTTCCACCAGTGCATCCCGATTGTCGGATAGCCAGCCGACACATTCGGCAATATCGTCAAATGATTTCCGGATCAGTGGTTTTCCCTGTGTTAATGGGATGCGTTCGACCGTGACATTGGTGGCTGGTACGGCATTGATCATAACGACGTATTTGGTCTGCCCCGCTTCCGAAAAGCTATAACATAGTGGAGACGAGGCATAAACAGCGGGCTTGTCTACCGTGCCGATGTTTTTATACCCGTGGATATGACCTAAGGCCGTATACTGAATCTGCGGTGGGATGGACTCCGCATAAATCAGGTCGGCGTTGCCTATTTTAATCGGCTTTTCGCCATCAGGCTCCTCGAGTAGGGCCATGCCGTATTTATTCATATAGAGGTGAGCTGTCAGTATATTGACACCCTGGTCATCACAATAGGTTTCTGCCAACTGCTTCCAGTTGGCTGCCAGCGCTTTATTCAGCTGTACTTCTTTGTCTTCACCCAGATACTGCTTGAGACGGATTTCGTTGGCATATGCTGTATGAATGATTCGGATAGGATAGTCAAAGTGGTTGATCTGTAGTTCAATAAAACCCTTGTCCGAGCGCAGAACGGAAAAGCCTTCGGTGGTAAACGGAGCTACCATAGCTTGCGGGTGTCCGATCAATATGATACCTGATGCGCGCGCCAAAGGATCGGGGGCATCGATCTGGTTAGGTGAGTCATGGTTGCCCGCGATCGCGATGACGGGGCGCATGCCATTTTTCGCCAGCCTTTTGATGGTCCTGTAGAAGAGTTCAATGGCCTCAACGCCCGGGTTGAATGCGTCAAAAAGATCACCGGCGATAATAATGAGATCGGCATCCTGCTCGTCAGCTAGCCGAATGATTTCTTCCATCACTGCTATCTGCTCATCCATCCGCGAAAAGCTGTCCAGTCGTTTCCCTAAATGCCAGTCGGCGGTATGCAATATTTTCATGATGTCGATGATATTAGCGTCAATAATACAAACTAAGATAAATTTGATCTGATATGCAATAAAATTTGCAGATCAGACCAGTCTAACCCATCTTGAAGACGTCCTATCTGCGCTTTTGTCCATGGTATAACAGGTATGGGTAAAATGTTAAAAGTTGTTAAATGCGTTGTCTAAAAATCATTAAATTGTATTTTTAATGCTCCAAATTAAGCTAAATAATCGTAGACGAAATTAGTATTATGTATAAGTTTTATTTCTTTTTGTGCGTTTTAACTATGTTTTTCAGCTCGTTAGGCGCACAGGAAATACAGGCGATACGGGGCGTAACTGCGTATCCATTTCTACTGAAAAATGTCAATTCAGCTGAGAATCTGGAAAAACAGCCACTTTTCGTATTTCTTCATGGGAGGAGCTTGTCGGGGAGCAATCTCGACCGGGTAAAACACTATGGCGTTCTCTATGCTATAAACAAGGGGCAAGAGGTTCCCGGTATCGTTGTGGCTCCCCAGTCGCGAGGAGGCTGGGATCCGGACAAGGTGATCGAAATAGTGGATTATGCCATTGAGCATTATAATGCTGACCCGGACCGCATTTATGTCTGCGGTATGAGCATGGGAGGTTACGGCACCATGGATGTGGCGGGAAAATATCCTGAACGAATTGCTGCGGCTGTGGCTATCTGTGGCGGCGGATCCAGTCAGTATGCGGTCAACTTAACACAGGTGCCTATCTGGCTACATCATGGCACTGCTGACCGGGCGGTCCCTATTTCTGAATCGCGTAAGATCATGAATGCAATAAAGAAAGCAGATCCGGATGCTGAGGTTAGTCTGAATGTCATCAAAGGTGGTACACATGGTAGTGTGGAACGTCTATTTCACGATGATGCGATTTATAATTGGATGTTAAAATTCAGAAAAAAACATAAGTCTTAATGCGCTGAGGTGGGATGAAAATTTAGTGCTATGAGGCTGGCCGTAAAAAAATCCTGATGATTCGTTCATCAGGATTTTTTTATGCTATCCTTCATCTGCATGGACTGCCTGTTTCCTTTGATAATGCGCCATCAAAATGTTTGGCTGATGAATCAGACGGCTCTTGGCCAAATATTCATCGTTATCTGCATAGATAAACAACAGTGTCCCGTCCTTGATAGTATTGATGATGGGGCCGGCATATTCTCTGGGCACTGCCGGACAACCGTAGCTTTTACCCAGTCTGCCAAGGCTTGCAATGGTGCCTGTACTACAGTAATCTGCACCGTGCATCACTACGTAGCGTGCTTTGGCATTGTCATTTATCCCTTCTTCCAGACCATTTAATACCAAAGAGTAGCCATTTTCACCATTATAAGTATTCTCTGTCACAAAAAAGCCTAAAGAACTTTTTAGCGATTCCTGCTGATTTGAAAAATCGACGGCATAATTTTCGCCGCTGTTCTTACCGTGCGATACCAAGGTATGGAACAGCATCTTTTTGTTTTTTAAATCGAGTACAACGAGCCTTTTTTCGGTAGAAGCCAAGGAAAAATCGATGACTGTCATAATATCTTTATTATGTGCTGGAATTTCCTTTCTGCCTTCCATTGCCTGTCGGAATGCCTCATATTTTAATACAGGGCTTAGGTTCATTTCGTCATATAGCGAATCTACTTCTGTTCGCTGACGTTCGACATTGACATGATAAATATTGGTTTGTTGATCTGTTGTTTTTAACTCTTCTTTTGAAGACAAGGCTGTATTGAGTGCCATCAAAAGAAACATAAACGTATTTCCCATTCTCCTCCCTTTTCTGTGTAGATGTTTACAAAAATAATATTAAAATTAATACATATTTGATTTACAGAATGTTAAATAGTGTTAATCAATAACAATTACGAGCGAAGAGAGGTCTTTTGACCTTTTATAGACAAATTGGGCGTGTGACGAGGCGTTTCTAACACACATATGGGATTTGGGCGTCGTTCCCAGACTCTCACTGTATTCGATGATGCGGCCATTCGGGTCATTGACCGGAACACCGTGGATGTAGGCACCTGCGGTAAAACGGGTTGCGTATGGGGCGAAACCGCCGTAGGTACGCGTGCCATCTTCGAAATAGAACATCTTGGACTTGTGTTGCTGGACGACAAATAGTCCCGTGGGAGTTTCTTGGGCGTGAGGGGGCTTGTGGCGACCTGTGGTGGCCGGGTTCATGCTGCGTATCAGCCATTCCTTGCCTACCTTTTCCAATGTGCATATGTTTTGGTTGCTTACATCGACGATATTGATGACGTTGAATTGTACACTGTCATTTATCAGGCGAAGGTATCTTTTGGGGACGGTGTATTTTCCCTCAAAAGATACACCGGCAATAGGTACTCTTGCTAGGGTATCCGCACCCACAACCTGCACCAGCCAGCCGTCACGTCCATAGCGTACGAGTTGGTCTGTTGTGACATCATATAGAGGTGCGGCTTGATACCGCTCGACGTTGAAACTGTCTGAAACCCGTTTGTAAGAATCACGTTTAAAGTTCTTTATTGTCGGTGCTTCACCCTTCTCATTCTGATAATTTTGTAGTACCCCATATCGGGAAGGATGGCGTTGAAAATTTTCCACAAAAGCCAGCTGTGTTTTTATTTTATCCCACTGAAAGCTCCTGATGGTATCCTTATACGGGTAAGTGTCTTCGAGGCTGTACTTTTCGTAAAGCAGATCTTTTTTGATGATAATATCATCGGCAGTGACCATTTTAGGTTTTTCTGGCTGTTTGACGACGGGAGCTTCGTTGGAATGCTTGATAGGCTGCTCTTTGTGCACTGCGTTTTTGTGTTCCTGCTGGCAGCCCAGTGTCAGCAATAATAGGTTAAGTATAAGAGTTGCTAATCCTGGCTTCATATATGGATAATATATTTCTAATTTGTTCTTTAAATATAAGAATAAAACATATTTTTTAAATGTTTTGGTAAAAAGTTAGTTTTGTCTCTTCAAGTGAAAGATATGAACAAGATCGTGATCTGTTCGGCGATGATATTGTCGCCGGCAGGCAATATGTTGATGGTGCGTAAGCGGGGTTCGGCTTATTTCCAGCTGCCGGGTGGGAAAATTGCAGCTGGTGAATCAGACATCGCTGCACTTACAAGGGAGCTAAAAGAAGAGCTGGGGCTGGATGTAGAGGTGACAGCGCTACGTTTCATCGGCAATCATGTGACACAGGCCGTGAACGAGCCGGATACGCTGGTCGAGGGGCATATTTATGCCCTGACATTGGGAATGGAGACTGTCTTTCGACCTCAGGCAGAGCTGGAAGAGGTCGTGTGGATAAGTAAGGAACATTGGCAAGTTTATCGGTTGGCTCATCTGGCAGCTGAGTTCGTTGTTCCGAAGTGGCTGTCGGGTGTCTTTTGATCAATTAGATTCTGGTTATGAACAATTTAAGTTTTTGTTTGTTGATTGTTTGAATCAATAAACAAAATTATGGAAAATCAGCTTTTAAAAGGAGCAAAGGACTATTTTAATGAGGAGGTTCTGAACCGCCTTAGTCAGCATCTGCATCAGGATAAGGAACAGGTAAAACAGGGTGTGGACGCTGTTGTGCCAGCCTTGTTCTTAGGTCTAGGTCAACAGGCGGAAAGCGGCGGTATTGCAGGTATTCTAGATCGTGCGAAACAGCATTTTGCGGGATTTGACTTCGATAATCTCTTTGGAGGCAATTCGTCTGCTACGCAAGAAACTGAAGTGCCTGCCGCGGAGTCGGGCGGCATGCTCAGTTCTATATTTGGCGGCGGGCTCGAAACGGTATTGAGCAGCTTGGGAGGCTATCTCGGCTTTAGCGGTTCGGCCATACAGCAGCTGATGCAGGTGTCGCTTCCTGCTGTCTTTTCCAGTCTGACGAATAAAGGGCAGAATTGGGGCCCTAGCGCCATAACCCAGCATTTGCGGGAAAATAAAGCGTCGTTTGCCGCTGCTGTGCCGGCCGGTCTGGGCCTAGGGGCATTTGGGAAGTTATTTGATGGTGGAGTCTTTTCGGCTTCCGATGAACCCGTGTCCAACATCGGGGCAGGGGCAACAGCAGGCGATTCTGGCAGTATATCTGGAGGGGCTGGCAGAATAGATCCCGCAACAGAATTGGGCGCGCACAAGGAACCGCTGTCTCTGCCGAGGTCGGATGACGCAAAAGCGGCAATGACGACGGCAAATTCCTCGGGCGGTGGCTGGTGGAAGATCGTGGTTGCGTTGATCGTTGTGGCTTTGTTATGGTTTTTATTTGGCAAAGGTTGCAGTGGTGGCAAAAAGGATGGCGCAACAGATACCAGCACGAATCAGGTGCAGCTTGATTCGGGAGCGGTCGCCGGCACGAATACATCTATGCCTGCGCGCCAGCAGCTTGATGTGGATTTGCCGGATGGCAGTAAGTTAACCGCTTTTAAAGGTGGTATCGAAGACCGTCTGGTGCAGTTTCTGAAATCCGATTATATGGCCCTGGGTGAAGATTCCTTAAAGAATACTTGGTTTGATTTTGACAATCTCAATTTTGAAACCGGAACCGCAAAGGTTTTACCTGAGAGCGAGGTGCAGCTCCGCAATTTGGTTGCCATCCTCAAGTCTTTTCCCGCTGCGCATGTCAAAATCGGTGGGTATACCGACAGGACGGGCAATGAGGAATATAATAAAAAACTGTCGTTGGACCGTGCCAACGCTGTAAAAGATTATCTTGATAAATCGGGACTTGCTAAACAGGTTGTCGGGGCGGAAGGATATGGTTCGCAATTTGCAAAGTATCCTGCAGACGCTCCTGAAGCAGACCGGATATTGGACCGGCACGTTTCGGTCAGTGTACGGTAACGTTTTTGGATCTGCTGCACAGGCAGCAAGATACGTCGTGCTGCCGTACAGGCTGAATGCCCTGCGGTGGACTGTTGTGCGATTTTAGGCCCCAACAAAAAGGGAGCGGTATCCGCCTGATGGCCGGATGCCGCTCCTTTTTTTTATTACTGACTCCAGGCGCTGTACTGTATGTGCTATTTTATCTTGAACAAATAGCAGCTGGGTATATACTTGCGTCGGTAAGTGTGATTTAGAAGCTATACACACAGGCTAATAAAAATTGGCCAGCAGATTTGGTCGGAGAAAGATCATTTTTAATAAATTTTTCCCGGTTGCTTCTGTCTATCCGTACTTCCGGAATAAATTTAAACCCGTGATAATTATATTCTGCAGTGAGTGTCGTTGCTAACATATTGGCGCTTTCAATACCATTGGCTTCCTCTTTATGGGTCTGGAAAAACTCTTCACGAAGTCCCAGTCCGAAGTGCTCAGAGAAATGGTAGCGTGGATAAAGCGCTACGCCGGTATAGCCACCATCATCCATTTTTTTGTAATGAGTGGCATTCAGGCCTAAATAAAATTTAGGCGTAAAGTCGTAATTGCCTACAAAATCAACAAGAGTTCCCGAGCTATAGTTTGATTTGCCGCCGGCTGAAGATCCTGTCAGGAAGTTGAGGTAAAAGCTACCTTTCTCGTTTGGTCTGTACGTTAACTGGGAACCTACATGAGAAACGCCGTTCATGTCCTGATAGACATTCCAGTCATTAAAAATACCGACCATTAGCGCAAACTTATCGGAGAAGCTATAGGTCGCTTTCAATCCGGCATCCTGGAAGGGGCCGGCGCCAAATAGATAGGAGGTGGAGTAATGAAAATTATATGTTGGAGAGATAACTTCAAATCCCACGAATGTACCCATAAAACCAGCTGTAAGATTGAGTTTGTCTGTAAGATTATATCCTACGTACAGATTCTGGATATGGAAACTGTTTTTATCATCTCCGGGCTGGCCATCGCCATTCATAATGGACCGGTATTGTCCGCGTGGGCCAAAAGAAAGTTCACCAACAAAAGAAGCTTTCTTGAAACTCTTTTTTAAGGCTAGATCAACCATTCCAATAGACACGGAATTGTTGTCTTCAGTAAAATAGGTATTGATGTTTGGTTTGTTCTGGAAGTCATATTTCCAGTAAGTATCTACTGATCCTGATATTTCTAACGGTTTTTCTTTGTTATCTTCTTGTGATTTTAGAGTTTTTACAGAAAATATCAATAAAAATAGAATTAGGTAGGTGTTTTTCATGTCGTTTTTGGTTTAAGTTTGATGTTTTTAATTTTTTTGTGTTTTAAAATGGCTGTTTTTAGGGTTTTTGGTTGGTTTTTGTATTTGTTTTTGTGAAATTATGTAAAAAAAATAACAAAAAATAATTTTTGATACTATTTTTTTAATAAAAAGAGTTTATATTTGTCAAAACAATAAATGAGAAAGGGTTTTTGTTTTGTTTTTGTATTTTTTTAACAACTTTATTGATGTATTAATAAGCTAATCAGTTTAAACAAATGAAAAAAATTATTCCACTTTTGGTTCTTGTACTTTTGGGTGTATTAGGACTTTTATTTCCCTCCATAGATTTGACTGCACTTGAGAAAGTGGAGTTTGATACAGGAGATACCGCATGGCTGCTGACTTCGTCGGCATTGGTGCTGATCATGACGCCGGGACTGGCATTTTTTTACGGTGGTATGGTGAGCAAAAAGAATGTTATTTCGACCATGATGCAAAGTTTTATCTGCATGTGTCTGATGACTATTCTCTGGGTTATTTTCGGTTTCAGTTTGGCGTTTGGTGAAGATATTGGCGGTATTATCGGTAATCCCGCGACTTTTTTTATGATGAAAGGCACGCTTGGGGAGGTCGCATGGGGCGCTTTACCAACAATTCCGTTGGTGTTGTTTGCTATGTTCCAGCTGAAATTCGCGATTATTACGCCTGCGCTGATTACCGGTGCTTTTGCTGAACGGATTCGTTTCAATTCATATATGTTATTTATTATTCTATTCGGAATTTTTATATATATGCCGCTAGCACATGCGACCTGGCATCCAGAAGGTATATTGGCAAAATTTGGCGTACTCGATTTTGCCGGGGGCACTGTAGTCCATATGTCCGCTGGTTGGGCAGCGTTGGCTGCGGCTATCTATTTAAAAGGCCGTAAGACGCAAACACATAATCCGGCGCGTATTACCTATGTTATTCTAGGCACAGCATTATTGTGGTTTGGCTGGTTTGGATTCAACGCAGGGTCAGCAGGAGGAGCCAATAGTCTGGCGGCTTATGCCTTTGCGACGACGACGACGGCTTCAGCGATGGCGGCCATGGCCTGGATATTTGTGGATATCATCCGAGGCAAAAAACCATCCGCAATGGGCGCATGTATTGGCGCTGTCGTTGGACTTGTTGCCATTACACCGGCAGCTGGTTTTGTTAGTATACCGCATGCGATGGTCATTGGTTTAATTGCCGCGCTGGTCAGCAACCTGGTTGTCTATTTGCGCAGTAAAACCAGCATAGATGATACACTGGATGTGTTTCCATGTCATGGTGTAGGGGGGATGGTCGGTATGATACTGACTGGGGTGTTTGCGCATCACAATGTCAATCCGATTGTAGCCGACAATGGTCTATTCTTTGGTGAAACAAAGCTGTTTATCGTTCACACGGTAGCGCTATTTGCGGTGTCCTTCTTTGCCTTTGTAGGGTCTTTGATCCTTCTGAAGGTGACGGATCTCATTTCGCCTTTACGTGTTGAGGAAACAGAGGAAGAGCTGGGTCTTGATGTAACTCAGCACGCTGAAGCGCTCTAATACCGTTCTTTTTTGAATAAGCAATCCCAAACAAAGCGTTGAAACTGCTTTGTTTGGGATTTTTTTTGCATTTTTGCTCTGTTTGGTTGTTCGTCACAAGGCCTGGAAATACATCGCCCTGCAGTCTGAACACATTTTGGCCGAAAGGTTTTATAACGAACTTTATTGATGAAAGATGCTATAAAAGAAACACTGCGTTCTGATTTTGAGAAAATGATGCGCCATTCACTACAGAAGAGTGGCGAATTTGGTTTCCACATATTCGGCGATTATGCTGTATCTGTTCTCAACTTTTATGTCGGCAGTTCGATTTTGTTGCCCGAAGATAAACTTGAGGCGGCTTTATTTCTGGCAAATTTGTACAATGCCGGCGTCAGAAACCGCATTAGCCAAAAGGACCTCCACGAGATTGCTGAGGTTGTGGCCGGGGATCCAACATTGAATTATCAGGTGATTGCTCCAATTTTCGACTAGCGTTTTGTCCAGACATTACTGTTTTGTCCACACAAGCTTACCGGTTTCGTATCCGCATTGCAATGCATACGTTAAGAATTCATTTTTGATCTTATCCGGGATTTCGGTATCTCTTCCTAAAATCCACATATAATCGAGGGTGTCGCCGAAAATAAGAGCGTATTTGTAATCTGGAGTTATTCTGACAATGTTATATCCGCTATAAAATGGGCCGAAGAAAGATACCTTCAGGGCACCTTTTTGTGGCCCATTGACAAACTTTGCTTTGCCGAGAGATTGCTTCCAGCGTTCTTTTTCTTCGGAATACCCTTGATTGTTGACACGGATGCTTCCGTCCTTATTTTTACTGTATTCGGCCGTGACCTGACTGAGGCCTCTTTCCCATCGGAAGTCAAGACGGGCTATCTCATACCATTTTCCGAGATATTTATCGAGGTTAAAAGGCTCGACGACATCAGGACGTGATACGACGGGTTTCAATGCATTGTAGGCCACAGTGCCAAGCGCCACCGCACCAAGCAAGAGTAAAGACTTTTTCTTATCTAAGTTCATTTTTTTTATCCTTTGTTGGTAAAACAACAATTTAAATAGCGTTATGGTTTAGGCATCCCAAGCTATTTTCTTAATTTTGTGACTTAAAAATAGAAATGTGTACTCTAGAGACGAAGTAAAGCAGATAAAACAACTATTCTGGACTAAGTTTGGCCAATTTATGGTTTTGCACCCGTCAGCGGACGGGGAGAAAGTGAACTGGGTTAACTACAAAACCGGAATTAAGCACTTGTACTTCAGAATGGATGCTGACAAAAACGAGGCGAAGATTGCGATCAGCTGGTCGCAGCCTGATGCTGGAATCCGCGCTTTAATGGCGGAGCAATTTATGCAATTCAAGGCTGTGCTCCACGCGATTCTCGGAGAAGAATGGACATGGGAAATGGATAGCCATGATGAATATGGCAGACCGGTATGTCAGATTTACACGGTACTGGAAGGACACAGTATTTTCGATGAATCAGAATGGGGCACACTGATCTCATTTTTTAAATCGAGAATTATAGCGCTGGATGAATTTTGGTCGGACGCAAAATATGCTTTCAATATTTTCAAATAATTATAATAGATAGAACAATGAAAAAAATGATTAAGGGGATGCTTGCTCTCGTGTTGTGTTTTCAGCTTTCATCGGTATTCGCCTGGGGGACGATCGGGCACCGTGTCGTGGCCGAAATAGCTGAACGCCATTTGAATAAAAAAGCAAAGAAGAAGATTGGAAAAATCATTGGACAGCAGAAATTGGCTTATTGGGCGAATTGGGGCGATTTCATTAAATCAGACCCAAGGCCAGAATTTAAAAAGCTTGGCAATTCTCATTTTATAAATTTACATGCAAACTTGCCCTGGGCCGAGTTCCAGTTGGGCTTGGATAATTCTGCAGATGAAAATTTGTATAAGACAGCTATCCGTTTGGAGAAATCTTTCGCAGATAAAACAATCTCCATGGAACAGCAAAAACAGAATCTCTACTTCCTGATCCATATTTTAGGGGATGCACATCAGCCCATGCATGTCAGTAGGGCAGAAGATCAGGGCGGAAATAAAATTGAAGTAAGCTGGTTCGGAAAGAAATCGAATATCCATCGTGTTTGGGATAGCGATTTGGTGGACAATGAGAAATACAGCTATACGGAATACGCGACGGTGCTTGACGTCAGAAGCAAAGAGGAGAACAAAGAGCTTGCGGCGGGAGAACTGTCCAACTGGCTGTACGAGTCTAACCAGCTTGCTGAGAAAATTTATGCGGATGTAGCCAATAATGCTAACTTATCGTACTCCTATGTTTACCAGAACAAGGATGTTATGGAGCAATGTTTGTTGAAGGGCGGGCTGCGGCTTGCTAAGGTGCTTAATCGTATTTTTGGATAACCTTGCCTCCGATATCATCAGGACTTGGCCGTGTCAGAAATTTTTGATACGGCCTTTTTTCTGCGGTTCCATTTTTTTTTATACTCTTTCCTTAGCCTTCGGCGTGCCAAGTGAGCTCTACGGGATAAGAACCCTCTGACTTTGTTTTGGCGCGTCAGTGCTTGTGAAGGCTTGAAGGATTTTGCTTATTGTGGCTTACGGCCGATAAAATTCTATAATTTCTATTTACCTTTAAACCAAGTGTGGGCTTTATTTGTTTCACTTTTATAATCGCCGGTGTTTCATGACTATTCTACAGCTGTTTAAAAAAATAATTCCTTTTGCCCGTCCGTACCGCAGATTGATCATTTACACCCTACTGTTGACTGTCGTTGGGTCATTTGCCGCACAGATCAATGCATTTATTCTCCGCTACACAGTGGATTCGATCAACGCGCTGATGATCGCCAAGGAACCATTGTCCAAAGGGCTGTATATTGTCGGTATCATCAGTTTTGTGCTGATGCTTAAAGAGGTAGTCTATGCCTTAGTGCAGTTTGGACAGAAATTTTATGGCGAGAAATTACGGATTTATATTGCGCGGGATTTTTCACAGGCGATTGTCAGCCGCGTCCTGAGCTATAAACTTGCATTTTATACCTCTTCGGACAACGAAAGCGGAAAGCTGGCGACGCGAATCGATGCGGGCATTAGTTCATTGACCCGCTTGGTCCAAAATTTCTTTATTGATATTCTACCGCTATTTGCCAATGCGATCATTGCGTTGGCTTGCATGTTTTATGCCAATGTCTATGTCGGTCTAGTGGGGCTGGCGGTGATCCCGTTATATCTTTACATCAGCCAGTCACAGGCAACAAAACTTTCGGGTTTTAGGCGGCAGATGCGAAACTACCGTGAATCAAAAAACAATCGTATCATTAGTTTGATTGATTCTATTTTGGTTATCAAGTCGTTTGTCCGCGAACCTGAAGAGGCTGCCCGGCACGAAAAGATTCAGTTTGAAATGACGGAAAATCAGATGCAGACCCGTAAAACGAGTTTCCTATATGATAGCATCAAAAATTTTGTCGAACAAATTGCAGTAGTCATCATTATCGTATTGACAGCCTATCTGGTATTGTCAGCACAGATGAGTATTGGCGCGATCATGTTTCATATTATGCTGTTTAATAACGTGTCGGCACCGATTCGGCAATTGCACCGCATTTATGACGAAGTAAACGATGCGCTGATCTACTCTGAATCCTTTTTTGAGATTTTGGAAGCGGATGAACAGATCGAATCGAGAGGCACTTACCGTCCAGTACGCATTAAGGGGAATCTGGAATTGAAAAATGTATCTTTTGCATATCCCAATGGTACATTGGCTTTGAAAAATGTGAATTTTTCGATACGGCCCAACGAAATTACGGCTTTGGTAGGCCTCAGTGGAGCGGGTAAGAGTACAGTGATCAATTTGCTGGACAAATTTTATGAGCCTTCGCGCGGACAGATAATTCTGGACGGCGTGGACCTGGCCGATTATGACACGGCATATCTGCGCGAACATGTCGGCATGGTACTACAACGTAATCATATCTTTAAAGGGACGATATACGAGAACATCGCCTACGGTAAAATAGGGAGTTCAAAAGAAGAAATTGTCGAGGCAGCCAAGAAAGCCTATATTCATCAACAGATTATGGAATTACCAAAAGGATATAAGTCGGATGCTCAGCTACTATCGGGGGGACAGCAGCAGCGTATTGCCATTGCGCGCCTGTTTTTGAAAAATCCTCCCATTATCTTCTTGGACGAACCTACGGCTAATCTGGATGCTATTGCTACTGAACAGATCAAAAACAGTCTGGATGCCATTAAAAGGGACCGTACGGTCATCATTGTTTCACATAGCATATCGCAAATTATCGATTCGAATATGATTGTAGTGATGGAGAGGGGGCGGGTCGTTGAGCAGGGCAAGCATGAGGATCTCTATGCTCGCAAAGGCACGTATTACGCTATATTTTCTGCGATGGCAAATAGTTTGAACCTCGGTAAGATCAGCAAGACACTTTCCTTCGACAAATGATCCGTCGGCACACACTTGGCAGCTTCAGCCTGACCGGCTATGGAGAATCATTCCGGCGACTACCAGAACAATACCTGCGCAGGAATATATATTGGGGAATGCGGCATGTAGCAGGATAATCTCCCCACAAAGGGTAAAAATTACTTCCGCGGCCTGCGTTGCCTCGACGGCGGCAAGCGCCTTGTGGTCGGTATGCACCATATCTGTAGCGGTGAAAAATAGCAAGGTGGCAACAATACCTGAGAATAGGGCAACCATGGCTGTCTGAAAAAGTTGCTGATTCGTCGGCCAGCCACTTTCAACATATGCAAAAGAACTCAATATAATCCAAAAGGGCATACTACAGAGCGTCATGCCCAGTGTGCGCTGGAAAGCATCCAGCCTGTTGCCTGTTATGTTCATCATTTGGCGGTTGCCCAGAGGATAGGCTATGGCTCCGACCAATACTGGAATGCTTCCGAGTAATATTGAACGCAGAGAAGTACGCTGGGCTTCGGTAATCTGCATGAGAAGAATGCCTATAAATATTATAAGCGAAAAGAGAAGCGACCCTTTGGATATGGCCCTTCGTTGCCCTTTCTTTTCCAGTAAGGGGCCTATAAACATACCGGCAATAATCGTAAATTCGAAGGTGCTTGCAACCAGCCAGGAGGGGCCATAACTTGCTCCAAATGTCAGGGTGGCATAGAATAGTCCGAAACCTACTGTACTCCAAAGTAGCCATTTTCCGACATTGGCTTTTATTTCATTCAAAAGGCCAGACAGATTGCCTCTCAAACAGACTATAATGAATAATACCGGCAGCATCCAGATAAAACGGAGCGCAGCCGTCCACTGCCAGCTGCCACCTGATACAGCCATAATACGGTTGAGCACAAAGGTGCTGGCGAAGAAAAAGGCCGCAAGGATACCTAAGAAAAGTGCTGTACGTTTACTTTTTTTAGTTGTAAATTGGAATGGCATAAATAAATAGGACGTATGTTTATTTGCTTCTGTGAAAGTAAGCAAATGCATGTTCATTTCGAAATGAAACAAAAAGTAATTGATTTTTATGGCGATTTTCTCATTTAAAATTCCTTATTTTGCCTAATCAATAAAACAAGTAGTAAGAAAATTAATCAAGATGATTATACAACCAAGAACTAGAGGTTTTATTTGTTTAACCTCGCATCCACAAGGGGCTGCGCAAAACATTAAAAATCAAATTGAATACGTGAAATCAAAGGGTGAGATCGCGAACGGGCCAAAAAAAGTATTGGTTATCGGTGCTTCTACAGGCTTTGGTATTGCATCCCGGATTTCTGCAGCATTTGGTTCTGGAGCTGCTACAATCGGTGTGTTTTTTGAGAAGCCTGCAGCAGAAGGCAAACCCGGAACTGCCGGTTGGTATAATTCAGCTGCATTTGAAAAAGAAGCTCATGACGCTGGATTATATGCTAAAAGCATTAATGGTGATGCATTTTCAGATGAGATCAAACAGCAGACGATTGATCTGATCAAAAAAGATTTAGGACAAGTAGATTTAGTGGTTTACAGTTTGGCATCTCCACGTCGTACACACCCGAAAACTGGTGTGGCGCATGCGTCTGTGCTAAAACCAATCAAGGAGCCTTTTACCAATAAGACAGTAGATTTTCATACAGGTATTGTGTCAGATATTACAATTCAACCTGTTGAAAACGAAGGAGATATTGCTAATACCGTAGCTGTCATGGGTGGAGAAGACTGGAAGTTCTGGATCGAAGATTTAAAAGCTGCAGGTGTTCTTGCAGAAGGGGTGAAGACAGTAGCTTATTCGTATATTGGTCCTGAACTGACTTATCCAATCTACCGTAACGGAACAATAGGTCGCGCAAAAGATGATCTGGAGGCTACTGTTCCTGCAATTAACGACATATTAAACGATATTCATGGTGTCGCTTATGTATCTGTGAATAAGGCGCTGGTTACGCAATCAAGCTCAGCGATCCCTGTAGTACCCTTGTATATTTCACTTTTGTATAAAGTGATGAAAGAAAAGGGAATTCACGAGGGCACGATTGAACAGATGCAACGTCTGTTTGCAGAGCGTTTATATACCGCCGACGGTAAGGTATTACTCGATGATAAAGGCCGTATCCGTGTGGACGACCTGGAAATGCGTGCGGATGTTCAGGCCGAGGTCGCGGCGCTGTGGGAGAAAGCCACAACTGAAAATCTCGCTGAGATCTCGGATATTGAAGGTTACCGAAACGAATTTTTCAATCTATTCGGATTCAACTTTGACGGCATCGATTACAACGCTGATACCAATGAAATGGTATCGGTACCCAGTATTGCGGATTAGTTGACTGCAATCTTTGGAGCATGCGGCTTTTAGCGCTGCTTCCATAGTTTCATATACATGAATAAATAAGCCGCTTGGATGCAAATTCAAGCGGCTTTACGTTTTTTAGAGATCCTTATGATAAGTAAAGATGTCAGGCGAGTTTTGTTCTTTTATGATAATATAAATTTCCCACTACGGCAAAACCGATGGCGACCATAATGGCACTGAAAGGGTAGATACTGGTCATCCCAATATTATTGGCAACGAAGCCAATCAGCGGTCCGGTAATTCCCAGCGAAATGTCAATAAATAGCCCATAGGCCGCCAGCGCTGAACCTTGTTGACTGCCGTCTACTCTTTTAATGGCCTCTACACCCAAAGCGGGGAAGACAAGCGAAAAACCCAATCCTGTCAACGCAGCTCCCGCCAGCGTCCAAATTGGATGTAAGGCAAGAGCGATGACAAGTAAGCCCAAGGCTTCCACGAAAAGGCTTACTAATGCTATGCGCAGGCCTCCAAATTGGTCTATGGCCTTATTGAACACGAGCCGCGTCAGAATAAAGAAAATGCCAAATACTGTTAAACATACGGCTCCATTTTGCCAGTTGAAATACTCATAGTAAAGCGTCATAAAGGTCGAAATGCTGCCAAAACCGAGACCACCCAAAGCCAAACAGGCTCCGAACGGAGCGACAGTCAAAAGTACACGTTTGAAACTGACTGGAGCAGTTTTCTTAAACGCCACGCGGTAAGGTTTTTTGGATTTACTGTAAAAGTAACCGAGGACTCCGACAGCAAATGTGAGTATGGCCAGCGATTGGTAGTTCACATGTTCAGCCATGAATACGCCCAGTGGTGCACCCAGGGCGAGGGCGCCATAACTGGCGATACCATTAAAGGAAATGGCTTTGGCTGCATGTTCATCTCCCAGATCCAATAAAGCCCAGTTGATCGGGCTGGCACCGACAAGGCCTTCGCCGATACCCGTAAATAGCCGCGTCACCAACAATAGACCCAGACTTAGGAACGGTTGGGATCTGAAAAGAAAAACCAGAAGAAGAAAAATACCTGAAAGCGCAAAAAATAACATACTGCGCAATACAGATACCTTAGGACCTTTGGTATCCACAATTTTTCCAGCGTAACCGCGAAGTAAAAAGGTCGCTATATATTGTACACTGATGACCAGCCCAGCAATTATCGTATTGAATCCTAAGATTTGGTGGATGAAGATGGGCAAGGTTGCAAGTGATAGGCCGATCGTGAAGTAACCGAGAAAAGTTAAAGAAACGTAGCCTAAAATCTTTTTATTGACCTCCCGTAAAGAAACTGTCATTTTAAAAATTTTAGGCAAAAATACGTCTTTGAGCTTGTTTTCAAAAATAAAATCAATAGACTACTGTCTCTTTAATCTCACAATTCTTCTCGAGCCACTCCTGATCAAATTGTTTTGGAGACAGCTTTTTCCCCTGATAAATATAATAAACCTTTTCGGATTCTCCTTTTACCGGAGGACCGGGAATTTTGTTGATGATTTTTTCATCAGGACAATCCTGTATGAGTACCTGACGGTTGCCCTGCTGGGTTTTACAAGCGGAGAAAATTGCAACAAAGACACAAAGAAAGGAAAGTTTATTCATGAGTTTAGTTTTATACCCTGATAAACGTTGTTTCATCTAGAAATGCGACATAAACTATAGTACGAATGCAACTTTTTGTGCTTTGTGTTGTTTTATAGTAGGCGATGCCCTTAAAGCGGATTACAACAAACATTTGAATAAATACAATACTCATGAGAAGAAAAGCAACAGCCTTATGGAATGGCAATCTAAAAGAAGGAAAAGGAAACCTGACGACAGACAGTACAGTCCTGAACGAGACACAGTATTCTTTTTCAACCCGATTTGAAGATGGTGTCGGTACAAATCCTGAGGAATTACTGGCGGCCGCACATGCCGGTTGCTTCACCATGCAATTGAGCGCATTTTTAACAGAAGCTGGATTTGTTCCAGATGAACTCAAAACTGTATCCACTATTGTTTTTGAAAACGGAGCGATCGTACGTTCTGAGTTGGAGCTGACGGCAAAAGTACCATCCATTGACAATACCAAATTTCAGGAACTCGCTCAAAAGGCAAAAGACAATTGTCCAGTGAGTAAAGCCTTTAGTTTCGAAAAGACCTTACAGGCAACGTTGCTATAGCTAGTGTCGCTTGTTCATTTGGAGGCCTGACGGTCTTAAAAGGGGTAAAATTCCGCCAAAATGCATCATGCTGAGAACTGCGTTTGGCAGTATTTTACCTCTTAAAATTTATTGGTATACAATAATATTATATTAGAAAATCTGATTTAAAGGCCGATTTTAGATGTCCCAAATTCTAGGCTGAATTCAAGGGAAAAATCTTTCGCACTGATGTAATCCTAAATTCCTTCAAAGAGTTTTGGCGTTCCCCTAAGGTAAAGGTTTGCCGCATTGATGTAATCCCAAATTCCCTTAAAGAGTTTTGGCGTTCCCTTAAGGTAAAAGTCTGCCGCATTTACGTAATCCTAAATTCCCTTAAAAAGTTTTGGCATTACCTTCTGGGAAAAGTCTGTTGCGTTGAAGCAATCCAAAATTCCTTTAAAGAGTTTCAGCGTTCCCTTAAGGTAAAAGTCTGCCCCAGTGATGTAATCCTAAATTCCCTTAGAGAGTTTTGGTGTTGCCTTGAGGGAAAAGTCTGCCGCATTAATGTAATCCTAAATTCCCTTAAAGAGTTTTTGGTATTCCTTCAGGGAAAGGTTTGCCTCCTATGATGAAAAAGCGTAGGGTTCAAGGAAAATAAAAAATCCCCAGAGATCCGGGGATTTTTATATTATACTGATTTTTATTATTCGACCTCTTTAATTTTTGCGTTAATTTCAGCAGTCTTCGCTTCGTCCTGCATGAAGACATAGTAGTTTTTCAAATTGGTCAAAGCATCGACATTCTTTGGCTGTAGCGCTACCGCTTTTTCCAAATAAGGTAATACAGGCTTTAATTCGGCCTTAATTTTGTCCACTTCGGCATTGTATTGTGCTTGGGTAAGCTTTCTGTTGTTGTTTACCTCGTTCAGCTTTTCACGTGTTTTATTCATTAGCGTGATTGCCAGATTGGTGTTGGCTTCGAAGAAATTAGGATCGGCTTCCAGTGCTTTCTTATAAGCAGCGATTGCGGCTTCGTCATTTTTCGCAGCTGATTGCGCTATTCCTAAATAATAGTTTAAATTCTTATTGCCCGGATCTTTAGCTAATTGGGATGTAATGGCATCGATGGTTTCTTTTTCGTGACCGGTAATTAAATTCAGCTCGATATTCTGCGTCATCGCTGCATTGTCATCCGGATAAGCTTCAGCGGCTTTTTTTGCATACTCTAAAGCGGAGGCTGTATCCTGTACCGACAGGTATAGTTTAGGCAGATCGACCATAATTGTTTTATGGGAAGAGAAATCCTTTCTCGGAATCAACTCTTTATAACGTTCGATTGCGTTCTTGTAATCTTTATTGGATAAGGCTGCTACACCGCTATAATAAGTAACCAAGGTGTCTCCGGGTAGAAAGGTCAATGCCTTTGTGAATGAGTTGTATGAATCAGCATATTTCTGTGCCTGATATTCCTCCGCGCCAATATTAAAGTTGTACTGCCCGAGAATTTGTTCAGCCACGGTAATATTAGCTTTATTGGCACCGTCAGTATCCAGTTGCTTGGCTTTCGCAATTCCATCTTCAGCTAATTTTGCCAATTCGGCAGATTTGTCTATTGTGGATAGGTTGGCATTGACCAAAGCATATACTGTCCATGCTTCCGCATTATCTTTTGTTTTTTCGTGGACAACAGCAGCATCAATAGCTTCTTTTGCTGACTTGAGGTTTGGTAAGCCTAGTTGGGCGGTACCAGCTTCTTTCAGCTCCTGAAATTTGGCCAGACCACTTTTTGCTTTTTTAACGTTACCTGACTGCGCAAAAGAAACTGATGTAGAAACAGTTCCGATCGCTGCTAATAATAATAGAGATTTTAAATTCATATCTATTTAACTGTTAATTGATTCAATAATAAATTTACTCTGTCCAGTTGAGACGCATCGTCAATAAGTGTATAGTATTTTGCCAAAGCCCTAAGGGCATTAACATCATATGGTTTTACTTCGTTTGCCTTCAAAAGGTATTCAATTGTAAGATCCTGGATATCTTGGTTTGTCGGATCTTTCAATAATGTCTCCAGATTAATTAAACCTAATGCCAGATTAGACTCGTAGTTATTGGGATCTAGCCTCAGCACGTTATTATAATATTCCTTAGCTTTTTTTAGATCATTGGCATTTTGGTATGAATAACCAGCAATATAGTTTAATTCAATGTTTTCAGGTTCCAGGCGGATCGCATCAGCAATTACGTTCAGGATCGCATCATAGGAGCCATTCGCCGTATACACATCGATCAACCGAAAGAGCAACTGTTTATTCTCCGGAAATACTGAATGTCCTTTTTCTAAAACGCTTAGAACATCTTGTTTAGTACCTCCCAAACTATAAATTTGTGCTAACTCTAAAAAGTAGTTTGGCTTTGGATTCTCGCCTTTAATAAGTTCATCGTAATACCTGATCGAATTCAAATAATCTTTATTCTTGCCAGCAAGCACAGCAAGATTGTATTTAAGGTCAGCATTCTTAAATCCCAATGAATCTATGCGCAGGTAGGCTTGATAAGCCTTGTCAAATTTTTGCTCCTTTAGCGCCAGACCAGCCTGATAGGAGATAGCCCCTGCAAGATTCTGCCGGATGTAATCCATTTCTGCCGGAAAGTTACGCCGTGCTTTTTTTGCGTCCAGCAGTTTCAGTGATTTGATGGACACATCGATCGGATCTAGTTTGTACTGCTGTTTCCGTGTAGAGTCGGCGACGGCCAGCGAGCTGTAAACCAATGCCCTTAAAAGATTGTTGTTGACAGAGGCCGAGTCCTTTCGGGACTGGAACGCAGCATCTGCAAACTTTCTTGCGTTTTCAAGATTTTTAAATTCGCCAGTTTTGGTATATAAAGCAAAACTGTTGCTACCCTCTTTCAGATTCGATTGGGCAGCAACAGTTAAACTACTTGCAGATATGAACAATGATATCAGTAAGTTCTTCATTAGAATAATTGATTTTTATAAGTAATGAATCCATCTTGCGTGTTTATTTAATTCAGTACTGAGCTAAATTTACGCTCATGGCAGTTCATTCAATTTATTCTTCGTTTGAATCTGTGGTTTCTTCAGAAGCAAAGCCTTCCGTAGTTTCCGGATTTCCGATTTCTTCATCAGATTCTTCTTCACGATCTACTTTAGTGATGGAAGCAATCTCATCATTATCTTTCAGATTGATGAGTCTGACGCCTTGTGTCGCACGGCCCATGACCCTCAGTTCCTCTACCGCTATGCGGATAACGATGCCTGATTTGTTGATGATCATGAGGTCTTCAGCATCCGTAACGCCTTTTATCGCGACCAGTTCACCTGTCTTCTCCGTTACATTGATGGTTTTTACACCTTTACCGCCACGGTTGGTGACCCGATAATCTTCGATATCTGTACGTTTTCCATAGCCTTTTTCGGAAACCACCAATACGGTTGTTTCTGAATCATTTACACTAATCATGCCAATTACTTCATCTGTCTCCGAAGCTAATGTGATACCGCGCACCCCTGTAGCTGTTCTACCCATTGGACGAACGGTAGATTCATTGAAACGGATTGCCCGTCCCGAACGGAGTGCCATCACGATTTCGCTGCTTCCAGTGGTCAGACAGGCTTCGATCAATTGATCACCCTCGTTGATATTGATCGCATTGATACCATTAGCCCGCGGACGTGAGTACGCCTCCAGTGAGGTCTTTTTAATGGTACCTTTCTTGGTACACATGATAATAAAATTGTTTTCCAGATACTCCTGATCTTTCAGATTTTTGACCAGAATATAGGCTTTGATCTTTTCCTCCTTCGGAACGTTGATGATGTTTTGAAGTGCACGGCCACGTGACGTCCGGCTACCTTCAGGAATTTCAAAAGCCCGTAGCCAAAAACAGCGTCCCGCCTCGGTAAACAACAGCATATAGTTATGTGCCGAGGCTGTGATGATATGTTCGGTGAAGTCCTCTTCGCGGGTGTTGGTGCCGATGGAACCACGGCCGCCGCGTCCCTGGCGTTTATATTCTGACAATGGTGTACGCTTCACATAGCTATTGTGAGAGATCGTGATCACAATCTCTTCGTCATCAATAAAATCCTCCATCCGCATATCTTCCGCAGAATGTACGATCTGGGATCTACGTTCATCGCCATATCTTTCTTTGATTTCAATCAATTCGTCCTTGATGATTTTCATCCGTAAGGATTCATCTTCCAATACCGATTTCAGATAGTCGATTGTTTTCATCAATTCAGCGTATTCCTCTTTGATCTTATCCCGCTCCAGTCCTGTTAGGCGCCGCAGGGTCATATCCAAAATTGCGCGTGCCTGAAGATCGGATAGACCAAATTTGTCCATTAATCCAACCCGTGCATCTTCCGGTGTTTCGGAATTACGAATTAATCTGATGACCTCATCCAGATGATCCAAGGCGATCAGGTAGCCTTCCAGAATATGTGCGCGTTTTTCAGCTTCAGCCAATTCATAACGGGTCCGTCTGATGATAACATCATGTCTGTGCTCAACAAATTCATGAATCATATCTTTCAGATTCAGAAGCTGTGGACGGCCTTTAACTAAAGCAATGTTGTTGACTGAAAAAGAAGTCTGTAGTGCGGTATATTTAAAGAGATTGTTTAATACGACATTGGCGTTGGCGTCACGTTTGATGTCGTAAACAATGCGCATACCCGAGCGGTCTGACTCGTCACGGATAGCGGAAATTCCTTCCAGCTTTTTCTCGTTAACCAATTCGGCAGTACGCTCAATCATATTGGCCTTATTTACCTGATAAGGGATTTCGGTTACAATGATCTGCTCTTTGCCTGAGCTGCTGGTTTCTATTTCTGCTTTGGCGCGCATGACGATGCGGCCACGTCCGGTGTTGAACGCGTCCTGCACCCCTGCATATCCATAGATTAATGCTCCGGTAGGGAAATCGGGACCTTTTATATATTGCATCAGTTCGGACACCTCAATATCACGGTTGTCGATAAAGGCCACGGTGCCGTCAATAACTTCTGAAAGGTTATGGGGAGCCATATTTGTTGCCATACCGACCGCAATACCCGAAGCGCCATTGACAAGAAGGTTGGGTATCCGTGTCGGTAATACGGTAGGTTCCTGTAGTGAGTCGTCAAAGTTATTTTGGAAGTCTACAGTATCTTTGTTGATGTCGGACAGCATTTCTTCGGCAATCTTTTTTAATCTTGCCTCGGTATAACGCATTGCCGCAGGTGGATCGCCGTCAATGGAACCGTAGTTACCCTGACCGTCTACCAAGGGGTAGCGTAAACTCCAATCTTGTGCCATACGGACCATCGTGTCGTACACGGAAGAATCACCATGTGGGTGATATTTACCTAATACATCCCCCACGATACGGGCAGACTTTTTGTAAGGCTTGCCGCTGGTTACCCCCAAGTCCAACATACCATAAAGCACACGTCTGTGAACAGGCTTCATACCATCACGCGCGTCAGGAAGGGCCCGGGATACAATGACCGACATGGAATAGTCAATGTAGGCGGACTTCATCTGGTCCTCGATATTAATTGGGATAATCCGGTCGTTTGCCGGAACAAGATTGTTGTCGTTTTCTGTTTCTTCAGCCATATGAATTTGGTTTCAATAAAACTAGTAAGCAAGCCTTATACCTGGCTTGCTACGCATGCGAAGTTACAAAAAATTAACCTCAAAAGCGAATGAATTGAGCCCTAATATACACAAAAAAGAGAATCTTTTATGGATTCTCCAGGTACTTATGCGGTCTTGTTTTTACTTCAGTTTTTTAAAACGGAGCCGGATGGAGTTGCCGATGACGATAAGGTTTGAAAAGGCCATACTCAAGGCGGCTAACATTGGTCCCAAATAGCCCGCTGCGGCCAGCGGTATAGCGACGATGTTGTAAGCAAAAGCCCAGAACAGGTTTTGTTTGATTGTCAATAGTGTATGGCTTCCGATGCGCAGCAGCTTTTCTATGGACCGCAGATCATTGTTCAGAAGCACTACTTTGGCAGACTGTATCGCGACATGGGTGGCGTCACCAAGGGAGATTCCCACCGTCGCTGCTGTCAAAGCCGGAGCGTCATTGATGCCGTCGCCGACCATAGCTGTCGGTCCCAATTTTTTGATTCCGGATAGGACGTCAAGTTTTTCCGCTGGAGATTTTTCCCAATACACATCCGCGATACCCAGTTTCTGTGCGGTGCGCTCACATTTGCTTTTTCGGTCTCCGCTTAGCAGGATGGGACGTATACCGTTATCCTTCAAAAACTGTATTAATTCCTTCGCATAAGATTTGAGCTGATCTTCCAACACGATGCCTGCGATGACAACGTCATTGATGGTTAATGTAAGATCGTACCGGTTGGAATAGTCTTTTTTACCGATTTTCGCATTGCAAATAGAATAGCTGTTGCCATTGGTGTCGGTCGCAAAAATGCCTTGGCCTTTGACTTCGTTGACTTCTTTAAAAATGATACGATAGGATTTCACCTCTTTTAACTGCTTGCGGATTGATCTGGCAATTGGGTGGTTAGAATAGCCCTCCAACTGTGCAATGATTGACTCCACCTGAGATTGTTCAATGCCAAACGTCTGAATGGCTTTGATGTTAAAATCACCGGTGGTGAGCGTCCCTGTCTTATCAAAGACCATTTGTTTGATATCAGATAGCTCCTCAATCGTACTGCCACCTCTGATCAGAATACCCTGTCTGGCTGCGCGGCCCAATCCGACCATCACGGCAGTGGGAGTGGCCAAACCCATGGCGCAGGGACAGGATACCACCAGTGTCGCTATGGCGTTCATTAAGGACTGCTGCAGGGATAGCTGCGCGATAAAGTAAGCAATGAAAAAGGTAAAAAAGGAAATGGCTACTACAATAGGTACAAAGTACGCTGCCACTTTATCACCAAATTTCTGGATGGGGGGCTTTTTTTGCTGAGCATCCTTGATCAACTGAATAATCTGATAAAGAACGCTTTTCTTTCCGACGCTGGTGGCAACCATACGGATATTGCCTTCTGTTAGCATAGTCCCACCGATCACGGCATCATATTTATCTTTTTCTACGGGTAGGCTTTCCCCTGTGAGCATGGATTCATCCACCCAAGCATGTCCTTCTAAAATATCTCCGTCGGCAGGAATCTGCTCGCCGGCATTCACCTTGAGTACGTCGCCGGACTTGATATCTCTGGCGCTGATTTCGGATTCGGTATCTCCTTCAATCTTTGTGGCGCTGACATCCTGATAACTTACCAGGTCTTCAATAGCGGACCCCGTCTTTTTAACCGCCCTTTTTTCAAGTACATTGCCCATGAACACCAAGGTGATGATGGTGGCACAAGTCTCGTAAAATTGGTAGTCGTGCCCGAGTTGGTAATAAGTGCCAATCAGGCTATAAGCAAATGCAGCTGTGGAGCCCGTAAAAATCAGAACATCCATATTGGGCATTTTATTCCATAAGGATCGCAGGGCGCTGCTTCCAAAGTAGATGCATCCCATCAGGTAAACCGGTGCACACAGCGCCAGCTGCACATAAGGTTCATGCAAAAAGGGAAGCCGGATAAACATGTGGCTCCATAAAGGGATCGTAAACAACAGACAGAGAATAAACTTAAGTTCTACCGATCTCCAGACACTCGGCCGCTTATCGTTGTCCCTCACGACTTTATAACCTAAAGATTCAATGCCCTTAACAAGCGCTGGAACTCGATCCGCAGGTATATCAGAAAATCGGACTTCATCTGAAACAAAATTGACGTAAATGTCCTTTGCACCATTGTCTTCCAGATATTTATGAATTGAAATTGCACAATTTGTACAGTGCATTCCGGTTACGTTCAGTTCAGTTTGCACGTTGGATTCCTTCATTTAGTGGCATGTCATGTCTTTATGCAAAGATAGGTATTTCTAGATACTCCTTTTTACGTAAAAGTAAAATCGTGTCGCGATGAAAAGTTTTTTATTTTCTTTTTAACGCGCAAAATCTTTCTTTGCCAGTAAGAAAACGATAATTTTGCTTTTATTTGCAAAGAGCTAAATGAAGAAGATGACTAAATCTATTTCTGTTTCTTTTGTTGTGAGGATTATTCTATGGATTGCGCTGACTGCTTCGTTTGTGCAGTTTGACGCTTTTTATCAGCAAAAAGAAACCATACGGAATATCGCCTATGGCCTCAATACTTTCCTCACTGCCAATGTACTGATTTCGATCGGTCATTTTATTTTGGTGAAGTTGTACAATAGCAGAAATGAACAGCAGGTCGTGCGCAGCAATTTTGTGCTTGGCGTGACCCGCGTTGCCACGGTAGTCAATGTCTTTTTTATCCTTGTCAGCCTGATGATTGCCGCTGGTATCAACCCGAAGGAGTTTATCACCAGCCTGACGATTGTGGCCATGGCCATTGCTGTTATTTTCAGGGAATATATCACGAATATGATCTCAGGGCTGATTATTATGTTTTCAGATCAGTTTGCCATCGGTGACCGGATTAAAATCGGAGAATATCAGGGGAAAATCGTGGATATAACACTCGCAAACCTCGTTGTCAGGGATGAAGATGATGACGCCGTCATGATTCCCAATAATTTGGTGTTTACAGCGACACTGGTCAATAAGACTTCCCAGAAATCCAATAAAATAGTCGTGAAATTTGAATTGCCCATTGACCGGGCGGTCGGCGTTGAAGAACTGGAACTTTACTTTAAGCCATTGTTCGGGCGCAATCCCAATCTAGACCATGCACAGGGATTTACGGTAAAAGTTGCGGATGTGGGCAAGGACTTTATTAAATATAAAGTGGAGGTGACGACGATCTCATCCAGCAATAAGATCCATCAGCAAGTGCAGAGCAGAATTTTGAATGAGGTGTTGCAATTTAAAAAGACCGTTGTTTAGATCTTCCTGACCTTCACGTTTTTGACAAAGTGGTGGCTACCTTTTTCGAGAATTAGATCTGCACGATAACGCGTGGGCAGAATGTTTTTGATCAGATTGGGTTTGTTGATCTCATTCCAGATGCTCACGGCCATGGCATGACTTTCCGTCGGTGTCATATCGGCATATTTGTGGAAGAAAGATTCAGGATTTTGGAACGCTGTGGCGCGCAGTGACTCAAATCGATTGGTATACCATTCAATAAGATTTTTTTCGCTGGCATGCACATAGATCGAATAGTCAAAGAAATCGGAGACGAAAACGCTATGTCCTTTACGTGGCCGCTGGGAGTTGACCTGTAAGACGTTGATGCCTTCAACGATAAGGATGTCAGGCTGTTCAATGATCTGTTGTTGGGTGTCGGGCAGTACATCGTAAACTAAGTGGCTGTATACGGGGACGGTAATTTTTGGTGCACCGGACTTTACTGCAGATAAAAAATGGATTAAACGTTTGGCATCGTAACTTTCGGGGAAACCTTTGCGGTTTAGTATGCCTTTTTCAATAAGCTGTTTATTGGGATAAAGGAAGCCGTCCGTAGTCACCAGGTCCACCTTTGGTTTGGATGGAAGCATGCTAAGTACACGCTGTAATACTCTTGCGGTCGTACTTTTTCCGACAGCAACCGAACCCGCGATACCAATGATATAAGGCAATCTGCTTTCTACTTTGCCAAAAAAACGGTTGGTTCGCTGGTGCAGGCTTTGAAAGCGGTCAATATGGATCTCGAGCAAATGGCTCAACGGAAAATATACTTCTTCGATCTCCTGATTGGTCAGCGGCTCGTTGAGTGCATGCAACTTTTCGAGGTCTTCCGGACTGAAGCTGTGCAGGACTTTTCCATTTAGATTTTTCCAGTCTTCCCGCTTTATTGATCTAAAAGGAGAGTCTATTGCTATTTGTGGATCCAATTGCATGGCTTTGTTTTTTTGTGCGGACAAATATAAATAGTGTCTTCGGTTATCCCAAGAAACAGCTACAAATGATTTGAACTTATTACAATAGGATTAGTTAATATTTTGTGTACTGGACAGCGGTCTGCAATCTTGAACAACCTTGTCTTCTGTTCCGTGTCGAGATCTCCTTTAAAGCTGATGTGGCATTTTATATAGGTCGTCTGCTGCTGCTCGCTGATTTGTACCTCATAGGTCAGTCGAACGATCACTTCTTCGAGCGGCCATTTTTTGCGGTCGGCATACATTTTTACGGTGATCGCTTTACAGGTCCCCAAAGAAGACAGTAATAGCGGAGTCGGGTTTATTCCCTGATCCTCGCCACCAAGTTCTTCCGGTTCGTCAGCAATGATCTGATGCTTGCCATATTGAACGGTTGTGGTATAAGGCACCTGGCCGATGGTGACGACAACTTCGTTTTCCATTATTCTGTTTAAATTATATTTTGTTAATCAATTAGATCCTCCAGTAGTCCTTCAATGATCAAGCTACCCGTTGCAGGGTTGGTTGCCAAGGGAACATTATACAAGTCACAGACACGCATGAGCATCTGGATATCTGGTTCATGTGCATGTTTTCCGAGCGGATCACGAAAGAAGATGATACCATCGACTTTTCCTTCTGCAGCCAGTGCCGCAATCTGGGCATCACCGCCCATGGGACCGCTTAATTTCAATTCGACAGGCAGTCCTGTCTTACGTACGTACGAACCTGTGGTTCCTGTCGCAATAATATCGGCATGTTCGAGTAGATCCTGATGGTCCTTGACGAAAGCCACCATTTCCGGTTTTTTACCGTCATGTGCTATAAGTGCAATTGTCTTTTTCATCTGTATCGTTGTTTGTGGGCTTTAGCCCCAGTTGCTATATCCCATTTAACGGTTGTGATAAACCTACCGTATTTCAGGTTATTTAAAGAAAATATACGAAATAATAATGGCAGCGACCACACCGGCCAGTTCAGCCAGTAGTGCACAGGGCAGTGCATGGCGCGTACGCCGGATGCCCACCGAACCAAAGTAGACGGCCAGTACGTAAAATGTTGTTTCGGTAGACCCTTGGATAACGCAGGCCACACGCGAGGCAAAATCCATTGGACCTTTGGCATTCATGAGGTCGACCATCAATCCCCGCGCTCCCGAGCCACTGAGTGGTTTCATAAATGCGACGGGTAGCGCGTCTACAAAAGAGGTGTCGAGGCCACAGAATGCGATGGCCCTGGATATACCTGCAACCATGTAATCCATCGTACCCGAGGCCCTGAACACAGCTATGCCGACGAGCATGGCAACAAGATAAGGAATGATTTTGACCGACACTTCAAAGCCCTCCTTGGCGCCTTCGATGAAGGAATCGTAAACATTCACCTTGCGGAAAAGAGCCAGGCCGATAAAAGAAGTAAACAGGCTGAACAAGATCACATTGCCAAATACTTTACTGAATATTTCGATCTCTGACTGTTGTAATCCCGAGAAGTAATACAATAGGCCTCCAATAAATAAGCACATACCACCCAAGTAACCAAGGACGACCTTATTAAACAGGTTGATTTTCTGGTAAATTGCCACAAGGATCAATGCGACCAATGTGGAGAAGAATGTGGCGATAAGGATAGGAAGGAACACATCCGAGGGATCCGGCGCACCTGCTTCCTTTCGATAGGCCATAATCGAGATGGGAAGCAGCGTCAGGCTGGACGCATTGAGGACAATAAACATGATCTGTGCATTGGTTGCCGTCTCCTTATTGTTGTTCAGCTCCTGAAGTTCCTTCATGGCCTTAAGTCCGAGCGGGGTTGCTGCATTGTCAAGACCGAGAGCATTTGCCGAAAAATTCATGAGGATCGAGCCGAGCGCCGGGTGATTTTTAGGTATTTCGGGAAAGAGTTTATGAAAAAAAGGGCCAACGATCTTGGCAAAGATGGCGATCATACCACCTTTTTCGCCGATTTTCATGATACCTAAAGCGAAGCTCATCATTCCGATCAGGCCCAAAGATATTTCGGCTCCGGTTTTAGCGCTGTCAAAGATCGAATTGACAATTTGTTGGAAGATCTCGGTATCACCAAAAAAGATCAGTTTGACAAGGGCAACGGCAAATGTAATTAGAAAAAATGCAACCCAGACGTAGTTTAATGCCATATAAATTTAAAATATGCGTAAAAGTAACTTTTTAGAACTTATCCATCAACTTACTCCATGGATTTTTCTTTTTGTTCTGATTCTTTTCTTTGAGCAGATGAGCCACAATATAGTCCAGTGTTCCCTCATGTTCACTGATCAGACGGTCTGATAAGGAAATCAGCTTCTGTATGTTATTGGCAGAAGCTGCATCCAGTGAGGGGTTGATGCTCGAGAGGTTTGCTGGTTCGAGACGTATGTAGTTTTGGCTTTTGCCGTTGCTATGAAACAGCTGCCTGATAAAATACTCGGTGCTCTCCGAAGAGGCACTGGTCATGATGTCTACCAGGGCAGGGCCGATCTGGATGGCGAGCTTTTTCTTAAAATGTTCGTAATTATAAGCAGTCTTTGACATTCCCGTACCCAACGATACCATAAACATATCATTGATTTGGGTGCTATTAAATGCTTTGAGTACTTCCAGAAGTCCACAGATGGATGGATTTTGTGCAAACACACCGCCGTCAATCAGCGGATATCGCGTTTTCGAAACGGAATAGATCTCAGCTACCGGGAAAAAGGTCGGAGCGGCCGAGGTCGCTTTACAGACATCTTTAAGATAGAAATCACGGGCTTCACCATGTGTAATCGCTTTTTGCTGTCTGAAGAAATGATTTTTCCGTAGCTCGATATTATAGGCTGTGATGATGCAGGGCTTGATGAGCTGGCTAAGCCTTGCATTCTGAAAATACTTGTCAAGCACATTTGCCAGCGGAGCAGATGAATAAAGTTCGCTGACCAGGCCCAAGCTGCTGAGAAAATGCCGCCATTTGGACGCGTTGAAAATTTCTGTACCATGATTGACGAAGAGGTTTAGTGCATCTCGTGCAGAAAACTTAGGTTGGCTGGGGTTGTTTTCATCTGGGAAAAGGAGTATGCTCGTCAGAATTCCGCCGCTGCTTGTGCCGGCAATAAAATCAAAGTAGGAGGCAATGCGCGCATTGGGGTTCATGGTGCTCTTCTGCAATTTTTCTTCCAATGCCACAAGCACCATAGCCGGAATGATTCCTCGAATGCCACCACCATCCAGGGCAAGGATATTCTTCATATGCTAACAAAGTATTTATTCACGATACGTAAATATAGAAAATGTTTGGAATTTGCTCTTCCTTTATGGCCTCGCTGTTGTGTAATAAGTTTATCACTGGGGAGTAGGAAAGGGCTTAGCCGACGGGTTGGAGGAGATTGGGGGACACAGGGCCATAATAAAAAAGGCCGGACTTGTGGGGCCGACCTTCTTGTATAGGAGTGCTATTAATTAAACCAAGCAAACACATCATCTTTTGACGGCATTGCAACATCCAATTTCATTTTTTTGCGCATACCACCAAGGTCGTTGAATACTTTGTTCGGATTGGCTTCTTTGAGGGCTTCAATGGTCGTAAAACCCATTTTTTGTAATGCTGGTACCCACACGGCCGGAATTCCCTGTTCTTCATAATCCTTCACGTCAGCCACTTTTACTATTTTCTCGGGACGCATCTGCGGGAAAAATAAAACCTCTTGTATGGATGCATTGTTGGTCAAAAACATGATTAGGCGGTCCATACCGATGCCCAGACCGGAGGTAGGCGGCATGCCGTACTCCAATGCGCGTAGAAAATCCTGGTCAATGAACATGGCTTCATCATCGCCTTTTTCAGAAAGACGAAGCTGATCCTCAAAGCGTTCACGCTGATCAATCGGATCGTTCAGTTCCGAATAGGCGTTCGCAATCTCTTTACCGCACACCATCAGCTCAAAACGTTCGGTGAGCGCTGGATTATCGCGGTGTTTTTTGGTCAATGGTGACATTTCTTTCGGGTAATCCGTTATGAATGTTGGCTGGATGTAGTTTCCTTCACATTTTGCCCCAAAGATCTCATCGATGAGCTTACCTTTACCCATGGTATCATCGACATCGATACCCATTTCTTTGGCTGCGATACGAATTTCTTCTTCGGATTTGCCGGTTATATCGAATCCCGTAAACTCTTTAATGGAGTCTGTCATGGAAATCCGTTTATAAGGTGCTTTGAAATCAATTTTATGCTCGCCAAAGGTAGCTTCAGTGGTACCGTTTACGGCCAGGGCGCAGTGCTCCAGGAGCCGTTCGGTAAAGTCCATCATCCAATTGTAGTCCTTGTAGGCGACATAGATTTCCATCGCCGTAAACTCTGGATTATGTGTACGGTCCATCCCTTCGTTGCGGAAGTTTTTCGAAAACTCGTACACACCGTCAAAACCGCCGACAATCAGTCTCTTTAGATACAGCTCGTTGGCAATACGGAGGTACAAGGGGATGTCCAGTGCATTGTGGTGTGTAATAAACGGACGCGCCGCCGCACCACCAGGAATGGATTGAAGTACTGGAGTTTCGACCTCCATGTAGCCTGCATCATTAAAGAACTGACGCATGGCGTTGAAAAGCTTGGTACGTTTTACGAAAATATCTTTGTTGGCCGGATTAACGATCAAGTCGACGTAACGCATTCTATAGCGCTGTTCGGGATCGGTAAAAGCATCAAAGGTTTTGCCCTCTGCTGATTTAACGACCGGTAAAGGTCGCAATGATTTGGATAATACGGTGAGCTCCTCCACGTGCACAGCAATGGCTTCCGTTTGTGTCGTAAAGACATAACCTCTGATACCGACGATATCGCCTATGTCCAAAAGTTTCTTAAAAACCACATTGTACAGATCTTTATTTTCTTCAGGACATATATCATCACGTTTGATATACGCCTGGATACGTCCCGTAGCATCCTGAATTTCAAAAAAGGAAGCACTGCCCATGACACGTCGACTCATGATACGCCCGGCTAGGGTAATGTTTTTATAATTCAGCTTATCTCTATCGTAGTTTTTTAATATATCAGCCGCATGTGCATTAACGACAAATTCATTTGCTGGAAAAGGATCGATTCCCATATCCAGCAGGGATTGCATCGCCTGTCTTCTAAGTTGTTCCTGTTCGGATAATACAGTACTCATTCCGTATGAATAATATTTAAAATGTGAAAATCATGCAAAAATAGCCATTTTTTTCAATTCTTTTTATTGAATTTTTTTGAAAGTCCGTGAAGCGCCCAGGCAGCTGCGCGGCACGCCTTAATTGATCTTCGCATTCCAAGGAGCGGCATCCTTGTACCTGCGCATAATGTCGCGATGACGAAGTCGCGTTTTTGACCGGCTGTGAGTTCCCTAAAGTGGCGAAGATTTTTTATTAGGGCTGTAGCGAATTACCCGCCTTGGTCGTTAAAGACTAGAAAATAGTTAAATAGTGAAATTACGCGGGGACATTCGACTATTTGATTTTAAGTTTTATAATTTTATTTTCGTTATTTGAACTTAATATTTAAATAGTTTAAGTGGGAATTATTCAGTCATATTTTTATAACAAGAAGCTATCATCTTTACATGATGCCTTAGAGCGTTGTCTTCGTAATCGTGAGGACGGCAAAGCTTTTGTCTATAAAAAATATTATGGCTACCTCATGGCGATTATCATCCGTTATGTTAAGCAGGATGTCGATGCGGAGGAACTGGTCAATGAGAGTTTTGTCCGGATTTTCAGAAAATTGGAATCTTTTAATATGGATATCGATGCGGAAAACCTCGATAAATCGTTTCGCGCATGGATCGGACGTATTGCTGCGAATATCTCCATTGATTTCCTGCGGGGCAAAAAACAATTTTACTCGGTGGACGATCTGGCGGAGGGCGATATGCATACACCTGCTGTTCAGCTCGACAGCCGTCTGGAGGTCAATGAGATTTTACGTCTGTTGGACCAGCTTCCAGAAATCCAGAAAACTATTTTTAATCTCTATGAAATTGAAGGGTATTCGCATGACGAAATCGCCCAGATGCTCAATATACCAGATAGCACCTCGCGTACTTATTTGACAAGGGCAAAACAGAAGCTTAGAAAATTATACCTGGATTATACTGGTGTGGTTCAGGAAATAAGATAAAATAGTGTTGTTACAAAATGGAAGGCAATAAGAAAAAGGAATTAATAGAAGAGATCGTTGGACAATTGAGAACCCACGAGCTTCCTTATAAAGAAGGTGCATGGGAGAAATTTGCTTCAAATTATGGGGTTGAATCACCGCCTTCGTCCGGCTGGAAATACTGGAGTGCTGCGGCGGCGGTGCTCTTGTGTTTTGGTGTGGGGTATTGGGGCCTGAAACATAATTCCGCGGTAGTAAGTCCATCGCCAACAGTTTTAACAACCGTACCAGAAAATAAGGAGGTTCTGCCTGACAGCCGGGATCTAAAAGAATCTCTTAAACGTTCCTTGTCGGAGGCGACCAAGGAGCCGGGCCTAGGCGCACCAGAGCTGATGTCCCACCGAACTTACACATATTCTAAAATAGATGAAGGACGTATCGCACCGTCAGGGAGACAGCAACTGTCTTTATTTGGAGGTAATGGCTATGAAGGGCTGCCAATCGTCGGTAAAGACAACTTGGCGGCGGTTAGTAGGCCACAGTCTATGCAGCAGAAGACGACCACACCATTGGCATCGATCCATATCGAGGACAATCATGTTGCAGAATCTGTTACCGCTGTCGCAGATCCACGTACAGTGGAACAACTTCGTTCCAGTGGCACCTCATCTTTTTCACAGACCCAGCGTGAAGCAGCACGGCTGTCGGAGTTATACGCTATGCAGCAGGGTAGAAGCAGCGTGGTCGTACAGCAAGATCATGGGAATAAAAAATGGGAGATGGGTGCTTTTGTCTCGCCGGCTTCCACTTCTAAAAGCATAACCCTCGGTGGTGGAGTCGCCTTGGCCTACAACGTGTCAACTAAGGTCAGTATCCGCTCAGGAGCGTCTATCCAGCATTATGGGGCCGTGTCCGGCAATTCACCTATCACGCCGGCTCTTGCTTCCAATTCTTTTGTTGCAGATGCCCCCAATTATATTTCTCAGACGGGGCTCAACAATTCTCCGGTAATGCGTACAGCAGATGCGAAAGAAGCAAAAAGCAATGAGCGGGTTTCAGGAAAGATTTTGACTGTGGATATTCCTGTTGACGTCCGGTATTCGATCAATAAAAACTTCTATACTTCTGTAGGGGTATCCTATGTGGGGATCCTGGATCAGGAACGTGCGACAATCTATGAAACCAATAATACAGAATATAGACAAAAATCCACAGAAAAAAATGTGGATGACCAAGGTGTCAACGGTTTTATCAATTTATCGGTGGGGCGCAAACAGCGGGTCGGCAAGCTGTCCATTTCTGTCGAGCCATATTACAAGATACCTGTTGGTGGACTGAGGTCCTCCGATTTAAATTATACCAATGGTGGTGTGAAGATTATCACCAGCTTTTAAAATAAAAAAGCCCCGCAAGAGGCTTTTATTGTTAGAGTTCATCAACACGGACCCAGCCCATGCCTGCAGCTTTCGCCCCCTCGACGCCTGGTGATCCATCTTCATATACAAGACATCGTTCAGGCGCAATATTCAGTTGAGAGGCGGCCAACAGGAAAGGCTGGGGCGAAGGTTTTCCCTCCGGTGTATCTCCGGCGCATACCAAGGTTTCCAGATCATCCCATACCCCTATAGTAGACAAGGTCATAGACAAGGTTGTTCTGGTACCACCAGATACTGCCCCGATAAGTTTTCTTCCTTTCTGATATTTTAGATGCTCCACTACGTAATCTACAGGTTTGGTCTTAAACACATATTCATCGCGAAATATTGTGGATTTGAGCGTTGAGAATTCTTCATAGTCAAAGGCAACGCCATAGCGTTTGCTGATTTCCTCTGCGACGGCGACGGTAGGCCACCCCGCAGTTTCGTCGATAATGGTCACATCAAGCTGGACGCCATAATGCTCGGCAGCTGCTTTATAGGCCTGTTTATGGGCATCCATATTATCGGCCAATGTACCATCGACATCAAATAGCAGGGCATCATAAGATTCGGCCAGTAGATTCAGGACTTCAAATTTACGTTGTGATTCAGGTGACATATCATTATTAGTGAGCCACAAAAATAAACATTATAATTGGAAGCACAAAAAGCAGAACGCCTTTCCGTATTCTGGGAAAGGCGTTCTGCTAAAGATTACTTGGTATTGGCAATCCGTTATCAGGCTCTTAGTGAGCGCTCAGGTTTTTCGCTTTTTCTTCGTCAAAATTAGCTTCCAGTTCGGCTAATTTTTTCTTTCCATAAGCCATTCTGGTAATGACAACGAATAAAACCGGCACGATAAAGATCGCCAGGAGTGTTGCCGCTGTCATACCGCCGAATACCGTCCAGCCAATCGTCTGACGGGAAATCGCCCCTGCGCCATGAGACAGCATCAATGGGATGATACCCAATATAAAGGCGAAAGAAGTCATGATAATGGGGCGTAAACGCAATTTTACGGCATCCAATGTCGCCTCGTAGAGGTTCATTCCGATATCGACCCGCTCTTTCGCAAATTCGACAATCAGGATCGCATTTTTAGCAGCGAGACCGATGATGGTGACCAGACCGATCTGCGCATAAATATTGTTGTCGAGTGATGGGATCAACGTAAGCGTCAGAATTGCTCCAAACACACCTAGCGGTACGGATAGGAGGATGGAGAATGGTACTGACCAGCTCTCGTATAGGGCTGCCAATAACAGGAACACGAATAGGATACATAGCGCGAAGATCTGGATAGTTTTTGATCCGGACTGCATCTCCTGTAAAGAAAGACCGGAGAACTGGTAATCAAAACCTTCAGGCAACGTCTGTGCGGCTACTTCCTGCAAAGCTTTTAGTGCATCACCCGAAGAATAACCCGGAGCGGAGCTACCGTTGATCTCAATACTTCTAAAGATATTGTAGTGGTTGATGATCGACGGCATGGTGGTCAGCTCATATTTCACCAAGGTACCCATCGGTACTGGATTGCCCATGGTATTGTTGACATACAATTTATTGATGTCTTCAATATTCATGCGGTAAGGGATATCGGCTTGAGTAACGACACGGTAACTACGGCCGTACTTTGTAAAGTCGTTTACATAACTACTTCCCAGATACGAAGAGATTGTCGAATATATACTTGAAATTGGCACACCCATTCGTTTCGCCTGTTCGCGGTTTACTTCCAATTTGTAGTTAGGCGAGTTGGTGTTAAACATCGTATAGGCCATGCCAATTTCAGGACGTTGATTGGCCACCATCAGGAATTTACCAACCGTAGCTTCGAAATCCTTGATATTAACGGTCTGCAAATCCTGTACCTGTAAAGAGAAACCTCCTGACGTACCTAAACCAGGGATTGCAGGCGGAGTTACAGCCAGTACTCTAGCTTTGGTGTAGCCCATGTATTTCCCCATAATCATACCAGCAATATCACTCGCTGTACGAGTACGTTGTTCCCAAGGTTTTAAAGATACGAACACTGTTGCACCATTGGATTTAAACGCGCGGTTCAGGATGTTAATACCCGATATCGCCGTCACATACTTAATTTCAGGAAAAGTCTTATGTAGGTCGGCTTCAATTTCTTTAAGTACTTCATTGGTACGTGCTGAAGAAGAACCCTCTGGCAGCGTAATACCTGCAAAAAATGCCCCACCATCCTCGGAAGGTATAAATCCTGTTGGCTTGGTCGTAAACATCCAGCCTGTACCAATAAAAATACATAAAAGGATAATCAATACAAGAGGTGCTTTTTTTATGGATTGTTTTACACCTCTTGAATATTTGACTGTTACTTTTTCAAACCATACGTTGAATTTGTAGAAGAACTTATTCAATCCTTTTGCGCCCTCATGGACAGCTGTTGGTTTCAGTAAAATCGAACATAAAGCGGGTGTCAACGAAAGGGCAATAAATGCCGAGAGCATAACCGATACCGCAATGGTGATCGCAAATTGTTGATACAGTTTACCCACCATCCCCGGAATAAATCCTACCGGTACGAATACTGCTGCCAAGATTAAGGCAATAGCGATAACCGGTGCCGTGATATCGCCCATCGCGCGGCGGGTTGCTTCTTTGGCATCTAGCTTGTAATGGTCGATATAATGTTGTACAGCTTCCACCACAACGATCGCATCATCCACCACGATACCAATGGCCAGTACAAAGGCAAGCATGGTCAAGTTATTGACCGAGAAGCCAAATATCAAGAAGAAGATAAATGTACCGATAATGGACACCGGAATGGCCAGGACTGGAATCAATGTGGCTCTCCAGCTTTGTAAGAAGAAGAACACCACGACAGTCACCAGAATCAAGGCTTCTACCAGTGTGTGGATAACCGAAGAAATGGATGCGTTTACTACCGAAACGGTTTCGTAACTGATCGTATAATCCACGTCAGTTGGAAAAGATTTCTTTAACTTTTCCAAAGCTGCAACGATACCTTCCGCGGATTCTACTGCATTTCCTCCTGGCGTCTGATTAATCATCATCGCAGATGAGGTCATGCCATTTACGGTAGATGACGTACCATAATTGAATTGACCTAATTCGACACGAGCAACATCTTTTAAGAGTACGATAGATCCATCTTTATTGGTTTTGACGACGATATTTTCAAAGTCCTCGGGATTGGATAAGTCACTGTCTGTAATGACTGGATACTCAAATACTGTCGAAGACTCTTGTGGACGTCCACCAACACTACCGCCAGGTATTCGGGAATTTTGTTCCGCAATTGCTGTCGATACATCAGCGGGAGTCATGCTTAGATTGGCTAATTTGTTCGCATCTAGCCACACACGCATTGAAAATGGTTGCCCAAAAGCGGTTACATCACCGACGCCTTTAACACGTAATAGCGCATCTTTAACGTATAAGTTGTTGTAGTTTGCTAAGAAATTTTCGGATCTTGTCCCTTTTGGTGAAGTTAAAGCAACCAACATCAATATATCGTTATTGGCCTTCCGGGTAGTGATACCCAAGCGTCTTACCGCTTCGGGAAGTGCCGGTTCGGCAATACCCACCCGGTTTTGCACATCCAGGGTCGCGATGTCAATGTCAGTACCCACTTCAAATGTAACAGTAATGGTTGCCTGACCATTTGAAGTACTGTTTGACGACATATATATCATGCCGGGCGTACCATTGATCTGGCTTTCGATCAGCGTCGTTACCGTCTGCTCAACCGTCTGTGCGTCTGCTCCAGTGTAGTTGGCTGTTACCGTTACTGTTGGAGGCGCAATAGAGGGGTACTGGCTAATAGGCAAGGTAGATACGGCAATCACCCCGATAATGGAAATCAATATCGAAATTACGATTGCGGTAACTGGCCTCTTTATAAATACTTCTGAAATCATGCTATATCTTTTAGATTCTCTTTAAAATTTATGCTGTTATTTTCCTTGTGGAGCACCTTTTGCAGCTTGTTGGGCAGCGACGGCGGCATCGACAACTTTAACACCATTCTGGACATTCATGGCGCCATCGACGATGATTTTCTCTCCATCTTTAACACCTTCTTTGATCACAATTTTATCGCCAGCTTTAATACCTAGTTTTACTTGGCGGATCTCGGCTTTGCTGCTATCGTTAACGGTGTACAGGTTAAATACACCCAGCTGTTCGAAAATCGCTTTGTACGGTACCACCACTTCTTCTGTGGCTGACGTAGAAGATACGTTCATGGTGATGTTCATGCCAGCTCTTAACACGTTGGCATTGTTTGGGAAAGTTGCCCTTACTTTGATTGTTCCTGTCGCTGGATCCACAGCACGATCGATCGTAGTAATAGAGCCTTTACCCTCATAGTTGCTGCCGTCGGGCAGGAGGAGGGAGAGATCCGATGACGAACGGCTGTTTTGCATTTGGACAAACTTATTGATGTCTTTTTCGTTGACTTGGAATTCCACCGCAATCGGGCTGGTCGACGATAATGTATTCAGTAAGGTAGTACCCGGATTGACCAAAGCACCTAGACGCACCTGCGATATGCCTACTGTTCCGGCAAATGGCGCCCGGATCGTAGAACGAGACAGGTTGGTGTTGGCCGTTACCAATGCGGCACGTGCAGATTCCACCTGTGCTTGCGAAGCGGCCACATTAGACACGGCATTGTCATAGACTTGTTTTGCGATCGCATCTTTGTCCGCAAGTGCCTGATATCTGGCAAGGTCTCTTTTTTGACGGTCAAGCTCGGTTTGTGCGACTTGAAGGCTTGCTTTAGCTTGCTGTACTGCTGCACTATAACGTGTGCCGTCAATTTCATAAAGTGCCTGCCCTTTAGAGACGACCGCACCGTCTGATACGTATATTTTAGTGATATAACCGCTTACTTCAGCAAATAAGTCTGCTTCGTTCAACGGTTTGACTGTCGCAGGGTAACTCACCGTTCCCGTCACAATCTCATGTGATGCTACGCCGAAGGTAACCGGAACGACCTTCTCAGCAGGTGCCTGTGCTGCACCTTGCTTGTTTGCATCTTTATTTCCGCAAGAGGTCCATACTAAAGCCGTCCCAAGGAAGAAAGCGAATAATAATTGTCTTTTATTCATGATTGTATTAGTTTCCGTTAGTTGATTAATTTGTCTGAATTGCGCCGACTGCTTTTTGAACATCCAATTTGCTCGCCAAGAGGGAATACAATGCATTTAGATAGTTTAATTGAGTTGTCTTAAGATCCGTTTCTGCTGTCATAAGTTCAAGGTAGGTTTTGATTCCCTCGTCGTATTGTAATTTGATCGTCTCATACACTTCCTTTGACAGGTCCACATTCTCTTTCGCCGTTTTCCAATCACTCAAATTAGCGTTATACGTGGCTTTCGCTAAGGAATATTCTGTATTTACCGCAGTTTCAAGATTTTTGATATCCCAGTCGATGCGTTCTTCCAGCAATCGGGACTGACTGATCTGATGCTTCCGTTTAAATCCCTGAAAAATGGGAAGCGAAAGATTTAAACCAGCTACTGAACTCGGGATATTGTCGTTATACAATTTGCCGAAGCTATTGTTTCTATAGTTGAACGCATAATTGTAGAACACGCTGACATTTGGAAGATAAGTCCATTTATAATATTGCGTGTTAAGCTCCTGGATTTTCTTCGAAGTCTGCAATTGTTGAAATTCAATACGGTTTGTAACGTTGACACCTGCAGTGGTATCCAATAGTATCTGACTTTCCATATTGGCATTATTGAATGACAAAGTCAGGTTCTGCGTCTTGTCCAGCGCGAGGAGCTGTTTGAGATAGTCGTACTTATATTTACGTAGTTCAACCGTACGTTTTTCATCTGCCCTGGCGTTTGCCAAAGCAATCTGCGCACGTTTGTAGTCCGTTTTGTCGACAACACCAACTTCATAGCGCGCATGAGCGTCATTGTATTGTTTTTGAAGACGTGCAATATTTTCCTGAACGATCTTGATTTGCTCTTCTGAGGTCAAGATATCATAATAGGCTTTGCTGACGTCAACAACAGCGTCAATTTTTTGGCTTTCTGTGTTCTGCTTATTGCCCAGTCGAATCAGTTCAGCGGCTTTCTTGGCCTGCATTAAGGCTGGATTTAAAAGTTGCTGGTCTGCCTGTAAGGTTAACGCACTGCTATTTTTGGTTCCCATGGGAATGTTGGCCCCATTAAAAAACATGGTTGGCAGTTTTACGTTATGATTAAAGTTGCCGGTTAAGCCGATCTGAGGATACCAGCCAGAAAGCGAAATATCGATATCCTTTTCGCCGATTGATTCATCAAGTTGTGCCTGTCTGATCGAAATCTTATTTCGCAGCGCGTAATCTATCAGCTGCTGAAGGGTCGCATTTGGCGGTAAGCTTTCAGACTGCTGTTGAGCAAATCCTGTATTATTCAACAGCGACAAGGTCACTAAGGAATATACGATTTTATTGAACTTCATATATCTAATTAATTATTTTTATTTCTATTAACAGCGCCATCCCAGATTATCTCTATCAGTTCCTCCATATTTTGCTCGGAAAATTGAAGGTCTTTAAATTTGATGCTATGCACTGTCGACAACGCTACACCAATATAACTGGCTACCAGAAGGTGTACATTTACCTGTTTCAAAATTTTTCGATCAATACCTTCCTGCAGAAAGTCCACTACCTTATTCTGGCCACCTACAGGTTCCTGTATTTCTGCCTTGTTCTTTTCGTAGTAAGGCGAAGAGAAAAACTGCTCAAAAAAGCTGAATATCGGCCCGTTTTCCAGATAAAATTGAACGAAGTTGCGCCACACATGAAAAAAAGACGCTTTATAATCAAAATCATCTTTGATCCCGTCAAAAATATAATCGTTCAATAACGAACGGCAATGTTTAAACAGCGCGAAAATCAGGTCATCTTTGGAGGGGAAATAATGGTAAATCGTTCCTATCGCAACATCAGATTCCTGTGCAATTTTACTCATCGGCGTCCCGTGGAAGCCATTGGTGTGTATCAGTTTAAGTGTGGCAGCAAAAACAGCTGCAATTTTTTCATTTGAATTCATCAATCGAACGTTCATTCGGTTGTAAAATTAGCGATTAAATTGGTGTCAAAATGTCAAATTATTGTTATAAATCAATAAATCCTAAAATCCACTCAAAGCCAATAATACAATAAGGAAAAAAGGTTCAAATTGTTTTGCCATCCACGACTATTTTTTCAAAAATTGATAAGGCTCCAATAAAAAAAGGAACTTTGTTAAAAAGTTCCTTTTTTTATTGACAATTTTTCAATTGCTTTTCCACCTCTTCAACAGGATAAATTTCCTTTCCCTTATTGATCTTGGTATTGATGTAGGTGAGTACGTAAGCGATGTCTACGTTGGAAAGATTTGAAGCGGGCATGCTGTTATTAAATTTCTTCCCTGCCACTTCCAATTCTCCGCTGGTGCCATATTTGATGATGCAGGGCAGCTTCTGACGGTTTGCCGACAGGAAGCTGCTGTCAGTAAGGGGCGGGTAGAGGGCGCCGAGACCTTCGCCGTTTTCGCCATGACAATTTTGGCAATGTGCCACATATACTTTTTGGCCATTCACCGCATATTGGGCAGTTTTGATATCAACCTCGTTTTGGCAGCCGACGAACATAAGCAGCAGGAAACCAATAGTGCAGCAGGTCGTTACAAGTGTACGCATGTTATTTTTTGCTTTCGTTCAATAGCTTGGGCAGATCGTTCAGTAACTTTTGCACCTGTTCATCATTGGTGCCGTCATAGGCCCCACGGATGCGTTTATCTTTATCTACCAATACCAGATAGCCTTGATGATCGTATCCGCCAGGAGCGTTTTTGTCCTCGGCTGTATACACCAAATAGTCATTGGCAATGCCGTATATGGATGCTTTGGTGCCCGAAACGAATTGCCAATGGTCATTGCTCACGCCGAGTTTATTGGCGTAATCTTTCAGGACATGAGGCTGGTCATACTTAAAATCTATGCTGTGTGAAAGAAAGCGTACGGCATCGTTGTCTTTATATTGTTCATAGATTTTCAGTAGATTACGGTTCATCGTCGGGCAGATACTTGGGCAATGCGTGAAAAAGAAATTGGCGATATACACCTTATTTTCAAAGTTTTTCTCGGAGATCATCACACTGTCCTGATTTAAAAAGCTGAAGGCAGGTATGGTATGATAAATGGTGTCTACTACTTTTTTGCCATCAATGGTTTTTTCGACGGCTTCACGTTCGCCGTAGATCGGTAAACTAGACTGATTGTTGTTTTTGCATGAAAAGAAACCCAACAATAGACCTGCAGCGCAACAAAAGTTAAAAATGGATTTCATCGTTAAAAGTTCTTTAATTTTTCCTGGCTTTCTTTAGCAACATTGTCAAATATCTTCTTCATGTCGGTTACCTTTTGCAGTTCAACTTCAAAATATTTGGTATCTGTCGTATCAGGGTTGTAGCCCTTCATCCAATCCATCATATGATCAGTCGCACTCTCCAGATTAGCTTTCAGTATACTGAGCTCTTTTCGGGCCGCGGCCGTATCCAGCCCAGCGTTCGCTGCTTTAATGGACTTTAAATTGTTCAGGATGGAATCTATTTTGATGGCGTCACGGTCAAAGTGAGCAATCTGAGGCATGATCTCATCGTGGATTTTGATCGTTGAATCTTGCAGGGCTTTGACTTTGTTGGTACCCGCGTTTTCACATGCCGCTATTGCCAGGGACGCGATAGCCATGAAAGCGATTTTCTTCATGTTTCTATTTATTTGGTGATTAGACAAAGATATCAATTTCTTATTGTCCTGCCTCCCGATTTCTCGGGGGGAATGTAAAATTCAGGTCACGAATATAAGTCTCACAACGTACGACCGCGCATAATTCATCATAACGATCCTTTATCTCCAGACTGAAATTTTTGACGATCTTCCCTCTGCTAAGAATCGCCTCGGTGCATTCGGACAAGAGCTGATCCGGAAGTTCCACCTTATAGCTCAAACTGGTTTTTCCGGGCTTTTTAAATTCAATCGTTGAAGATTTGAGCCAGGCGACGGTCTTTTTAAAGCCGGTCATTTGGAGATATTGATCGAGCAAGATCGGAAATATCGGGTCGGCAGCAGCAAATATGGTTCCACCAAAGAGAGTTTTGTTGGTGTTGATGTTAAATAATGTTTTATAAATTTTTACTTCTGCGCCTTTAAATCCCGGACTGATTTTTTTGACCCAGATGCCCTGAAAAAGAAAGGGCGGATAGACGCGTAATAACCATGTAAGTGCAAGGGGACTGTATCTCATGCTACAAAAGTAACAGAATGTAGGCGATTATTCCCTGAAATCTTGGTTTTCTTGTTGCACTATGGTATTTTTACGGGATCAAAAGAACCTAAAATGTCAACACAGAGAGACGAACAGACGACAAGCAAAAAAGTGTGGTTATTGGTTACCATCGCTTCATTGGGCTATTTTGTCGATATCTATGATCTTATTATTTTTTCGATTGTGCGGATACAGTCGTTTACGGATATTGGAGTGCCGGCCGAGGAGATGCGGGTCAAAGGTGAGTTTGTGCTCAATATGCAGATGGGTGGACTGTTATTAGGCGGGATTATATGGGGGATAATCGGCGATAAGTTTGGTCGCCTGAAAGTGCTGTTTGGTTCTATCCTGATGTATTCGCTTGCCAATATCGCGAATGGTTTTGTACATGATGTGCTGATGTATGGGATGATCCGATTTATTGCCGGAATAGGACTGGCTGGAGAATTGGGCGCGGGAATTACGTTGGTTTCAGAAAGTATGCATAAATCCAAACGGGGCTACGGTACCATGCTTGTTGCGAGTGTCGGTGTATTGGGGGCTATTTTGGCCTACTTTGTTTCCGAAGAGTACAATTGGCGTACAGCATATTTTGTCGGCGGCGGCATGGGGCTATTACTGCTCTTGCTGCGTGTGGGTTCATTTGAATCCGGTTTGTTTAAGGAGCAAGCCGACAAGGTGGTTGTCAGGGGCGATTTCCGAATGCTTTTTACCGACAGAAACCGTCTGAAGCGCTATATGAATTGCCTATGTATTGGGCTTCCCATCTGGTTTGTGGTAGGCGTACTGGTTACGCAGGCCCCTGAAATCGGAAAAGCACTAGGTGCGGCAGAGACGCTGAGCGCTGGTAAGGGGGTAATGTTTGCCTATATCGGCATTTCGATCGGGGATGTACTCGCGGGTGTTTTTGCGCAGGTATTAAAATCCCGCAAAAAAGTTGTTTTCATCTGTCAGCTGATTATTATTGGCAGTTCGTTATGGTATCTTTTTAGTAACGGTATTTCGGCAAATAAATTTCTGATGCTGGCTTTTGTGATGGGACTGGGCGTGGGATATTGGGCTACCTTCGTCACGATTTCAGCAGAACAATTTGGAACCAATCTACGAGCGACTGTGGCGACGACAGCGCCCAATTTTGTCAGGGGGGCGCTGATCCCCTCGACCATGTTGTACGGACTTTTGGTCAATTCTTTTGGTATCGTACCTGCAGCAATAGCCATGGTATTGTTGCTTTCCGGTATTGCCATTTATTCTTTGACACAGCTGGAAGAGAGCTTTGACAAAGACCTGAATTATTTGGAACATTAATCCCCAGCCGTAACTATTTTTTTCTTCCGGGACATTTTTTGCAGCGTTTTCCTTCTTTGTATTTCTTACAGCATTTTTTAAAACACACGCATGAAAAGTCGGAAAACGGATGCATTGCCGCACTTCTAAATTGAAATGGGCTTGCCTTGCTGTCCATTTGGTCGTGCTCTACAACAGACTCAATAACTTCGTTCATAGGGCAAAGTTACTATTTGTTTAAAATAATTCTAAATAAAAATGCCGATTTTACATTTTTTTAAGAAGATTTTCGATCACTTTCGGAAAATGCTGATGTTCGAGTTGCTGTCCTTTAAATTTTATGATGTCCAGGGTGTCACTGGGATCAATTTTAAACCGCGCCTGGTATATAATCTCCCCTTCATCAAAATGTTCGTTAGCAAAGTGGATAGTGATGCCATGCTCTTCTTCTTTGTTAGCCAGTACAGCTTTGTGTACATGGTCGCCATACATACCCTTACCACCATACTTCGGAAGGAGAGCAGGATGGATATTGATGATTTGGTTTGGATAAGCTTTTAGCAGGTTGTAAGGTACCAGCCAGAGAAATCCCGCCAGGACAATAAGATCTATATTGAGATTCTTAAGGATATTTACGACATTGTCGGTGTTATAGAACTCGTTACGATCAAATATGTGGGAAGGTATTTCAAAATTATCTGCCCGTTGAATAACGTAGGCATCTGGATTATTGGAGAGAACTAGAGCGACCTCAGCTTCATCTGAATATTTAAAATGTTCCATTATTTTCTGTGCATTGGAACCTGAACCTGAAGCGAAAATGGCAATTCGTTTTTTCACGATTATTGGATATTTATAGATTTGATCGATTTAAAAATTAGTTCAAACTTACGCATTTTTTGTAAAAAAACTAAATTAATGACAGATGGAAGCGCCTTTTTAAGTATAATTGAGTAAAATTAATGCATTATTCACTGTTGCTTTAAAATTCTTTAATATGAAGTTGTTCCGTTTGCTTTTTTTTGTTGGTCTGTTTTTTATTCTTCAACCGCTGTTTGCTCAGGCGCCTAAAGTATTGCCGGCTTTTTCCTTTGACGAGGTCTATCAGGCTGGCCGGTTCAGTTCGGATAAGTTGCCTAAGGCAGGTTATATCGTGCTTGATTTTTACGATCCGGGTTGCGGACATTGCCAGAAAATGGGCGCGGGTATCGCCCAGAATTTGCCCAGATTTAAAAACGTCCATTTTTACTTTATCTCCATGAACGATAAACCTTATGTGGACGGTTTTATAAATATGCATGCCAAGCCACTAAGGAACGCCCAGAATGTGAAATTTTTATTTGATCCGGGCACACAGTTTATTGAAAAGTTTAATCCTACGAATTATCCTTCGCTGTATGTATATGATGCCAAAACAAAGACCTTGTTGCAGCACCTGGACGGGGAAGATGATGTAAAGAAACTGTTGAAGTCAGTGAATGGTATAGACTGACTGTCTTTATAAAATATAAAAAAAAAAGCGTTGCGATAGCAACGCTTTTTTTATGCTTCCTGTTTGTTGATGAAGACAAATTTCCCATCGAAAACATCCAGCCGGATGACCGAATCTCGGCTTACTTTCCCTGATAAGATCTCCTTGGAGAGCTCATTAAGGATACGTTTTTGAATCACGCGTTTCAGCGGTCTTGCACCATATACTGGATCATACCCTAGCTGGGCCAGCCAGTCCATGGCTTCATCGGATGCTGTGATGAAGATATTTTGTTCAGCCAGTTGTTTTTGAACATGGGCGAACTGCAGACGAACGATATCGCCGATTTCGTCCCTGCTCAGCGGTGTGAACATAATGACCTCATCGATACGGTTTAAGAACTCTGGACGGATCGACTGTTTGAGGAGTTCGAAAACTTCGTTGCGAGTTTTCGCAATGATTTCATCTTTATTGTCTTCCCGCAAATGACTGAAATTTTCCTGAATGACATGCGAGCCGGTATTGGACGTCATAATAATAATCGTATTCTTGAAATTGACGGTACGCCCTTTGTTATCTGTTAAATGTCCATCATCAAGTACCTGCAAAAGGATGTTAAATACATCCGGATGGGCCTTTTCAATTTCATCCAATAGCACCACAGAATAGGGGCGTCTTCGGACAGCTTCAGTCAACTGGCCGCCTTCATCATAACCAACATATCCGGGAGGCGCACCGATAAGGCGAGACACGGCATGTCTTTCTTGGTATTCGGACATATCGATACGCACCATCGACTGCTCGTCATCGAACAGAAATTCGGCAAGCGCTTTGGCGAGTTCTGTTTTTCCGACGCCTGTTGTTCCCAAAAATATAAAAGAACCGATAGGGCGCTTAGCGTCATTCAGGCCAGCTCTTGAACGGCGTATTGCGTCAGAGATAGCTTCTATAGCTTCGTTCTGTCCTGCAACACGTTTGTGCAGTTCTTCTTCCAGATTAAGAAGCTTTTCACGTTCCGACTGGATCATTTTGCTTACGGGTATGCCAGTCCATTTGGCCACTACATCGGCAATGTCCTCGGAGGTCACCTCTTCCTTCAGCATACGCTTGCTTTCCTGCTTTTCAGCAAGTTCGGCTTTTAGCCTTTCCACCTTCTCCTGCGCTTCTTTAATGCGTCCGTAACGCAGCTCAGCTACTTTTCCATAGTCGCCGGAGCGTTCCGCCTGTTCCGCTTCGAGCTTATAATTTTCAATATTTTCAATCTCTTGGTTGACATGGTCTACGAGATTTTTTTCTTCCTGCCATGAAGCACGCAAGGTATCACGTTCGGCCGACAGGTTGGCAATGCTTTCCGAGAGTTCCTGGACTTTTTTGTCGTCGTTTTCGCGTTTTAGGGCCTCCCGTTCAATCTCGAGTTGCATGATGCGGCGCTCCAGTTCGTCCACCGCCTCTGGCACAGAGTCCATTTCCAGACGCAGTTTTGACGCAGCTTCATCGATTAGGTCGATTGCTTTATCCGGTAAAAAGCGGTCCGAAATATAGCGTTGCGACAGTTCAACAGCAGCGATGATGGATTCATCCAGGATACGTACCTTATGATGGGTTTCATAGCGTTCTTTCAGTCCCCGAAGAATAGAGATCGCGTCCTGGGTGTCAGGTTCTTCGACCATGACCTTCTGAAACCGGCGTTCAAGCGCTTTGTCTTTTTCAAAGTATTTTTGGTACTCATTTAATGTGGTGGCACCGATGGCACGCAGTTCGCCTCTGGCCAAGGCGGGTTTCAGAATATTAGCTGCGTCCATCGCGCCTTCGCCGCCTCCTGCACCGACAAGAGTATGGATCTCATCAATAAACAGGATAATCTCGCCGTTGGAGTCAGTCACCTCCTTGACGACTGCTTTTAAACGTTCTTCGAACTCACCTTTATATTTGGCTCCAGCAATTAGGGCCCCCATATCCAGTGAAAACACGACTTTTGTCTTGAGATTTTCGGGAGCATCACCTTTGATGATCCGATAAGCAATACCTTCGGCAATAGCCGTCTTACCCACTCCGGGCTCACCGACAAGAATGGGGTTGTTTTTGGTACGTCGGGAGAGGATCTGCATGACGCGCCTGATTTCCTCATCACGCCCAATGACAGGGTCGAGCTTGCCCGACTCGGCATACTCGTTCAGGTTACGGGCATATTTTCCCAGTGCATTATAGGTTGCCTCAGCATTTTGGTCCGTCACACGGCTGTTGCCCCGCAGTTCCTTGATCGCAGTCTTTAAATCCTTTTCGGTGACGCCCTGTGCTTTCAGTAAGCTTGACGTTTTGTCCGAAGTGGCCAGCATCCCCAAAAGCAGATGTTCGACAGATACAAATTCGTCGTTGAATTCTTTAAGATATCCTTGTGCTTTCTGCAAGGCTGTATTGGCATCGCTACTCAAATAAATATTGCTACCGCTGACTTTCGGGAAACTCTCGATCTGCTTATCTAGTTCCGTTCCAAGATAAGTAATATTCACATTTAATTTCTTCAGCAGGTGGCTAACCACATTTTCGTCCACGGAAAGCAAAGCTTTTAGGATATGAGCAGTTTCGATCGCCTGCTGCTGATGACCAGCAGCAATTTCCGAAGCTTTTTGTATGGCCTCCTGGGCCTTAATGGTATAGTTGTTAAAATTCATCCGTAAAATATCTTAATTAAAGTTTGTTGATATGTTTTGTTATAACAATTGGGATGCCATTCAGTTTTTGGGTGTTAATACGGAAAAAATGGCATTGAAATTTATTGTTTCATGACAAATTTTCAGGTCATAAAAATAATAATGCTGATTTTTAACGATTTGAAAATCTGAGTGCAAAAATTGCGAGATGGGATTTGGATTTTTGGTCTAGGCTTTCGATATTTGCAGCATCTTAAAAGCGGTAACGTTTTGAAGGTTGAAAAGAAGTAACGCCTCTTTAGCTCAGCTGGTAGAGCAACTGACTTGTAATCAGTAGGTCATTGGTTCGATCCCGATAAGAGGCTCATCGAGTAATACTCATTAAACTTCTTTAAAAAGCCTCTTTAGCTCAGCTGGTAGAGCAACTGACTTGTAATCAGTAGGTCATTGGTTCGATCCCGATAAGAGGCTCAAAAAGACCCCCAAGATTCATTTCTTGGGGGTCTTTTTTTTAATTTAAACTGAGCTGCGCAGCTTTGGCGATTTTCTTAGGAATATCGGTATTGTCCATTTTGTGGTTGAATAGCTCAGCCCCGACACCGATCGCGTACACCGGGGCGTATGCCGCCGAGTGGTTATTGGAAGCCCAAGCGATAGAAGCCATTCTGTTAAGTATGCCAATACTTAAAGCTGCAATCTTATCGTCATTGGCATACAGGCTCTTTGCTGTTTCATTCTGATGGTTAACAAAGCTCTTCTGATAAGCCTCTCGCAATAGTTTATCATCGTTTTCATTGACCTTGATGCCAGTATATAGACCTGTGTGAGTAGCTAGCAACTGTTTGAGCTGCTCCCAAGTTACATTAACTTTGCTGTTGCGGAGATCGCCTATCTGTGCTGAAAGTGCACTATGCGATACGCTTTGTTCCGAAAGCAACTTTGTTTTTAAAGTAGAACTTCCATTACCTATTCCAAGGCCGCCAGTTTCGTGGTCCGCTGTCACGACGATAAGGGTTTCCGTTGGATGTTTCTGGTAAAATTCGTAAGCCAGAGCTGCCGCCGCGTTAAAATCAAGTACCTCCTGCACTGTAGTGGCTGCATCATTCGCGTGGCAGGCCCAGTCAATCTTACCGCCCTCCACCATCAGGAAGAAGCCTTTATCATTGTGATGTTGGAGCGACTGAATGGCTGCAGCGGTGATATCGGCCAGTCTGAGGTCGCCGGGCTGTTGATCAATAGCATATTTTAGTGCTTCTTTTGGGCTACCGTCCGTGTTCATCAGGATAATTTTATCGGACTTCTCTTTGTGCTTTAGATAAGCATCTTTTCCCTTTAGAATTTGGTAACCAGCGTTTTTAAGTTGTGGAAAAAGAGAAGGAGCCTGCTTGCCGTCAAACGTCATTTCGGGTTTTAAAAAGTTGGAGCCTGCAAAGAAATCAAAATTGGAACGGATAATTTCTTGTCCGATTTCATAGTACATATCCCTGTCGGGCTGATGGGCATAAAAGGAAGCCGGCGTTGCATGGTCTATGCTCACACTGGTCACAATCCCGACTTTTAGTCCCCGTTCTTTGGCTGCATAGGCGATACTCTTGTAGGAAGTTGTTCTGCTACTATCCATGCCGATAACGCCATTTTTGGTCTTTTTACCAACGGCCAGGGCGGTGCCGCCAGCGCCGGAATCGGTGACACCGTTGGACAGGGAGTGCGTAGAGGCAAAACCCGTGTGCGGGAACTGCGTAAAGACTAACGGTACCGTACTGTTTTTGTTTTGAATCGCTGCCTGATTGATCTCAGTAAGATTAACCTGATTGAAGCCCATTCCATCTCCAATCAGATAAAAGATATATTTCGCCTCTTGACAGAAGGCTGGGAATACCTGAATAACCGCAAGAAAAAAAAGAAATAAAAAGTGTTTTTTCATGTAAATAGTAGTTTCTTTCAATCCGCAAGTTACCCCGTCTGGATTACCTTGATGTTAAGCTAATGTTATGAATTGCTTTAAGATACAGCCATACTATTCGGAGAGGTCTTTAATATCCCTGACAGAGATGATATTGATTTTCTCACGGCAGCGGCTCACTGATCTGAGCATTGCCAAAGCCACGCGGTCAACTGTCAGTGCTTCATAGCTCCTGAGAAGGCCTATACGATTGAAAATCCGCAGAGCACCTATCGCTAGTTTTTCTCCGGCACGGTCGGTATCTGGACGGATTAGGCCGCCGGGCTGCACTATAATCAGCCTGCTGAAATCTAAAGCTTTGATATGTTGTTCGAGACTGCCTTTCATGCGGTTATAGAAGATTCTTGAACCAGCATCTGCATTGACGGCGGACAGCAAAACAAAAACAGGGATCCCGTTCTTTTTGGCTAAGGCGGCAAAATGTAGATTGAGATCGTGATCTATTTTCCATTGAGCATCCTTACTTCCGGCATCCTTTCGCGTCGTCCCTAGGCAGGAAATCGCCAAGTCACCATAAATAAGGTGTTCGACATCCTGAAGTTTGCCAAAATCTACGATAATCTGCCTCAATTTGGGGTGTGTAGGAAAGACCTCACGTCGCAACAGTAAGACAATTTCCGTAAAATCGACAGAATTTAATAAGTATTGGACAAGTGCTTTTCCGGTTGCGCCCGAACCACCGATGATAACTGCTCGCATATATTGATGTGTTGATCTATCAAGAGAACACTAATCTTGATAGTTTGGTTTTCCGGGAGTGAACCGTACAATGGTTTGATTCAGCCGCAGTGTGTCAGCGACAGTGATCAGATCCTCTTCGACGATAAAGTTCTGCCCAATAGAAGTTTTAATGGTAGTGAAATCTTCCTGATCAGCGTCCTGAAAGTATAATAAGGACTGAATGGTGGATACGGCAACCAGCTCCAGCAAGTCATCTTCTCCTTCTAAGCCTACGTAGAAAAAATCTGCCATAATATTTGATGTTTGGTTTATTGCTAATATAGCTTATTTTATTCTAAAATTAGCTGCCTGCTCATCAATCGTTTATATATGTGGATTTTAATAGAACAACGAAAAGACATGCTTTGTTCATAAAACAAAATGTTATTGCATTTGAAAAGCAATTTATTTAAGTTTGATAGGATCATTTTAAATAGATAATTATATCAAGATGGATAGAGAACAGATACAAAATTGGCTGGACAAAGGGTATGATATATTGCATCATGGCCGGCCGGTTAAAGTTGAGGGGGACCTGTGGGACTACATTGATGGGCTCGGCAGCTATGACAGCGTTTATGTATTGCGTGAATTATTGTATTGGACGGAGGATGAGCTAGCGAAAATCGGAAAGTAGCTCTGAGGCCTTCAATGTCCCATTCAAGACCCTAGAGCTTAAGATCAGAAGATAATATTGCGTTTAAAAGCGCAGCCTAATTCGATGAGTGAATCGGTTTTTGCGATTCCGGGGATGTTATCTATTTTTTCATATAACAGCTTACGCATATGCTCGTGATTTTTGGCGATTATTTTTATGTAAAGTGTATAGTTGCCGGTGATATAATAACATTCAGTCACTTCTGGAATTTTCTTTAGCTCTTCAATAATGCGGCCGGAATCGTGATCTTTTTCTAGACTAAGTCCAGTAAACGCACCCCAGTCATAACCTAATTTTTTCTCGTCCAATACGGGCTTAATTCCGGTTAATATACCTTGGTCCATGAGTCGGCTGATTCGTTGGTGTATCATGGTATTGGAGACCCCAAGAGCAGTGGCTATTGCTGAATAAGCCATGCGGCCATCTGTGTCAAGGTATTTTAAAATCTGTAGATCAAATTCGTCAATGCCGTTCATAGTAAACAGGTTTAAAGTTAATTTAAATATTTCGGTGCTAATTTAGTGTTAATTTGTCTTATTTTGTTGTTGAAAAAGTAAAAATTGTATATTTGTTCGTATTGAAAAAAATCAAAAATTATGAGTACAGTAAATATACTGGGAAAAGGAATGGCGTTTATTGCCAAGGAAGAAAGATATGGAGCACATAATTACCATCCTTTACCGGTGGTACTGGAGCGGGGAGAGGGTGCCATGGTATGGGACGTGGACGGTCGATCTTATTTTGATTTCCTGTCGGCTTATTCGGCAGTCAACCAGGGGCATTGTCATCCCCGTATTCTGGCTGCATTGACTAGGCAGGCGCAGCAGCTGACGCTGACTTCGCGTGCTTTCTATAACAATAGATTAGGCGACTTTGAAGAAATGATGTGCAAACTCTTCGGGTTTGACAAGGCCTTGGTGATGAATTCCGGAGTGGAAGCCGTGGAGACGGCGATGAAACTTTGCCGTAAATGGGCATATAAGGTAAAAGGTGTCGCTGCCAATCAGGCGAAAATTGTGTTTGCCAAAGATAATTTTCATGGTCGTACAATTTCTGTGATATCTGCTTCAAATGACCGTACCGCCACGGATGATTTCGGTCCCTTTGTGGAAGGTATTCTACTTGTGCCTTATAATGATATTGAAGCTCTTGAACAGCTGTTCAAACAGGATCCTACAATTGCGGGCTTTATCGTTGAGCCAATTCAGGGGGAAGCAGGCATTGTGGTCCCCGATGCGGATTATTTGAAGCGTGTACGCCAGCTATGTGATACACATCATGTATTGTTTATTGCAGATGAGATCCAGACAGGTATTGCCCGGACTGGCAGTATGCTGGCTTCCTATGATATAAACAACCCAAACAGCGACAGTAAGCCTGATGTACTGCTATTGGGCAAGGCCTTATCCGGCGGTGTGTTGCCGGTGTCTGCGGTCTTGTCCAATGACGAGATTATGTTATGCATCCGGCCGGGTGAGCACGGTTCTACCTATGGTGGCAATCCGTTGGCTTGTGCAGTGGCCATGGAGGCACTTCAAGTTGTATTGGATGAGGACCTCATTCAGAATGCGCAACGGATGGGAAACTTATTTTTAGAAGGCCTGCGAAAAATTGCTGCCAAATCTGATCTTATACAGGAGGTTAGAGGTAGAGGTTTACTGACCGCAATTGTGATCAATGCGAGTGAAGAGAGCGATCTGGCGTGGAACATTTGCTTGAAATTTATGGAAAATGGTCTTTTGGCAAAACCGACGCACGGCAATAAAATTCGTTTGGCACCGCCATTGGTCATTACAGAAAGCCAAGTGAATACATGTCTGGGCATCATTGAGCAATCGTTGAGTAATCTGAATTGATATATGAAGAAAATGATTGAACTGATCAAGAATAGATCTGATATTGGTGCAGGCACGCGTGGTTCGGATTTGGGGATTGATGCAATCGAAATTGCAGCAATCAACAAGGGCAGCCAATATTTTATAAACTATCCCTTTGTTGACGTACCCACGCGCAACAACTCCATTTATCAGAATGATAACCACCCTTTTGGTAAACATATCCAGCAGATCTATGAACAATGTAAGCAGGTAGCCTCTACCGTCGAAGATAGCCTGTCGGCCGGCAATTTTCCGTTGGTATTTTCAGGAGACCATTCCTCGGCCATGGGCACTATCAGTGGTATCAAATCTGCATATCCGGATAGGACCCTCGGTGTCATTTGGGTGGACGCGCATGCGGATATCCATTCTCCTTACACCACACCTTCCGGCAATATGCACGGGATGCCGCTGGCAGCCATGCTGAATGAAGACAACCTGTCCTGTTCAATCAATGAAGTAGATCAGTCGACTCAGGAGTTGTGGAATAAACTCAAACGCATTGCTGGGCCTGTGGGCAAAATTAAGGCGGATCATCTGATCTATTTTGGTGTTCGCGACACGGAAGAACCAGAGGATATCGTCATCAACCGGCTGGAAATAAAAAATTATCGTGTTGAGGAAACGCGGCAACGTGGTATTAAGCCCTGCGTTGCAGAGGCGATGGAACGCTTAAGAGATTGCGATATGCTGTATATTTCCTTTGACGTGGACAGTATGGACAGCGAGCTCATTTCAGATGGAACTGGAACGCCGGTACCTAAAGGTTTCCTGCCCAAAGAGATTGTTCTCATTCTTGAAGAGATCATTCGTTCAGAAAAGGTAGTCTGTTTCGAGATCGTGGAGGTAAATCCTCTATTGGACAACAAAGGAAATAAGATGGCGGAAGTTGCTTTTTCAATCTTGGAGCATATCACACCCTTAATTGAACTTAAATCTCTACGCTGATGTCGCACAAGCTTTGCTGGCATAGCGTTTAAATGAAAACCCCTTTTAGTCCTGCTGGTCGCTGAAAGGGGTTTTTAAGTGTTCAAGTGTGGGGAATTTTGTATATTTATGCGGTTTATGTTAGTTTGTCGGGCTGTTTTTATCTTCCAATGATAAGCAGGGCATCAAACTCAGAAGTAGCCATTATGGGACTAAGAAAAGTTATTGATATTAAATGCACGAAAGATGAATCAGTTTAAAATACTATTGGTTGAAGATCATATGGTTGTACGGAATGGTATTAAACTATTATTGGAGTCTCAGGAAGAATTTTTAGTTGTAGGTGAAGCTTCGGATGGGGATGAAGCGTTGCAGTTGATAGGGGATGGATTGTTGCCTGATATTATCTTGACAGATATCAGCATGGACAATATGGATGGCATGGAATTGTTGCGGGCTGTTAAGCGGGAGTATGCTTCGATTAAGGTTGTTATCCTCTCCATGCTGAATCAGATTCACTACGTTGTTGAAGGGTTTGGCTACGGTCTTTCAGGATATTTATTGAAAAATGTGGATTATAATGAATTACTTTTTGGCTTGAAACATGTGGCGCAAGGTGGACAGTATATAAGTGCGGAGATCAGTATAGCTTTGTTGGACCATGTTGCCTCAGGTAAAAGCGGCCAGGTGCTTTCCAATCCGGCAATACCCGAATTGGAAATTAGTGAACGCGAGATGGAAGTCCTTAGGCTCATAGCAGACGGTTATACGAATGTGGAGATTGCCGACAAAATCTTTTTGAGCAAGCGAACGGTTGAAGGACATCGACAAAGTTTGATCGAAAAGACAAATGTCAAAAATACTGCTGAACTGGTCAAGGTGGCATTTCAATCCGGACTGCTCAAATAGCGGCCTAAGCTTTGTTACGACTGTTGACAATCAGTAAAATGGATCCGGCCAGGATAAACGGCAGACTCAGTATCTGGCCCATATTGATCGATAAAGCGTCTTCAAAACGTTCCTGATTAATTTTTAAATACTCATCCAAAAAACGGAAAGAAAATAGTAAAATCAGCAGCAGCGCAAAGCTGTTGCCGGTTTGATTTCTAAAGAAAGATCTTTTCCAAAAGCTGTATAGTAGTACGAACAGTAGCATACAATAGAGTGCTTCGTATAATTGTGCAGGATGCCTTGGGATTTGATCAATATGTGTAAATATGAAAGCCCAGGGTAAATGTGTCGGCGTGCCAATCATTTCCGAGTTCATTAAATTTCCAAGACGGATACAGGCGCCGGCGATAGGCACCACCAGTGCTATTCGGTCAGCTACCCAGAGGAAAGAAAGCTTGTGTTTTCTTGCAAATAAGAAAATGCCGATAAGAATACCGATACCGCCACCATGGCTGGCCAAACCTCCTTCCCAAATAGCCAATATCTTAAAAGGGTGGCTCAGATAGTAGGCAGGATCATAAAAAAATATATGACCTAAACGTGCACCGATGACAGTTCCCACTAGGATATAAATACTTAATTGATCAAGGAGTTCGGCTGGCCGGTATTCTTTTTTGAAGATAGTCAGAAGTACCTGATAGCTTAATATTATTCCCAACAACCAAAACAGTCCGTACCAACGTATGGAGTGATCGATGATCGGCAGGGTCAGGATATCGCTTTCAACGTTCCATACAATATAGTTTAAATGTAATGCAGAGCTGCTTGTTATCATGTCTGAATAGCTAAAGTGTGGACAATAGGTATGCACGAAGAGCGAATTGTTACAACTATCTTTCGATTTTTTAAATCATGCGAAGGGATTTGCTAAGCAGGTTCGATCTGTCACGCTATTTAAATATCAGAAAAGAGAATTATTTTGCAGCCAGCCATGTCGTATATTTCAGAATATTCCGATATTCGGTTAAAATCATGGTGCCGCAGGCCGGTGCCTGCTTGAGTTACGCAAGAAAGAACAATTTTCGAATGAAAATACGTCAGACCGGAGCATTAGTTCATCTTATCCTTATTGTACTGCTTTTGCAGCTGTTTTCTTGTCATCAAAACAGGAAGCCAGATACAGCAAAAGAGGAAGAAAAGCCTGTCGATTCACTGGATATGCGCTACCGAGATTTTTTATTAGACCATCTGACCAAACAGGAATTGGAAGATAAGTCTATTGTCCGAAAAAAAAGAAATGAATTATTGCAGAAGGCGTATTTTATGCGTTCCCCATATAATCCGATATACCTGGCCTATGCATACATGTTGGAGGATCGGCTTGATTCTATACCCATTGTGCTGCATGCGCTTGAAGGAAGACCATTGAATCCGGATCAGGCTGTTCTAAAAGATTATTTTATGATCAGGGCTGATTTTAGTTTTGATGAAATGACCAATGTGACGCTGATGAAAAAGCTCATTGATGCCAAGGAATTTGCCGCGAAGAACAAGAGCACTTTTACTTTCCTGTTTTATAATCTGCTTTCCAATGCCAATTACCGGCGGGGAGACTATCGGCAGGCACTGCGCGATATTGAATCCTGGTATTTTTATCATCCAGAGAGAGCCGATCCGCGTGTTTCGCAGGTTTATCAGGAAGTCAAATTTATGCAATATATGGCTTTGCGTGACTTTGCGAAGCTAAAAGGATCTCTGGATAGCTGTAGACATTACGCCAGACTAACTGGAGATACTGCTACTATAATGCGCATGTATGATCTGCAGTCACAGTATTATTATAGTATTAATGACAACAAAAGAGCAGTGGAAGCATCCAGAGCATATTTTGATTATTTGCGCTCATCCCGCGCGCTGAATGCTTATGCTTTTGCAAATCTGGCCAAAAATTTTATGAACAATCAGCAGATTGATTCGGCGATAAAGTATTTTAATGCTGGTCTCAGGTTTATCAAGGAAAATAAGATCAAGCATAATACCTTGTTTTATTACCAGAATCTGCAGGCGGCTTATGCTCTAAAAGGAGATTATGAACGGGCCTATTTTTCTTTGGATTCAGCCTTTCGTGGGTATAAGAATAATGCTACCCGTATGGAATGGGAAAAAATGAATGATATCAATACCAAGTATGAAACCGAGAAAAAAGACCAGGCAATAAAACTGTTAAAAACGACCAATGCATTCAGCCACAAAATCATGGTACAGCAGCGCTGGATATTTGTCATTCTGCTCGCTCTGGTTTTTAGCTTGGCGTTTTTTATTTATTTTAGAAATAAGCAGAAATTACTTCAAAATATCAATCAGCGCATTATGGCGGAAAATAAACAGCTGATCTTGGAGCAAAAGACTAGACAGAATCAGCTTAATCCGCATTTTATCTATAACGCGATAGCAAATCTTCAGGGGTTGATCAGTAGTGAGCAGAAGGCGAAAGCGAATCAATATTTACTTTTATTATCGCGACAGATCCGTGACATTTTGGAACTGAACAGGGAAGACTATATTTCTCTGGAACAAGAGATTAAATCCTTACATAATTACATCCTTCTGCAGCAGATGCGGTATCAGGATGTGTTTGATTTTGAAATCAAGACTGGAGATCTGGATCTGGATAATGTAATGATTCCTCCTATGTTGATACAGCCATTTGTGGAAAATGCCATTGAGCATGCTTTTAAAAATTTATCCCACAAGGGGCAGCTGCGAATTTCGTTCAGGGAAGATGATGAACAATTGCATATTACAGTCAGCGACAATGGATGGGGCGTGCAGATGCATACGGAGCAAGTGAAACACAAGACATCCTTATCACAAACGATTACCAGAGAACGTCTTGAACTATTGTTTGCAGAAGCAGAAGCCAGGGCCAGAATTGAAATAACACCAAATTATAACGAAGATAAAAGCGGTTATAAAGTGGACATTTATATTCCGCTTGTTTTATTTTAATTGAGACTACGATGATGAAAGTTTATGTTCTTGAAGATGAGTATAATATATACTTATATATTAAGTCCCTGCTGGACAGTATTCCTTATGTGAGGCTGGTTGGTTATAGCCCGAGCATTGCGCAGGCAGAGCGCGAGTTGCCAGCTGCAGATCCCGATTTGATTTTAGCTGATATCCAGCTTAAAGACGGTTCGAGTTTGTCTTTTCTTTCCGAGTTAAAATTGGATATCAGTACCATTTTTATAACGGCATTCAACCAGTATGCGATTGAAGCATTAAATATTGGTGCCATTGCCTATCTCCTCAAGCCATTGGTTCCGGATCAATTTGTTGAGGCCATCGAAAAATGCTATAAAAAAAATAGCGAGTTTCGATTCAATAGTTGGCAGCTAGCTATGGCCGAAAATTATCTGAAGACCCCCGACAAACCACGTAAAATAGCATTGCGGACTTTTGAATTTACACAAATAGTTCATATTGATGATATTCTGTACTGCCAGGGCGACAAGGGGTATACCACATTTTATATAAAGGATAATAAACCAATGATGGTTTCCAAAGTGCTTAAACATTTTGAAACCATGCTTCCTGAAACCGAGTTTATAAGATGTCATCAGTCTTATCTGATCAATGCAAACCATATCAAAAAATATTTTAAAGATGGACAACTGGAAATGGCCGATGGCAAAATGATTCCTGTGGCTACACGAAAAAAAGATGTCATTCAGCAGTTTTTGAATGATATTTAATTGTGCGGATCAGATACTGGTCTGGACATAACAAACACCTGCTCGCGTCTTTAGGTTGATGAAAAACTAAAAATTATAGCAATTTAGTTTTATACTAAATATTTTAGTACTAAATTTGCTTAGATTTTAAGATGGAGGACATGAAATCAAATGAGAAACAAGCTTTAATCAGCAAGTTGAAAAAAGATTTGCTGTTGTGGCAGGGAATCCCGCAGCGATCAGCCGACTTGCTTCAGATGGGATTGGGGCCATTAGAGGAAGCCTTTCCTAATGGCGTTTTTCCGCGTGGGGCAATTCATGAATTTGTCAGTTTTGATCGGATAGGTGCCGCGGTTTCCTGTGGTTTCATCAGTACTTTGCTAGGCAAGCTGATGCAGAATCATGGTGTCTGTATCTGGATAAGTACTTTTCACACTTTATTTCCAGCTTCTCTGAAAACCTTTGGCGTGGTTCCGGAAGATGTCATATTTGTGTGCATGCAGCGGGAGAACGATGTTTTATGGGCAATGGAAGAGGCATTAAAATGTGAAGGCATCACGGCTGTACTGGCAGAAGTTCACCATTTGAATTTTGTACAGTCCAGGCGTCTACAGCTGGCGGTTGAAAAAAGCCGTGTAACTGGGTTTATTCTGCAGCATAATCCTCGGCAATTGGGTGCAACCACCTGTGCCGCCCGATGGAAGATTTCTTCACTGCCCAGCATCACAGTTGACGGATTGCCGGGAATAGGCTATCCGGGCTGGAACGTTGAACTGTTGAAAGTGCGGAATGGTCAGCCAGGCTGCTGGCAGTTTTGCTGGACAGCAAATGGTTTTGAAGCCATTACGAAAGCGAAAAAAGTTATTGCAGACTGGGGTGGACGTTACCAAAATTTCAGTTTGGCATGAAAAAGCGATTTGCATCACTGTGGTTTCGTCATCTTAAAACAGATTGGATGACAGTGTGCCGACCTCGGCTGGCTGAAATACCTTTTGTTTTAGCTATTTCTACACATGGAAAAATTGTCGTGAGTGCAAGCAGTCCGTTAGCCGAACAGGAGGGAGTCTTTCCGGGCATGGGCATCGCCGATGCAAAAGCTATTTTACCTGATTTAAAAGTCATCCATGAACGTGTCGGACTGGAACAAAAGCTGCTTCATGCCATAGCACATTGGTGTATCCGGTATACGCCGGTTGCAGCTCTGGACCTCCCTGATGGTATTGTAATGGATATCAGTGGTTGTGCGCATCTTTGGGGTGGAGAAAAGGCGTATTTGGAGCATATTATCTTGAGATTAAAGCAGCATGGCTATGATGTACGCATGAGTATTGCAGATAGTATAGGTGGAGCATGGGCCGTAGCTCGTTATGGACAAGGTGATCCTATTGTTGTGCCCAAAACACTTTCTGAAGTGTTGAAAACTATGCCCGCACAGGCATTGCGGCTAGAACCCACCGTTTTGCAACGTCTTCAGGCCCTTGGATTAAAAACGATAGGAAGTTTCTCCAACATGCCGCGTGTTGCTTTGCGCCGGCGTTTTGGTCATCATTTGCTGCTCCGATTGGATCAGGCAATGGGGAATACGGATGAGTTTATCATGCCCATTAAGCCGATTGTTCCCTATGAAGAACGTTTACCTTGTTTAGAGCCCATCCAAACGGCTAAAGGGATTGAGCTAGCCGTCCAGCAACTACTGGTGAGAATCTGCACCCGTTTGTTGAGCGAAGGTAAAGGCTTGCGGGAAGCTGTGCTGCTTAGTCATCGCATAGATGGCAAAATAGAACAGGTCGCTATTGGAACCAATAGGGCAACCGCACAGGTGCAACATCTGTTTCAGTTATTTGCTCTTAAGATTTCCCAGATTGAGCCTGGATTAGGTATTGAGCTGTTTGTGCTGGAAGTACCCAAAGTGGAAGAGGCGCCCCCTGTCCAGGAGAATCTTTGGAGCGATCGTATCGGACTGGATCATCCGGCACTGACAGAACTTCTGGACCGGCTGAAGAGTAGAGATCCCAGCTGTGATATTTCCCGATATCTTCCTGCTGCGCGTTACTGGCCAGAAAGATCCATGCAGGCCGCCTGTTCACTTCAAGAACGGTCTACTGTTGACTGGCAACAGGGACGTCCCCGGCCAACCCGATTGCTGCATACGCCGGAGCCTATTGTTGTGACAGCACCAATTCCAGATTATCCTCCCATGCTGTTCCGCTATAAAGGGCGCGTCCATGCCATTAAGAAAGCAGACGGGCCCGAGCGGATTGAACGGGAGTGGTGGATAGACAAAGGTGAACACCGTGATTATTATGCTGTTGAAGATGAAGAGGGCCAACGTTTTTGGCTTTATCGCTCGGGGCATTACGACGAGAGTTTGCCTAAGCAATGGTTTTTACATGGTTTTTTTGCTTAAGGATGGCTTATTGTGAACTACAGATCACCAGTAATTTTACTTTTTTACAGGGGGCTTCCCATCCCGAGGAACTGATTGAGCGTGCCGCGCAGTTGGGCTATAGTGCTGTCGCTCTGACCGACCGGAATAGTTTTGCTGGCATGGTCCGGGCACATATTGCTGCAAAAAAGTGGGGGCTCCGGCTAATTCCTGCTTGTAGGCTGGATTTGCTGGATGGTCCAAGTTTATTGGCTTATCCAAAGGATAAAGATGCTTATGGTAGGCTGTCTTCTTTATTGACAATAGGTAATCTCAGAGCGGAAAAAGGTAAATGTGAGCTGTACCGTGCCGATGTCTATCCATACAGTGAAGGTATGCAGTTTATCGTATGTCCACCAGATCGCCTGACAGCTTCATTCGAACTGGATCAATTCTTTATTGATAGGGTAAAAGAATATAAAAAGCATCTGGCGGACACACTTTATCTGGGCATGAAAAGGTTATACCGAGGAGATGATGCCAAATTACTGTTCAGGATCCAGCAGCTTGGCGAACGGTTGTCGATTCCTACTGCCGCTTTGGGGGATGTTTACTACCATATACCTGAGCGGCGTGAACTACAGGATATTTTGACCTGTATCCGGGAAAAGTGCACGATTCATAACGTGGGATTTAAGCTTTATCCGAATGCAGAGCGATATTTGAAGCCCATGGCAGAAATGGAACGTCTGTTTAGAGCTTATCCTGAGGCTATAGCGCGCACGGTGGAAATAGCGCAGGCCTGCCAGTTTTCATTGGATGATTTAAAATATGTGTATCCAGACGAACTGTCGTCTCCAGGGCGTACGGTGCAGGAAGAATTGGCTCATTTGACATGGGAAGGTGCCAAAGAAAAATTTCATGGTCAAATTCCAGATGCCGTCAGGGAAACCATACAGATGGAACTGGATTTTATTGAACAGAAAAATTATGCTTCTTATTTTCTGACGGTCTATGATTATGTACGCTTTGCGAAAGAAAGAGGAATTTTATGTCAGGGAAGAGGCTCTGCTGCCAATTCTACTATTTGTTATTGTCTGGGGATTACCTCTGTAGATCCAGGGCAGTTTAGGCTACTTTTTGCACGTTTTATGTCCGATGCACGGGACGAGCCGCCTGATATAGATGTTGATTTTGAACATGAACGCCGTGAGGAGGTGATTCAGTATATTTACGAAAAATATGGCCGTAACCGTGCCGCTATTGTGGCGACAGTCACGCAGGTCCGTTCCAAAGGCGCCATCAGGGATGTCGGAAAAGCTATGGGCCTCTCTGTGGATGCTGTAAGCCGATTGGCCGCTGTGGTGAGTAGCCATTGGGACGATTATATTGATCTGGACCGTTTGGCTGAGCAGGGGTTTGATGCAGAGGATATCCATCTTCGAAAAGTGCTGGAATTAACTCATCAATACATTGGTTTCCCGCGGCAATTAGGACAGCACACAGGAGGCTTTGTCATTACACAAGGTAATTTACATGAACTTTGTCCATTGATAAATGCCAGGATGGATAACCGGACTAATCTGGAGTGGAACAAAGATGATCTGGAGGCTCTTGGATTTCTAAAGGTAGACGTATTGGGACTGGGCATGCTGACCTGCGTGCGTAAAGCTTTTGATCTTGCTAAAAAACATTATGGTCTGGACCTGTCCCTGGCCGAAATCGGTGCAACAGAGGATTCGAAAGTGTATGACATGATCTGTCATGCGGATACTTTGGGTGTTTTCCAGATTGAAAGCCGTGCTCAAATGTCGATGTTGCCCCGATTGCGGCCTCGAGAGTTTTACGATCTGGTCATTGAAGTGGCTATCGTTCGTCCGGGCCCCATTCAGGGGGATATGGTGCATCCCTATCTTCGGAGACGCAGTGGTGAGGAAGATACTGACTATCCTAATCCTGAAATCAGGGAAATTCTCCGGAAAACCTTGGGAGTTCCCCTTTTTCAGGAACAGGCAATGGAAATAGCCATTGTGGCTGCAGGGTTTACGCCAGCTGAGGCAGATGAACTGCGCCGCAGTATGGCCACATTTAAATCCAAAGGACAGGTGTCGGTTTTCCGAAAAAAAATGGTGGACGGCATGGTCAAAAAAAATTACAGCGAAGAATTTGCTCTGCGGGTTTTCCAGCAATTGGAAGGATTCGGTAGCTACGGATTTCCAGAAAGCCATGCAGCCTCTTTTGCTTTGCTGGTGTATGTTTCTTCTTGGATCAAATGCCATTATCCCGATATTTTTGTAGCATCTTTGCTCAATAGCCAGCCTATGGGATTTTATCAGCCGGCACAGATTGTCATTGACGCTCAAAAACATGGGGTAAAGGTGCTTCCGATAGATATTAATCATTCTTTTTGGGATAATACGCTCGAAGGCGAGCAGGGCAGGCCTCATCATCTACGTCTCGGATTGCGGCAGATCAAAGGATTTTCGGAAGAAGATGCTGTTTTGCTTACGCAAAGACGCGGATTGGGCTACACATCCATCTTCAGCATGCTCGAAACAGGCTTGTCTTTGGCAGCGCTTGAGCTTTTGGCAGATGCTGATGCCTTTCGTTCACTTGGCATCGACCGCCGAAGAGCGCTCTGGGAAATCAGCGCTTTGGGAGATTGCCCTATCGGACTGTTTGAACGACAACCGGTACAGTGCCCAGATGATAACCATATCGAACTGCCACTATTGAGCCAGAGCCAGCATGTTGTGGCTGACTATGCGCGGACCTCATTATCTATTAAAGCACATCCTGTCAGTTTTTTGCGCAGTAGGCTGAATACCTTGCATGTGGTTCCGACAGGGAAATTAAATCAAATCAAAAACAATATGCCCGTCCGGGTCTGTGGACTGATTACTGTCAGACAGCGGCCGGGAACGTCCAAAGGTGTTTTATTTGTTACGATTGAAGATGAGACAGGCTTTGCTAATCTAGTTGTCTGGAGTAAAGTGTTTGAAAAATATCGTAAAGAAATTCTAAGAGCCAAATTGCTCATGGTTGCCGGGAGGTTGCAGGTAGAAGGAGAGGTAATTCATGTGATTGTTCAGCATTGTTTTGATATGTCGGGGCTGCTCGGAGAACTGACAGCCGAACAAGAGGATGTATACAACGTCTTTCATAAGGGACGGAACTTTCATTGATCAATTTAATTTTTGTGGAACATCATAAAAGCGCATTAACTCTTCAGTTTAACCTAATGTGATAAATTAGCGCGATATTGCTGTGGCGAAAGCCCAAAGTGCTCCTTAAACAAATTTGAAAAATTGGATGTACTGTCGTAACCGATCTGATATACAATCTGCGATATCTGTAAATCTTTGTTTTCCAATAGGTGAAGGGCGCGCAAGAGCCTATGTTGTTTGATAAACTGGAATATGGTAAGCTGCAGTTCATCTTTAAACTGCCTGAATAGCGATCGTTGTGACATATTGAAGGCTTCTGCAATCTCGGCTATGGATATTTTGTTGTGGAGATTGTCCAATATATAGGTGCTGACAGCAATCATGACGTCGCTCTGTGCAGCGACAACTTCTGCCTGAAAAGATTTTGTCAGTAACAGTGGTACCATGGATTTAAAAGCCTGGATACTTGTCTGTGTCATGCTTTCGGCGGTATCCAAATTCCAGTGTTTTTCGCCAAATCGTAAAAAATGATCCAATAGTTCCTGCGGCGGGTACACACTGAGCTTATCTTGGATTGGTTCCATATCCAGAAATATTGTTTTCAATAATAGACGAGGCGACCGGGATAGGAGTTTGTGTGGTGTCATGGCTGGGATCTGCACATAAAAACCATTTGGCACACAGACACTGTTTCCTTCGGTATAGATAAATAAGGTCCCATTTGTCGGACTCAGAATCTGGACTTGCTCATGATAATGCATGACGGTATTGAATTGACCATACTCCCGTAATTCAATCGTTCCATCCGGAAAAGACTTTGCACAGGAAAAATTCGTAATGGTAGATTTTGGCATTATTCAATAACAATTGTTTTATTTTCAAATATAGTAAATCGGCTGGTAGTATTAGTTTTGACTCATAATAATATACTCATGAAACAGGTAATGATTTTTGATACGACCTTGCGAGACGGTGAGCAAGGGCCGGGTTGCCAACTGACGTTAGAAGATAAATTAGCGATAGCGGCTAAGCTGGATGCTATGGGCGTGGATGTAATAGAGGCTGGGTTTCCGATCAGTTCGCCGGGGGACTTTAAGGCCGTTACTGAAGTAAGCGGCATTGTTGAAAACGCAACAGTATGTGCTTTGGCAAGGGCACATCAGAAAGATATCGACAGCGCTGCTGAGGCCTTGCGCGATGCAAAAACAGCTCGTATACAGCTCGGGATAGGGGCTTCCGATATCCACATTAAATATAAATTCAACAGTAGCCGGGAAGAGATCTTGGAAAAAGCCTTTGATATGGTGTCCTATGCTTCAAGCCGATGCGATGAGGTCCAGTTTTTTGCCGAGGATGCGGGGAGGGCTTCCAATGATTTTTTAGTCAGAATGACGGATACTGTGGTGCAAGCTGGTGCAAAAATTGTCAATCTGCCCGATACCAACGGCTTTTGTACGCCTTTTGAATATTACGAGAAGATTGCTTATGTCAATAAACATAGAAAGGATAAGGATAAGGCCATACTGTCAGTGCATTGTCATAATGACCTCGGGATGGCCACAGCCAATAGCATTGCCGGCGTGATGGCTGGTGCCGGACAAGTAGAAGGGACGGTCAACGGTGTAGGGGAACGGGCTGGAAACGCAGCCTTGGAGGAGATATTGCTGATACTCCTTGTTAAAGATAACTTATCAATAACAACAAAGGCTGACCCTAAGTTTATTGTAGAACTGAGTTCGATGGTATCCAAGGCAATGTCCAACCCCGTTCAGGCGAATAAAGCGATTGTAGGAAAAAATGCATTCGCCCACTCTTCCGGTATTCATCAGGATGGTGTATTAAAAGATCGCAGAAATTATGAAATTATAGATCCGGCGATCATCGGCGGCACATTGCCCGACCTCGTTTTGTCAGCGCGAAGCGGTCGGGCAGCATTGAAGGACCGCTTAAATGCTCTTTCCTTAACCTTTGCGGCAGACGATTTTGAAAAGATATATAGCAGATTTCTGGTTCTTGCCGATCAGAAGCGCTTTGTTGAGGACGAAGACCTGAAGCGGCTGCTGTAGCCACTCAGGACAAATACCCAGCGTTATTGGCGTGCAGCTATGCATCAGAGGATGCTGGCTGGTGTGTACCAGCCGGCAAAAAAGCGATCGAGCAGGCAACCGTTAATAACAGTACAATGGATAATGAGGTGGCATATCCATAGCCCGTTCGTAAGTTGTTCAGGCCAAAAAACGATACGTCGTTGTGATGTGAAAAAAGCCCGACGATAAAGGCTATTCCCAGGCAGATCGCAAGCTGTTGTACGGTAAGGTAGATAGCCGAGCCTACACCGATCAGCTCTTTGTCAAGATCCTTAAGAGCAAGCGTCATTAATGCCGGCAGTACACTACCGCAACCTGTGCCATAGCAAAAGAACAGGACGTGAATCTCACCCTCGGGCACGATTTGCTTGTCCAGCAAAAATAAGTGAAAGGCAAGGCCCAGTATCATAATCAGTAAACCCGTCAACACCACCGCCTTTCCAAAGCGTTGAACCAACTTACCGAACAGCATACTGGCCAGTACATAGCCGACCCCTTGATAGACAAAAGCGATCCCGGTCATCGTCGGCGTAAAACCTCTGTGGGCTTGCAGGAAGTTTGAATTAATAATAAAATAGGCATCTTGGACCATATAGTAGCTCAATGCCGCCAAGAGCCCTAGATTGAAGGTTCTGCTACGGAATAAGGAAAAATTAAGGAGTACTTGCCGACTGGTTTTATACAGTCGGCGCTCTCTTTTTATAAAAAGAACAGTTAACATAATGGATGCTCCCAATAACAGTACTGTCCAGAAGGGCCAGTGCAATTCAGGTCCCATAATTAAAGGATAAATGATACCCATCAATAAAACAAATAATCTGACCATCGGGGATAGGGCGATCTTAGTCCGGGCACTGGCCTGATCCGGGGGGATATTGCGGTAGGCCGCAGCAAAAGCCAGGATGCCGATCGGAATGTTGATTAAAAAAATAAGACGCCAGCTTTCACTTATCCAGTCCTGATCCGGAAGGATGCCTCCCATAAGCTGTCCGATTACAGAAGCAAGCCCTGCGATGGTCCCATAGACTCCTAGAGCCATAGTGGGTTTGCCGGGATCTTCGAAAAGTACAGTGATGAGTGCAATTCCCTGCGGTACCATCAAACCCGAACTGATGCCTTGTAGCAAACGCCCAAGTAACAGCAAATAGATATTGCCGGAAAGTCCGCAGACAACTGAAGCCACTGTAAACCCAGCCATGCCCAGCAAGTATAGTCTTTTTTTGCCATAGTGATCGCCGGCATTGCCTGCATTGATCAGCAGACTGGCGTATCCGATGACATAAAGCACGATAATCCATTGGGTCTCACTGTTGTCCAGCTCTAAAGCATGCTGCATAGTGGGGAGAGAGACATTGATGATGAACAGGTCGATGACAAATAAAAAAATACCAACGGAAAGTAAGCCTATCTGGATTAATTCTTTGTTGAGTAGTCGCATATAAAGAGTTTTTTAATAATTTTATCGTTAAAAGTAACAGGGTTATTTTACTTAGTCAAGTAGTTCATAAAACCATACTAAGTATGGTTTTATGAACTAATGGTCAGAATGAGCAGATTATGGAAGAAAAAAAAATAGAAAATTTTGGCAGTTGTTGCGATGTCAATGGAATATTTAAGATTATAGGCGGGAAGTGGAAAGTGCTTCTCATCAAAGCGATTGCTCGGGAATGTCCGAAACGATTTGGTAAACTGAGACGGGAGATGGAGGACATGGCGCAGACGACCTTGACGCTACAGTTGCGTGAACTGGAACGGGATGGTATATTATGCCGGCAGACCTATGCGGAATCGCCGCCTCGGGTTGAATATAAATTGAGCGAACTGGGCAAAACTTTACTACCAGTTATTGAGCAGCTCGACCAATGGTGGGCGAGCTACAGGAAGGAACGTCCATAATGCATGACATTCGATTACAACAACACTTCTGTATCTGTCTTGCCGGTGGTCAATAGATCTGATATACTCTTTAAAGTGCGTTCGGCGATCTGTGTCAGGGCCTCTGTAGTAAAAAAAGCCTGATGTGCTGTGACCAGCACATTTGGAAAGCTCATGAGCCGTTGAATGGTGTCATCCTCAATAATCGTTGTGGAGAGATCTTTGAAGAACAATTTTTCTTCCTGCTCGTAGACATCTATGCCCAGCAATCCGATCTTGTGTTCTTTCAAGGCTTGAATAGCATGATTTGTATGGATAAGGTTGCCTCTGCTGGTATTGATAATCGTAACACCATCTTTCATTTTGGCCAGTGTCTCCCGGTTAATCAAATAGTGATTGTCTGCTGTTAGCGGACAATGTAATGAAATAATATCTGATTCTCCAAATAATTCGTCGAGCGACTTATACTGAACTCCCATACTGATCAGACTGGGGTCGGGATATAAATCGTAGGCAATGATCTCTGCTCCAAATCCCATGGCAATTTTGATAAATGCTTTTCCGATTTTTCCGGTTCCGATAACGCCGATTTTCTTTTGGAAGATGTTAAAGCCCAACAGGCCATTCAGGGCAAAGTTCTGTTCGCGAACACGGTTATAGGCTTTGTGGGTTTTACGGTTGAGCGTCAGTAACATCGCCATTGTGTGTTCAGCAACTGCTTCGGGAGAATAGGCCGGAACACGGCAAACCTGGAGGCCACATTCTTTAGCAGCCTGTAGATCGACATTATTGAATCCTGCACAGCGCAGTGCGATCAGCCGGACACCTTTTTCAGCAAGCACCTGTATTACCTGACGATTTAGTTTGTCGTTCACAAAGGCACAAACAACCTCTTCTCCATCAATAGCATTGACGATATGCGGGCCGAGGTGCGTTTCATAAAAATGTAGCTGAAAGCCATAGTTTTCGTTTTCGCGCTCAAAAAATATGCGGTCATAGGGCTTGGAAGAAAAGAATGCTATTCTCATAAAATAAATCTTTAACTAAAGATACTGCATTTCGCTTGATTCTACTAATTGTTATCACCAATAAATGACATTTAGTACTGTAAATTGCGTCATAAAAGCCGTAACTTGCTTTGCAATTCTAGTGAGCTGTTGGTCAATAGTAAAAATAAGTTAGTATGAACTGGTCTACTCAAGTTACGCAATTATTAGGAACTGCATATCCGATTATACAAGCACCGATGTTTGGTGTTACGACTCCGCAAATGGTCGCTGCTGCTTCTGGCGCAGGCGCACTGGGATCCCTAGCTTTGGGCGATTTACCTTACGAAGAATGCATTAAAGCTATAGAGTTAACGAAAAAATTAACAGATGGTCCATTCGCCGTGAACATTTTCGTCAATTCTATACCCGAAGATTCCGAAGAACTCCGGGCAAATTATAAACAGACGAAGACTTTTATCGAATCCTTGGCGCAAGCTCATCACATGGAAATTGAGCTGCCTGAATTTAATGAAATCCGGTTGACGGATTATCACGAACAAGTAAAGGCTATTATAGAGAAAGGATGCAAAATTGTCAGCTTTACTTTTGGAAATTTAGATGCCGAAAGCATCCGTATACTGAAGGAGCATGATACCATACTTATTGGCACCTGCACCGCTGTTGAGGAAGCGCAGCTATTGCAAACATCAGGCATAGATATCATTTGTGTACAGGGATTAGAAGCAGGGGGGCATCGCGGAAGTTTTGACGATATGGATATCCCCCAGATTGGTGGTCTTTCTTTACTGTCCAAGGTACGCGAACAAGTTGACAAACCATTAATCTATGCAGGGGGGATATATAATGCAAATACTTTACTTGCCACAAGAGTCCTAGGGGCCTCGGGGTTTCAGGTGGGAAGCCTGCTTCTGTGTTCGGAAGAAAGCGCACTACTGGACTTTGAGAAGCAACGTCTGGCGCAGGTCCGAGAAGGTGATATTGTGCTGACACGAAGTTTTTCAGGGCGTTATGCCAGAGGAATTAGAAATGCTTTTATTGATGCGGTGGATAATTCTTCCTATATTCTACCTTATCCCTATCAGAATAAGCTAACAAATCTGCTTCGGAAGATTGCTAAATCCAATCGTAATGCTGATTTTGTCAGCCTCTGGGCCGGACAGTCCATCCATCCATATAGTAAAGAATCCACAAAAGACATCTTAGGTAACTTGGTTGTTCAAGTTGAAAAATTGCATCGTAGATAATCAAATGACGTTTTACGGTCATGTAAATGTCATCTTTTTTCGATGGCAGGCCTAAATTGATATTTAAAATGGCCAAAAACGGCTTGTAGTGCTTCTACTACAGGCCGTTTTCTTTTTTTTTCTCAGCTTTGTCTCAAGTATGAAAAACTAAAGATTACACCTATGGGAAATGAAAAGAAACGAATTCTTGTTGTGGAAGATAATGAGATTCTATTGAGCACCATGCAATTCGTCCTTAACCGCGAAGGTTATGATTTGCTGCTGGCTAAATCTGGAAAAGAAGCGCTGTCAATAGTGACCGAAGAAGCAATTGATTTGATGATTACGGACTTAGCTCTACCCTTTGCCAATGGGTACGAAATTATTGACCGTATTCGCAAGAGCAATATCAACAAGCAGGTACCAGTAATTATAATTTCCGGATACCGGGATGATAATAGTATTGTCGAGGGATTTGAGGTAGGGGCAAACGATTATATCAAAAAACCGATATCGCCTTTGGAACTTATTTCACGAGTAAGATTGAGAATTGGGCATGCTTAATTGGTTCGAAACTACGATGAATACAATCCGTACCTTTTTTGAAGGGGAGGGCTGGTCCGTTTTTGTGCTTATTGCCTTAATATTAAGCGTATTATTCTGGATAGGCTGTATCATCGGAATAGCGATATTTTACCATCGCGATTATCGCTATCGGAATTGTTATTCTATAACATATCCAATCTTGCGGGATTTCATTTATGAACACGTGCTGATGGGAGACCAGATCAATCATTTTCCTGTTGACAAATTGAGGCTTCATTTGAATAACAAGCTTGTAGGAAAGGTTGTTCGTGATATCTTCCATGAATTTATTCGATCTATTGGTGGTGAAAAAGGGCGAAGCATGCGAAATTTATTTGGCGAACTCGGATTTGACCGGGAAGCTCAATATGAAATTAGGCACTCCGCTAAACACATGGTAACCATGGTCAGGTCTTTGGCTGATCTCGCATTAATGCAGATTAAGGTTGAGGATAAAGTCTTGCGTCGGTTGCTAAGCAGCCCAAAGGTGGAGATTCGTGTAGCAGCGTGCAAATACTTGATACAGCTTGAGGGCGAACAAGCTTTTGACCATATATTCAGTGAGCTTGAAGAAATCAATGAATTGCATGCCTTGGATATTTACCAAACAATTGTTATTTCAGAGTATTTCGGAACGTATGCTTTTTCACAATGGCTCGGCGTATCCAAATCGTTTGCTTTTAACAAACTTATGATGGATCTGATGGTCCATTTTCACCAAAACGATGCTGCACAATTATGGGAATTAATAAGACATAGCCAAGATCTAAGGACGCTATCGAAGGCTATTAATTCATTAGGTAAGCTGATGTCTGGAGAAAGTGAAGAACGTTTGATAGCACTTTACGATCAACATGATCTCCCATCGGTTCGAATGGAAATTTTGAAGGCCATCGGACGTTTGGGGACAGAGCAGTCCGTTGTTTTTTTAGTTCAGGTATTCGGAGATCGTAATCTTCCCATGAAACTTCGAAAACACGCTTACCGTTCTTTGATCGCTCTAAAACCCTATAGTGCAGCGTATGTGAACAAAATATCTATAACAGCGAATGCCGAAGACGAAAAATTAATACGTCATATCATGCATCCAATGATCCACTATATTTAATCATCTTGTCTGAAAAAAAAGTTGTTATGAAGGATTTTATTTTTTCTATAGAGTTTGTATTCGGGTTCTATTGCCTTTTACTTTTGATGGTATATGTCATGCTATTTCATATGGCATCTATTTCTATCCGCAAGTATCTCCGAAAGAAAAGCTCGAGATGTAAGGAAACTTTAATGGAATCAGAGATTGTTCCCGGTGTTAGTATTGTAGCTCCAGCCTATAATGAGTCGGTAACTATTGTGAATAATGTGCGTTCATTGATGACACTTTTTTATCCGCGATATGAGGTTGTAATCGTTAACGATGGAAGTAAAGATGATACTTTAGCGAAGCTAATCGGCGAATTCGATTTGGTAGAAGTTGATTTTGTGGTCGATTACCTTGTACCCTGCAAGGAGATTAAAGCAATATATAAATCCAGAGATATCTCGCACAAACGGCTTACTGTTATTGATAAGATCAATGGAGGCAGCAAGGCGGATGCTGTCAACGCGGGAATAAATGTTGCGGCATTTCCGTATATCTTAAATACCGACGTGGATTGTGTTCTGGCCAACGATACGCTGGTGCAGCTTATGAGGGCAGTCCTCGACTCCAAAGATCGTGTTATTGCAGTTGGAGCAACATTACGAATGTCCAACTCCAGTTATGTTGACTCAGGGATGCTTGTCGAGGCCGCTTTACCCAAGGCAATACTCGCGCGCTTCCAAGAAATGGAGTATATCCGCTCATATTTACTTGGTAAAATGGGGTGGAATTATCTTAATTGCGTTCCTAATGTATCTGGTGGGTTAGGCTTATTTGATAAAGAAATTCTTATCTCAGCCGGTGGATATGATTCACACTCTTTAGGTGAGGATATGGAAATAATCACACGTATGTGCATGGTAATGTGCGATACCAACCAAAAATATGAAGTCAGATATATTCCGGAGAGCTTATGCTGGACTGAAGGACCGGACAGCCTCAAAATGTTGACACGGCAGCGTATTCGTTGGGCGAGAGGTTTGATGCAAATCATGCGCGCACATCGAAAGGCTTTTTTTAACCCAAAATATAAGCAGTTTGGAATGATCGTATTTCCATATAATGCCTTATTTGAATTCTTCGCGCCGGTGATAGAGATTCTAGGAATTTTCTTTTATATCTATCTTATCTTAACGGGGGGCATCAATTGGCCGATGGCTATTTTATTGCTGATTTTTGTTTACATGTTTTCTGTCTTTCTGACGAGTTTTTCCATTTTACTGGATAATTACGTATATAAATATTACAAACGACGGCGGGATATCATCCAATTATGTTTGACAGCTTTCCTGGAACCCATCCTATATCATCCGATTATTGTCTACAGTTCCATCAAAGGGTATATACAGGAATTATTTGGTAAGAAGCACGCTTGGGGTGAAATGCAGCGAAAAGGTACTTTGTCACCTTTTATCTCCCGACAAGACAACAAAATAGAGAAATGAACAAGTTATTTATATTAGTTATCATTTGCTGTCAGTCATTATGGGGCCAACAGCTCCAAGGACAGGTGATCTGGCAAAACAAGAAGTATGATGTGGACAGCTTGGTTCCACAGGCAGTGAATTACCTGCGGGAAGGGAAACTGGAACAATCTATTCTATTATCCCGTACGGTGTTGTCGATCTATCCAAAATACACTGATTTTAGTTATATGTTGGGGATGAGTTACCAAAAAATGGGCCGCAATGATTGGGCTATTCCTTATTTTGAATCTGTTATTGCAAGAGATGCGGACTACAGAGATGCTTATCTATCACTTGCTTCTCTTTATGAAGTCCGAGGAGAGATAAGTAAGGCGGGCGAGCTATGGCGGCGAGCAATCACGCGTTTTCGCCAAGATACCGCCTTTTATGCCGCTTACCAAGCATTTGAAGCTAGAAAAGTGGGGTATTTTAATGATCAGCGTACAGTACAATGGTATCAGGAAGGACAAAAAAGTATTGCACAGGGTGATGCGAAAAGGACGCTGGATTACTCGGATAGTATACGTCATGTTAGTCCGGACGATAAGCGATATTTATATCTCCGGACTAGTGCATACATGTTTAATAAGGAATACGATAAAGCCAAAGCGGATTACGAATTATTGTTGAGCCGTGGAGATACTAGTGTTTTTATCCGTGAGCAGTTAGCTAATATTGCAGCAGCAAATAAAGATTATCGTTTGGCATTGCAGTACATCGAACAATTGAGAGCAGCACAGCCTCAACCTGAACGTTATCGGCAGCTGGCTCAGGTGTACCGTGAAAATTTGCCTTACGAATTCTATTTGGGAGTGAATCATCTGCAGAGTGCGCAGGATAGACCTAACGGTCATTTTTTCATTTCAGGACTGGAATATGGACAGAAAATCGGTGAAAAAGATGTACTTGTCAGCCAGTTTAACTATGGCAACAGAAGAGGCGCAAAAGGGTATCAGGTAGCTCTTGATGCCTGGCTGAACTACACTGCAAATCTATATGCATATCATCACTTGGCTTGGGCTGATGGTTCGGTATTTCCCAATTGGAGAGCTGCATACAGTCTTTACCGCGAAGCGGGCGTGTGGCTGTTCGATATCGGCGGCCGTTATATACGTACTGTTGATCAGACCAACAACTATGGTGGGGTTGCTTCTTTTGGTCGATATTTTGGAACTACGTTTGTTTATTTAAGAGGCTTTTTGTTGCATGACGAGCAGCGTTGGAATCAGGTTTATTCGTTGAGTGTCAGGCATTACTATAATCCCGAGAAGCCAAATTCTTACGTAACGCTGATAGGTAATATGGGTACGTCGCCCGATGATCCTTCCCGTTATCAGTTACTAAATAATAGCTTTGGTTTTTTGTCAAGGTCAGTTAATGCGGGATGGCAGCATCGTATTGATAGTTGGGGATTTACACTTATGGGAGGATGGACTTATTATAAGATTGCCGAGAATACGTTTATCAACCAATACGATCTGAACTTGTCCTTGAGGAAATATTTTTGATATGTGGAAGTTTATGTTAAGTCTCCTTTTTTGTATCTCCATGGTACAGGCGAAAGAACGCATTCTTCTTGTGAAGAACGGTATACCGCAGTATGTTATGCAAATCGATACGCAAAATCGTGAGGTACTGCAAGCGGCAGCCGTAATTAATGATTTCACCGAACGGAGTACCGGAGCCCGTTTTAACTTTCAGTCGTCGGCTCATCGTCAGCCGAAGATCATCTTACAACAGGTTCCAGTTAGTACCGTATACCCAGAAGATAGTTATTCTCTGCAGTTTGTTAAGGGTGACTTATGCATAAAGGGGAGTGGTCGGGGCATTATTTATGGCGCCTATAGGTATGTTAGGGAAATTATTGGCGCACGTAAATGGTATGTAGGCAGTGAGAATACGAGTATACCGAAGCTCTATTCGTTGGAGGCAGATGTAGATCTTCATATTTTCGCGAAGCCTAGTTTTGATTATAGAGAGCTATATTTTCCTATAGAACTAGATCAGGAATACATGGATTGGTATGGTTTACACAATCTCGAAGAAAGGTGGGGTGACTGGGGACATACATTCAATAAGATACTGCCACCTGCTGTCTATTTTAAGGAGCATCCGGAATATTACGCTTTGTATCATGGCCGACGGCAACCGATGCAGCTTTGTCTTTCCAATGAAGCTGTTTTCGAGCATACTGTAGCTTATTTAAAGAAGAGGATGCTCGAAAACCCAACAGCCACCTATTGGTCCATAGCACCAAATGATGACATCGGCAGTTGTACTTGTGACCGTTGTCAAGCTGTGGACAAGGCTGAAGGTGGACCACAAGGATCATTGATCCACTTTGTAAACAAGGTCGCGGCAAAGTTTCCTGATAAAAAAATCACTACCTTGGCTTACATGCAGACGGCCAATGCACCACTGCATTTGCACGCCGCTGATAATGTCATCGTGATGTTAAGCAATATAGATGCATTTCGGAAATATGATATCGCAAGTGAACCGTCTGCCGCTACCTTTCGAAGACAGCTTCAAGCTTGGAGAGCCCGATCACAACATGTTTTTGTCTGGGATTATTTAACACAGTTTACCAACTACCTAGCCCCATTTCCAGTTCAGGGGACTTTGCAGAAAAATTTGGAATATTTAAAGGGAAATGGTGTTGAAGGCCTTTTTTTGCAGGGCGGTGGTTCAACGTATAGTGATATGGCAGAATTAAATTCTTACGTCCTCGCTCATTTGTTATGGGATAGCAATGCCTCGGAAGAAAAACTTGTTGACGAATTTGTGCATGGTTATTACGGAAAGGCTGGTTCGCTCGTAAAAGATTACCTTATCGAAAGGCGAAAAGCTTTACCGCCACCCTCGTCAGCATTATCAATCTACGGAAATCCTATTGATAATAGAAAGGATTTTTTAAGCCCATCCGCTATGGATCGGTATAGCACGATACTCGAAAAAGCAGAAATCTTGGCGGAAGGTAATTCTCAGTTGGCACAGCGTATTCGTAGGATAGGCCTAGGTCTGGATTACACGTATTTACAGCAAGCAAAGTTCTATGGACCACATAAGCACGGCATCTTTGAGAAGGTCGATGGACAATGGTCGGTAAGGCCAAGTGTTAAACGTAAAGTACAGCAGTTTGTTGAAGACACAAAAAGAATGGGCATTCTCGAACTGGCGGAGGGCGGACCTAGTCCTGATCAATATGAACGAGAATGGGAGGACATCTTTAGGGCTGGCGTAAGGATAAATAAAGCTTCTGGCGCGAGGGTGAGTATAAAGCAACCTTTTGACACATCCTTTCCCGCCAATGGAGCACAAACACTCACTGATTGCGTGCCGGGATACCTGGATTATAGCTATAATTGGTTGTTGTGGACTGGCACCTCCTTTGATGTTAGCATTGATTTAATAAAAAAACAACATATAGATACCATAGAACTTAATTTTCTGCAGGATGCACGGCATTGGATATTTGCCCCTAAACAGGTCCGAATTCGTATTTCGGAAGACGGGAAAAATTATAAGGAAGTGTTGGCGTACCATGGTGAATCGCTTGATGAAGATTACAACGTTCAAAAGGTACGGTTTAGTGCTCCCGTTGGATCGCCGGTGATGAACATACAGATTGTGGCTGAACCATTTCCAGAATTGCCTGAATGGCGGTACCATCCTACACGCAAGCTGTCCATAGCCTGTGATGAAATCTGGTTAGACTAACTTGGCCTGTACTATGATACCTACGTAGATATTGTTCTACAATAATTTATTCGTTTTTCGTCTTTTATACGGAAAATGATTAAATTAGAGTTAACTAAATTATAAACAGATTCATATGGAAATTAAAACATCTTCAAAATTTGTGGCTGAATTAATCGGCACATTTGGTTTGGTTCTATTTGGCTGCGGGGCTGCTGCAATTGCTGGCGCTAATACCATGGGCGGGCTTTCTGGTCTGGGACTACTGGGCATAGCCGTGGCTTTCGGCCTTTCAGTGGTTGTATTCGCGTATGCTATCGGCGGTATTACAGGCTGTCATATTAATCCTGCTGTAACTGTAGGAGTATTATTGGCGGGCAGGATGTCTGCTAAGGATGCGGTGGTCTATATTGTAGCGCAATTCATTGGAGCTCTCTTGGGCGCCTTTGTGCTGCAACAGCTTTTAAATGGTCAGTTGGCAGGCTTTACAGCAGGTGAGTGGGCTTACGGATCCAATGGCTGGGGAGCAGGCTACCAGAATGAATATGGAACTGCCTCTGCTTTTCTTATCGAAGCTATTTTAACATTTCTTTTTTTATTTGTCATACTGGCGACGACTTCAAAAGTAGGAAATAGCACGATGGCAGGCTTAGCGATCGGTTTTACCCTGCTTCTGATCCACCTTGTTGCCATCCCAGTTACGGGTACATCTGTTAATCCTGCCCGTTCCTTCGGACCAGCTATCCTTGCAGGCGGCAAAGCGTTGTCGCAGTTGTGGTTGTTTATCGTTGCGCCAGTAGTCGGTGCTGCTGTGGCTGCGATTGTGTGGCGCGCTGTCGAACCAAAGGATTAGTCCACTCAGCGAGATAGCAGAGCGTGCCGGGAAATACCCTCCGGTGCGCTTTGTTGCTATATGCTATTTCCTCTATAACAGTGCTATCTTTTGACAACTAGACCCCATTTAAATCCTCAATAAAGGCTGTGACCATCTCTTCATCAGTGGCCCAGGACGTAATAATGCGAACTGCTGCGCGGTCCGAATCGATAGATTTCCAGATGTAGAATTGATACTTTTGATTTAAATGCTCAATCACCTCATTGGGCAGTATGGGGAAAATCTGATTGGTCGTGGACTCCGTTAGAAAGCTGTACCCTTTGTCGCTGACGGCCTTCGCGATACGCGCGGCTAATGCATTTGCCCGTTGCGCCAGATCAAAATAGAGATTATCTTTGAAGAGCTCTAAAAATTGAATGGAAAGCACACGTCCTTTAGCGAGCATAGCCCCTTTTTGCTTAATGGCATAATCAAAATCAATAGCCAGATCCGCACGGTTAAAAATCACAGCTTCACCCAAAAGTGCGCCGTTTTTGGTGCCTCCGATGTAAAAAACGTCCGTGAGGTGCCCGAGTGCTTCCATGGTGAGGTCATTATTTTTGGCCGCAAGTGCGTGCCCTAAGCGGGCTCCATCCAGATAAAGCAGCAGATCATGGGCATGGCAAAACTTAGAGAGCGCTTCGAGCTCTCCAAGGCTATAAATGGTACCAATTTCTGTGGAATTGGAGATGTAAACCATTTTTGGCTTTACAACATGTGGTGCCAACATGTGCGCCTTTAAGACATTTTCAATATCCGCTGTCCGCAATTTACCATCTGCGGTTTCAGCGGTGATCACTTTATGCCCTGTTGCTTCGATGGCTCCCGTTTCGTTTGCTGCAATATGTCCGGTCTTTGCGCTGATTACAGCTTCATGTACCCGCAAAAGAAAGGAGATAACCAACAGATTTGTCTGCGTGCCGCCCGAGACAAAATGAATTGCGGCATCCGGATTTTGAAGCCTGTCTCTCAAAATTGCCTTAGCTTGCTGTGCATATTCGTCTTCACCATAGCCAGCCTGCTGCACCAGATTGGTCTGGATGAGTTTATCTAGAATCCTTGGATGTGCACCTTCGGAATAATCGTTTTTAAAATTATACATATTTATTATTTCTTATTGCTGCGTTCTTACTTCACATTTGTCGCCGGATATGGCAGAGCCTGCTGCTATGTTTCAAAAATAGGTATACAGACTTAATTTCTTACTTGGTGTATGTAAAAAAGTGGTATCACCATCGATGTACTTTTAGCATATGAAAAAACGTGAAGGACGCACCTTTCAGAATCAGATATCTGAAATGAAGCTGTAGATAAACGGTAGAGTTGCTTAAAAACGGGGCTATCGAACTTTTTGGGCCCCGTGTCGATGCCGGAAATTACCTTAAAAGCTCGTACACGCGTACATGGTCGATTTCAAAAATAGCGGGAAATACCGAGTCGTCCACTCCTTCTTTTCCACCCCAGTTGCCGCCCACGGCCAAGTTGATCAGCAGGTGAAACTTCTGATCAAAGGGCCATTCGCTAAAACTTTTATGCTCATTGTCAAAGTGGAAGATCTCAACATTATCGACAAAGCCCTTGATATAGGATGGGGTCCAGTCCACGCGATAAAGATGGAAATTATCGGTAGCACCCAGTACGCGCTTATTTCCCGTTTTTTGTGTATTTATACCATGATTGTAAGCTTTGCTGTGTGTAGAAATATGCACCATATCCTGATCGTATCCGACATGCTCGATTATATCAATCTCGCCAGAGTTGGGCCAACCTCCGTAGGTACAGTCTGTAGGCAGCATCCAGACAGCTGGCCATGTTCCGCGGCCTTTAGGGAGTTTGGCGCGGACCTCAAATCTGCCGTAAGTGAAGTCACCTTTATTTTTGCTGACTAATCGGGCTGATGTATATGCCTTACCTTCTCTGCTTTCTTTGATTGCCCTTATTTTCAGCACGCCGTTCTCCATGATCGAATTTTTGAGTGAAGCGTCCATATAATATTGCAGTTCATTGTTTCCCCAGCCGTTGTGTAACGATCCTACGTCGTATGACCATTTGGTCTTGTCAGGCAAACCTTTGTCATTGAATTCATCAAACCATACAGGAGAGTCCGAAAAGCGGAAGACGAGAGCCTTGGTTTTGGTCGTATCACCGGTGACGTAAAAGGGGATGTTGGCGGTAGCTACGTTATTGTGACCATCGCTTGTATACACAAAGATGCGGTAGGCTCCTTCTTGTAGGGGACTTGTTAAGATGGCCCTCTGTCCGGACTGTTTTTTGATATGTCCTCCGAGCGAGTCAGGGCGTTCCTCACGGTCGCCTCCTTCTTTTAAGTCGGTACTTTCATGGAGCAGTTCCCAGCGTGTTTGCAACTGATCGCCATCAGGATCGCTGACAAATACCTCCAATGGGTAGTCCCTGCCGGGCTGCAAATAGATGAAGTCTTTCGCCTTTCTATTATCCAGAATGAGAGAATCCAGTCTCGGAGCTTTATTGGCAGGCCATTGGCCAGACCAAAGAAATTGCATCACATCCACTACTTCATTTTCTTCCCCAGCTTCTGTAAATAGACCGTACCATGTGGGTGTACGTTCCTGTTTCTGCCCCCAGAGGAAGACGTAGGCCCCTAGACAATTCTTGTCCTTGCCTACAGAAGTCTCATATCTATTCTTATAAACGGTGGCTTTCTCGTGGCTGCTCTCCTCTATGGCGGCACCCCAAGGGGTTTGTATGCTTTCCCAATGCCCAGTAGGCCCCCATTCGGTTACAATATAAGGCTTGTCCCAGCCTGCTCTTCGTAGCTGCTGAGGTACAGCAGCGAGTCCACCGTAGACCTGTACGGCGATCAGGTCTAACTCGGGACATTTCTCCTTGATATAATCGATTTCTTTTTGATTGACCCCAGCCAGCATTGTAGTAATCAGATGATTTGGATCGATCTCGCGAATCATTTTCGCAATTGCATTGACAGCGTCCCAAACTTTGGGATTGCTGTAGTGCAGGTTGAGCTCATTACCGATTCCCCATGTCAACAGTGCAGGGTGGTCCTTATATTGGCCAACTACGGTACGCAGGTATTCCAATTGCCTGGCGACTGCGACTTCATCGTTATAGTCAAAACCATGCCGTTCGGTTTTTACATCAAGCCCCAAGGTCACAGTGAGTCCCAGCTGCTGCGCCTTGTTCAGGATTTCTGTGCCATTTTGTGGGCTCCAGGTGCGTATGGAGTTTCCTCCATACGCTTTCAGTTTTTCCATGTTACTGGTACCGCCGGCACCTCTAATAAAGTACGGCTGTCCGTCACGCATGATGGTGTAGCCCTCCTTCAGTTTGACAATTTCTGTCTTGACTGCCTGTTGTTCCTGCGCCCATGTCCAGTTTAGCAGCAAGAGCTGTATCGCTGCAAAAATTAATATTCTTCCAGATATCATCATTTATCTAAAATTAGGGTTAGCATCAATCTGTGTTTGTGGAATAGGCAAATATTCACTTACGCCGGGTATAAATTTACCGCCGAATACATCTTTTGCACGCCCTGTGCGCACGAGATCATTAAAACGTTCGCCCCACCATTCGCAGGCGAATTCAGCTCTGCGTTCGTCTAAAATCTGGGAGAGTGTAACGTTGTGTATCGGTGCTAACTTGGCCCGCTCCCGGACCAGTCCAAAAGGTTCGTCGCCATTTTGCCCTTTTCTGACTTTCGCTTCGGCGTTGAGCAGCAACACATCTGCATAGCGCAATATACGGACATTATTGTTGGCCCCATACTCCATCCTTCCGGGCGTCATCTGCGATTTTGGCAGATAGGCTTTGCCATTAAAATATTTGATGCCAAAGGGGTTTCCATAGACTACATCTCCGCTCGGAGTTGTGGCGGTCGTTGCCGGATTGCCATTGATGCCACAGTGGAGAATAGTCGTCTTTAAACGTTCGGTCTCGCCACGGCCGGTCAGAAAATCCACAACATCCTGCGAAGGAGGCACCCAGCCGGCACCAGAAATCGGACTGCCTTTCTGATCCCCGGATGGACCTTGCCATTTAAAGAAGGTGCCCCAATCCACCCCCGGCCGTACGATGTCACCGGCCCCTAGTCCGAAGTCCGAATATTGTAATTCAAATAATGATTCATTGGCTAATTTCCCTGGTATTTTGAAGAGTTCATAATAATTAGGATACAGTGAAAATTTGCCGCTTCCTATAATTTTGTCTGTTGCATCCAATACCTCATTCCAGTAAACACTGCTATTGTCATTAGCTGCCAGATCTGCAGCAGCTTTCGCTTTTAACAGTAACGCAGAATATTTTGTGACAGCGCCAGCATGCTTGGATTGGTTGGGACGGGCATCTTCGAGATCTTCTGCACAGCTGTTCATTTCATCAATGATAAACTGTCGGACTTCCGCTGCGGTACTTTTGTTGATAGTAGCCAGACGTCCTATATTGTCACTGTCGGTCAGTATTGGGACATTCCCAAAAAGACGCGAAGCCATCAGATGAGCGTAAGCTCGAAGAAATCGCACTTCGGCTTTATACTGTTTGTTGAGCTTAAGATCCGCTGTATTTGTTGCTGGAATTTTAGCGGCAAACTGATCTAGTTCAATTAAGGCGTTGTTGGCCGCGATGACTAAACTATAATAGCTGATCCAAGATTGATTGAGTCCCCAGTAGGACTGTACGGTGACATCATTCTGAAAATTCTTGATGGCCATCAGTTCAGGATTATCGTTCGGACTTGGAGCGCCCTGCTGATAGTCGTCGTCTCGCATGCATCGGATGGAAAGATCGATCCACTGAACGAGGTTATCATCGGCAGCAGAACGGTAGACACCTGATACAGGACCATACATCAGTGCGGTGTTGCTGTAATCTATTTCTTCGGAACGCTGTTGATTTTCCAACGGTTTATCTAAAAAGTTACTGCAGCTGTTCATGCACAATGAAAGGCCTAAGCAACTTGCGATCAAGATATATCTGAAGTTTTTCATATGATTAAATTTAGGGTGTAATTAAAAAGACACTTTTATACCAACACTATACGTTGACGCCACTGGATAGACGTTAGCATCGAATCCCATCCCTCTGACGTCAGGAGCTAATCCAGTAGCGTTAATTTCAGGCGTAAATCCATTATACTTGGTAAAAATAAAGGGGCGGTCAGCTGTTGCAAAAATACGAACTGGTATTTTATTGAGATCAAAGCTATACCCGAGCTGGATATTCTGTATCCGCAGATAGGCACCACTTTCCACAAAAAATGAACTCGCTTGCAGATTCCAGGAGGCCACCGAACCTCCGGCAGAAGGATGTGTATTGCTGCTGCCTTCGCCTGTCCAGAGACTTTCGATAAACGCAGCGTCAGCATTCATCTGATTATACTTTCGGCGCATGGCGCGGTTCAGGTTGTGGATCTTATTGCCAGCTACGCCCTGAAAGGCAATACTAAGGTCAAATTTCTTGTAATCAAATGCAAGATTAAAGCCGTATGTGATTTTCGGAAGATAGCTACCAAGGTTGACCCGGTCTTTTTCATCCAGTTCACCATTATTGTTCTGATCCTTGTATTGGAGGTAGCCCGGCAGGATGGGTGAATTGGGGTTTTGCTGATTGTATTTTTTGGCAATGGGGTCAGCGTCAATCTGGGCCTGATTTTGATACACACCCGCTACTTCGTAGCCATAATAGAAGTTGATTGGTTGGTTGAGCTCGATGCGCGCTGGAAATTCAGCTGACCATTCGGGGTAACCATTCATGATATTTTCCAGTCCTCCTAGATCCTTGACGCGATTCTTGAGCGTCGTTGCATTGGCTGCGATCGCATAGCCGAAATCACCGGTTTTGTCTTTCCATTGTAGCCCAAATTCCCAACCACTGTTGGCCACACGTCCCCAGTTACCATAAACACGGTCCCAGGAGAATGGGATCGGCCTGCTGAAAGCGAGATCATTAGTTGTACGGTGATAGTAGTCTATGGTACCGTTCAGGCGATTGTTGAACATTGCAAAATCAATACCACCATCCCATTCTTCAACAACTTCCCAGCGTACTTGTGTGAAAAAACGGCCGATACGATAACCCGGTACACGGGTTCCATTTGTTGTGCCCTCGCTTCCAAAAATTCCGGAGAAATTATTGCCAGAATACACGGTCGCGTAACCTGCATTGGGCTGTATGCCGTCATTACCCAGTTTACCCCAGCTCCCGCGAATCTTCAACTGGTTAAAAAGATGCTGATTTTCCATAAACTTTTCACGGGTCAGCACCCAACCTAAACCTACCGATGGAAAATAGCCCCATTTAGTTTGGTATTTTGAACTTCCATCGGTACGGAAAGTGGCCGTTAGCAGATATTTGTTGTCATAATCATAAGTGCCTCTGGTAAAGTAGGAAATACCGGCATTCCGGGAGCCGTTTTCACCATAGCCAGTCGCAGATCCAATACCTTGAGCGCCTACACCCACATACCAGAATTCTTCCGATGCCGGAACGTCATTAGCTTGTACCCACGTTTCGCGCCAGCGTTCCTCACGGGAGGATTGCCCCAGCAGTACGGACCAGTGATGCTTGCCGGACTGATCTTTGTACGTCAGGAGATTGTCTAGTATATAGTTGTTGTTGCGTGCCTGGGCGGAGCGTAAGAAGGAGCGATCATTGCGTTGGTCATTATCAATATAATAGACGGGATCGTAATTAATGTTATGGGTAGACTGGTAACGTTGGCTAAGCTGTGAACGAAATGTGATCTTGTCTTTCCACAATGCGGCTTCTAGGTAGATGGTAGGCAAAATCTGAAAGCCTCTGGTCTGATTTGTGTTATAAAATGCCGTGGCAATGGGGTTGTTGTACCAGAATCCCGACTGCATACCGATCGCTGTACTGGATCCAAATTTCTCCGGTTTAGCGAGTTCAAGTGACGGATCGTAGACTGGATAGAGGGGCGATGCAAAATAGGCCTGTCTAAAAGCGGCATTGTCGGGCGAGTAAGTCTTGAAATTGTTAAAATGTGCCGTAAATCCTGCTTTTAGCCAATCGGTTACTTTAGCATCCATCTGCATTCGGATATTGTACTTTTGATTCATATTGCTGGCATCCATAATTCCTTCCTGCTTGCTATAGTTGAGCCCCATGGAATAGCTTATTTTCTCAGCACCGCCCATGATGTCGAGGTTATGGTTAGTAAGGAGAGCTTTACTGCGCAGCAGTTCTTTAAACCAATCTGTATCCATTGCTGGATGGGATTCGGTGCCCCCAAACTTTTCCACCGAGCTTTTGACAAAAGCTTCATTTCCTGTCGCGACTGCGTAAGCTGCATACTGCTGTGCGTTCGCCATCTTTAGAACATTGGTGGGCGTCTGAAAACCGGCAAAACCGTTGTAGGTAATTCTGGGTTGCATATTTAGGCGGCCTTTTTTGGTGGTGACCAGGATAACGCCATTAGCTGCTCGTACACCATAGATCGCGGCACCGGATGCATCTTTCAGAATGGAGATATCAGCAATATCATTTGGATTCAAAAAATCGATGTTATCCATAAACATGCCGTCAACGACATATAACGGACTATCATTATTAAACGATCCAACACCGCGAACACGCACGGATGGACTCGATCCGGGGGCTCCGGAACTGACAATCTGGACGCCGGTGACTGCTCCCTGGAGAGCGTCCATAGGATTTGTAACCGTTCTTTTGCTCATCTCTTCCATATTCACAGTGCCGATGGGTGCTGTCAGATCTCCCTTGCGTTGGGTGCCATAGCCTACGACTACCACTTCCTCCAAGTTGAAATCTTCTTTAGGTTTCAGCTCAATGTTCAAAATATCGCCACCGATGGATACTGTTCTTGTTTCGTACCCTAATGAAGAGATGACAAGATAGCCGTACTGCTGAGCAAGCGACAGCGTGAACTCCCCGTTTTCGTTGCTGCTTGTACCAACTTTGGAGTTGCCCTGTACAATAATACTGGCCACGACAGGTGCCCCCTGTTCGTTGGTAATCCGCCCCCTGATCGTCCTGCTCTGCGCGTTTACATTGTTGGTCAGGCAGGAGAATAGGGCAGCACTGGCAATAATACTGATTGTATTTCTCATGTGTAACGAATTAAAATTTAGGAATTGTTTATAATTATCAATTTCAAAATTAAGTGTAGTGGCTGCAATATCGAATTTTAGTGGTACTTCAACACTACATCATATCTTGGTATCTCTCAAAAATCAATATATTTGGGGTACGTCAAGTTTACGTCAGCCAATTGAAGGGAATTATTATGAAGTATTTTGTCATCCTTTTTTTCATCCTCTCGACTTTGTTTTCATGCCGGCTCTGGGGCCAGGATCTGCTTGGTCTTCCCCTTGTCTATAATTATGGTAAATCTGTCTATCAGGGAGGGAGCCGTACTTGGGATATTAAACAGGATAGTCACGGTATCATGTATTTTGGCAATAGTGAAGGTCTGCTTACCTTTGATGGAAGATATTGGAAGACTTTCCCTCTGCCCAATCATACGAACATCCGCTCGCTATGGGTGGATGACAACGATCGCATTTATGTTGGAGGGCAGGGTGATTTTGGGTACTTTGAGCGCTCGGCACAAATGGGGCTGAAGTATACTTCACTAAGACATTTGGTCCCTCAAAAGTATCGTAACTTTGCCGATATCTGGAATACGGTTGGGTTGGGGCAATCTATTTTTTTTCGGGGTACAGATGTTATTTTTGAATTAAAAGGGCAAACAATACAATGTCATCCTGCTGCTGCTGAATGGTTCTATATCGGGAGGTCCGGAGACAGGTTATTTGCACAGGACAGGCAGCATGGTATTCTGGAATACCATGAGAATAAATGGATTCCTTATCTGCCGGATCTACCGTTTAAAAATACTAAAATAGCATCTATATTACCTTCGACAGCTAACCGTATGCTATTGTCGACTTTAAATAATGAGAGCTATGCCCTTCAAAATGGAAAATTAACTCCTCTCAATTTGTCGTCCTGGGATGGTAGTTATACACCATCCCTGGCGAAAATAGATGATTCTACCTTTGTATCCGGCAATGCGAAAGATGGTTGCCATATTCGAGATGTTCATGGCCATACCCTACAACGGATCGGTATTCGCGAAGGCCTGCACAACAAGAATGTCACAGCAGTCTTTGTCGACCGGCAAAAAAATATCTGGGTGGGGACAGATAACTTCATTTCCGTTATCAGCCATGGTAGTGCCATACGTTATTTCAGACCAAATTTGGAGAACGATGTGACTGGTTATTCGTCCCTGATTTTTAATCAACGGCTTTATCTTTCTTCTTCAAATGGCGTTTATCATGCAGCGATAGAACAGGGGATATCGGATCATAGCCGGTCTCCGGCCTCATTTTCGCTGCTCCAGCGGAGTGACGGGGGTGAGGCCTGGCGCCTCGAACAGCTTAATGGACGTCTGCTTTTGGGGCATAACAAAGGCCTTTTTGAGATCAGGGAAGGACATCTGCTACCGCTCTCACAGGACATAGGCACTTGGAGGCTTTTGCCCCTTAGCATGGTTTATCCTGTTGAAAATACATTGGTTGGCACTTATCAAGGGCTGGGATTACTGGGGTTTAAAGAAGGAAATTTTTTTTCAAGTGGACTGTTGAAAGGATTGTCAGACTCATTTCGTTTTCTTGAACAGGATGAACATGGAACAATTTGGGCTTCACATCCTTATAGAGGAATATATCGTATCCTGCTATCGTCGGACCGACGGTCGTATCATACCAAGCTTTATACAAAGAAGCATGGTCTGCCAGCCGACTACCAAAATTATGTATTCAAAGTTAAGAATCAAGTTGTGTTCGCGACCGAGAAAGGCCTATATCGATATGACTATGACCAAGAGAAATTTGTGCCTGCGGAACACTTTGCCGCCTTTAAAAATTTGACGATACGGTATTTGCAGGATGATCAGGATGGTAATGTTTGGTTCTGCACAAAAAAAATGGTGGGCGTTGGGAAATTTGACTCCAAACGTGGAAATTACCAGCTGATTAATTTTCCCGAAATTGAAGGTATGAACACCTCCGGATTTGAACATATTTATTGTTTTAATAGAAACAATATCTACATAGGTGCTGAAAAAGGCGTTATTCATATCAATTTTGATAAGTATATTAAACAGCCTTCTAAACCAGTGGCGATGTTGTCACGGGTCGTGGCGACCGGCAAGAAGGACAGTCTTATTTTTGCCGGCTACTTTTCGGAAGCGTTAACTACAAACGTAGAAAAATCTCCGGAACTGCCTTCTGAATTTAACGCTTTCCGATTTAATTTTTCTTCGCCGAGTTATGGGATTTATCAGCACCTGGAATTTAGTTATAAGCTTGTCGGTTATGATGAGCAGTGGTCCTCCTGGTCGTCCCAATCTGATAAATCCTATACGAACTTACAGGAAGGTCAATATACGTTTCTACTCAAGGTGCGAAACAATCTGAATCAGGAGTCAGCAGTTACATCTTACCGCTTTGTCGTACTACCACCATGGTACAAGACCATATGGGCAAAGATGCTGTACGGTCTACTTGCCGTTCTCTGTGTTATTGGACTTATGCGCTGGCAGCAACTACGGTGGACCAGACAACAACAGAAGCATGAGCAACAGATGGAACAGCTTCGTTATATCCATCAGCTGGAAATAGAAAAAAATGAAAAAGAGATTGTGAAACTGAATAACGAGAGGCTGGCAAACGAAGTGATCAATAAAACCAAGGAATTGGCAAGTACCAGCATGCAGCTGCTTGAAAATTCAGGTGCCCTAATCAAAATCAGGGATGAGCTGGCAAAACTTGATACTGGAGATGACGAGGATTCTAATTTGAGGCGCATCAATAACCTGCTCAAAGATATTGATAAAAACAGTGCGAACTGGAATCAGTTTGCCTCTCATTTCGACGAACTCAACGACGGTTTTTTGAACAAATTAAAGGCGAGACATCCTGGCTTATCGCGAAATGATCTTAAAGTATGCGCTTACCTCAAGCTTCATTTTACTTCCAAACAGATTGCGCAATTGCAGAATATTACTGTCAGAGGAGTTGAGATCCACCGCTATAGACTTCGAAAGAAACTGCAGATCGGTACGGAACTGTCTTTAAGTGATTATCTGAACACGCTTTAAGGATATGGGATATGGATGGAGCAGCAATACCCAAAAAGGAACTTTAGGAAGGAATCTTAGGATAGTTATATAAACTAATAGCGTCTTTGGCGTATTTAATGATAAGCAAAAGCTGCGCGTTATTTTAAAAAATCAGCATACCAGCGTCCGGAGGACTTTAGTATACGCTGTTGGCTTTCAAAATCTACATACACGAGTCCAAAACGTGGTCTATAGCCTTCTGCCCATTCAAAATTGTCTAAGAAAGTCCAAACGAAGTAACCGTCTACTCGTACACCTTCCTGTTTGGCCCTGTAAACCTGTTGGAGGGCCTGTTGTAGATATGCTGTTCTTCTGGGATCATTGACGAGGCCATTTTCAACGGTATCTGCAAATGCGGCACCATTTTCCGTAATGATGAGGGGGGGCATATTAGGGTAGGCGCCAAACTTTTTTAACACTTGATAAATCGATTCGGGATAGACTTCCCAGTTCATCTCTGTCATATCGACTTTCCGTTCTTTGGCGGATACAATCTTTGCCTGAAGGTAGGGGACAAACAGAGCATAGCGGATGATTTCGCGGGTATAATTTTGGATACCGATAAAATCCATGTTAAATCGTAATTCCTTCTCATCGTTTGGCTTCATATATTTTTCAATGCGGCGAAGAATGCTGATCTCCTCGGTTGGATACCCGAGCCCCAATAAGGGCTCTATAAATAGTCTATTGAGGAGTACATCCGCCTTTTTTGCTGCCACGATATCTTTACTTTTGTCGGAAAAGGGCTCGACATGAGAACAGGAGAACGTTGTACCTACATAGCTATCCGGCAATATAGATTTGATTATATGGCCTCCATAAGCCTGTGACAGCGCTGCATGATGCGTAGCGGCCAGAAAGTTGCCCAAGCCTTTCCGCTCCGGTGCATGTACACCAAAAAAATATCCTGCCGCAGTGAATACGGTGGGTTCATTCAACACCATCCAATGCTTCACACGATCGCCATAAGCACGGACGCACTTGGCGACAAATTCCCCAAACCACTCTTTCACATCGCGGTTTACCCAGCCTCCTCTTTTTTCGAGTGCATGCGGGAGATCCCAATGATAAAGGGTGACCCACGGCGTGATACCCAGTTCAAGCGAAAGATCAATCAGCCTATCGTAAAAATCTAACCCATAAGCGTTAATAGCTCCAGTCCCCTGTGGAATTATGCGACTCCAAGAAAGTGAAAACCGATAATTCGGGATATGCATATTTCGCATCAGCGATAGATCATCGCTGTACCGATGATAAAAGTCGCACGCTATATTGCCATGCTGATTCTGAAATATACGGTTCCTTTTTTGTACAAAGACATCCCAGATCGAAGGCCCTTTCCCATATAGATCATGTGCCCCCTCGATCTGATAAGCCGCGGTAGATACTCCCCAGATGAAATCTTTGCCAAAGGCATCTTTGGTTAAATGCATTTATCGTTAAAATAATTGCCGAATTACTTATCCAGCTTGATACGTTTACGTTTTATGGAATCGAAGCGGTGAATAGAAAGAACTGAATCGGCGTAAGAACATCCGTAATATCATCCGCTGGAAAAAATAGCTGATCGTCTTCATTTGTTTTTAATTATTTCCTGACTATATGAATTCTCCTATAATAAAGAAACGAAAACGGTATTACTTGGATATGAATTAATTATTAAAAGTAAGTAAATTCACTTTATATGCAATCAATACGCGGTCATGAAAAATTGGATTATTTTTGTACTTGCCCTTCAACGGCAGGTAGAAGCATGTCTCACAAGGTCTGTAACATAGGTTTCCCAAAAGAAAGCAAGGCGTTTCCCATCTGAACGCCCTGCTTATACTATAAAATCTTACCCTATTTAGAATATGCTTTTTGAGTACGTCTTGAGTTGCTTCTGAAGGGATTTCCGGGCCATATGTATACGTGTTTTCACTGTTCCTTCCGGAATCTGCAAGTGCTCGGCAATCTCATAGTATTTAAAACCTTCCAAAAACATTGCAAATGCGTTGTAGTGATCTTTAGGAAGACAATGGAGCGCATGTTGAATATCAGAAGCAACAAAATTGTTCTCACCTCTATTGCCGGTAATTTCGTTAGCATAGCCCATACTTATATATTCATTTCGGTAATTTTCCAGCCGTTTGTTGCGCGTATACTGATTGATATAGGTATTCTTCATGATGATATAAAGCCAGGACATCAATTTTGGGTGCTTCAAGAACTTTTCTATGGAAGATAGCGATCTCACCATGGTCTCCTGTACCAAGTCCTCTCTTTCGTCTGGATCATTGGTAAACTGCGCCGCTAAATATTTTAATGCAGGTCTTTTTTCTTTAAACAGTTGATCGATTGTGATATTTTCCATATGCTCTAATTTTAGTGTATATCAGTGCGTAAGTAACTACAATTAAGGTGCTAGAAAATTCAGCAAGCACCCACTGGACAAACTATAAAAAACTCAGCCAACTGAGTGCTTGAACTGTGTAAATGATTGTGTGACAATTTATTAATGGTTTGTTTCTTGCTCGTATGAGCATGAGGTTAAATCCGAATTAAGGTGTTTTTTACTTTAACAACAAGTGTTTTCCCAGAGTTTTATCCCCACCTTAATGGAGGCGAATACGTATTTATACGTAGTCCTTTAAAGGAGACAACTTTATGATTTTTTAAAAACAGTTGCTGCATGAAAACGGTTATTAGTTATAACATGAAAGCGAAATACTATGGGGGACGATAACAAAGGTATCTATATAGATCCGTCGCGGGCAGAACAGCGTCTGCAGGATACAAATCAACTATGGGAGGGAAGCCAGGAAGATTTTTATAAATCTATTATACGCAGTCAACAGGATGATCTGGGCCGGATAGGTCGTTACTTTCGTGATGAGCTTGCCCAAGAATTATACGGAATGCGGATCTCATTGCAAAATTTTACCAATAGACATGGTGACTTTGAAGAATTACGTTGCCTTCGGGATGCGTTGACCACGCTCGTAATAGAACTGCGCAACAAAGCTGTTTTACTGTATAATCCGATTTTGAATGATCTGGGGATCTTTCATGCAGTAGACGAGGTCGTGGCGTCTTACAAGCAGCGACTGGGTTTATCTATTGATATCCTGCTTGATCCAAACCTTAAAGAAATGCCACATTATATGCAAGTTCATCTTTTCAAACTTCTGACTACATTGTTTGAATATCTGAAAGATGAACTTACCGTACAAGCCATTTCCTTATCGGTTCAGCTTATCGATTTTGCAGTCATTATCAAAGTACTTCCTTATTTTCGAAAGGATGGCTCAAGAGCTAGTGCCAAAACGAGTAGTTCTCCTTTGCGATTACGAAAAATCGCGGAGCTATACAGCGCAGATATCCTCAATGAAACGGTAGAAACAGGTATTTTATTGAAATTAACGATTTAAAAAAACAATGATAAAAATCTTATTGGTGGAGGACCACATGGTGGTACGTAACGGCATTAAGTTACTACTGGAATCGCAAGACGACTTTGAGGTAGTAGGAGAAGCGTCAAACGGTCGTGAAGCACTGAACTTCTTGTATACCCATACTTCTCCCGATATCGTTTTAACAGATATCAGTATGGAGGAGATGGACGGCATGGAACTTTTGCAGCAGTTGAAAGAGGCTTATCCGGATGTCAAAGTCGTTATCCTATCTATGTTAAACCAAATTAACTATGTGATCGAGGCGTTTGAATATGGCCTTGCGGGATATTTGGTCAAGAATGTCGGTTATAACGAGCTACTATTTGCTTTGAAGCACATTGCCACCGGAGGGCGTTATATGAGTGAGGAGATTTCGATGTTGTTGCTAGAACAAGTGCGTTCAGGGCAAACGTATATACAATCATCTACGGTTTTACAAATGGACTTCGATATTTCCGAACGTGAACTGGAAGTTCTGAAATTAATTGCCGAAGGATACACGAATATAGAGATCGCCGATAAAATATTTTTGAGCAAGCGCACCGTCGAAGGACATCGCCAGAATTTAATAGAAAAGGCTGGGGTGAAGAATACAGCACATTTGGTAAAATTTGCTTTTGAACACGGCATTTTAAATTAAAAGTCTATTCGTATTGGTTGTCTAAGATAATGGTGCTACGTCAGTAGTTTGTTGCAGGCAATTGCACAAGCCTCACAGGCCTTGGCACAGGCCTGACAATGGATATTCTTGTGTTGGTAACATTCTGTTGCACAGTTGGAACAGATCTCAGCGCAAATGCTCAGCAGCTTCTTAGCATAGAAACTTTCCATGGACATCAATTGTGCGAGCATGGAACAAATGGTTGAACACTCCATACTCAGGGCAATGCATTGGGCCAGGACCGCGATATCTTTTTCCGCTGTGCATCTCATAACACAGTGCTGACACGCCGTTAAACACCTCCAGCAAGCTTCGATGCAATCCTGATGTAATTGTATATTCATGACTGTCTTTAGTTATAGATAAAAGCTAACGTGTCGATTGCGCAGCCACAAGGCAGTCAGCAAGATACTTCCGTATCTGATCAACATCTTCCTGCGTGATTTTTCCCGATTGCAATTTATTTAATAGCTCGTTTTTAATGTCAGTGATTGCGTGCTCTTTATCCATTGCTTCCGCGGCTGTTTTAACGTTAATACGGTCCACAATTGTGCGTCCCAGCTTTCTGTATAGTTTTTTTGCTTCCTCATTGGACAGTACCGGTGCAGGTATATTAGCCACAGCCTCATTGGCTGCAGCGATATTCGCGTAAACAACGGCCTCTGTGTTTTTTGCAGCTGCGTCTTCAGCCGTCGCCATTGCATCTTCGGAGGCTAGGGCAGCTTTTTCTTCAGCATGTTGCATCCGGTCTTCAGCTTTCTGTTGTGGAGTCTGGTTATCACATGCCATTACCAACACGATGCTGGTGACAAATGGAAGAATCATAGAAATTCGTGTCATAACACATGCATTTAAAGTTTTATAAATAGTCCATATTATTTTAAATAGAACAGGTGTAGACAGTAAAACGTTTTTTATTTTAGTCCAACTAACATCGTCCGGCTATGGTTCTTTGGGTAAATATTGTTTCATATTTAAAAATCAGCTCATGAAAACACAAACTAATTTCAAGACTACACGTACTGGTAAAGGCAATACGGTGCTCAATAAGAATAATCTTGATAGCAGAGAGTCGACCGAAAATATGTTTAAAGGCGAGGATATAACACACAACAAAAAAGAAATCAGAAGCGAAAACAAGAAAAAAGATACAAAATGATTATTAATTGATACGATTGTACCCCGTGCTACTGAAATAATTTAGCCAATTTAGGGTATGACTTATATCCTTCAGCAAATAAAAAAGATCGTTCCATTGCTTTTCATTGGTTACGCACTGGTGTCCTTGTGCTCTTCAAAAGATGCTCAGCCGTTTGACTTTGCCACATCGCATGTGTCGGGACTCTCTTCTGAAAAAGAAAACGGGATTTTTCAGGCAGATCCCACCATTTTCTATTACAAAGGCTATTATTACCTTTATGGTACAAATGGCGACGCTGATAGCCTTAAAGGATTCAAAGTCTATCGATCAGCAGATCTACACCATTGGACTGGTCCAATAGGAGCGAACGCGGGTTTCGCTTTAATTAGTAAGGATGTATTTGGGACAGTAGGATTTTGGGCTCCGCAGGTTTGGGAGGAAAACGGACGGTTCTACATGGCTTATACCGCAAATGAAAACATTGCGATTGCAGAAAGCGATTCACCGATCGGCCCCTTTAAGCAAGAGACAGCCAAACCTATTATTGCGGAAGGCAAGCAGATTGATCCTTTCGTATTTGTAGACAAAGATGAAAAAAAGTATTTATTCCATGTCCGGCTCACTGATGGAAACCGAATATTTATAGCCGAACTAAAAGATGATTATTCAGGTATTAAGGAAGAGACGCTTAAAGAGTGTCTTCATGCGGAACATGGCTGGGAAAATTCAGCCGCTGTGACGTGGACCGTGAGTGAGGGACCTACCATACAACGTTTCGGTGAACTATACTACATGTTCTATTCAGCTAATGATTTTAGGAATCCCGACTACGCTGTGGGCGTGGCTGTTGCGAAGCAGGTTTATGGGCCATGGACCAAGCTCGAAGGAAATCCTTTCCTAAGCCGAAGGAACAGTGGTTTTTCTGGAACTGGTCACGGTGATTTATTCCGAAGCGGAGAACAGTGGTATTATGTTTGCCATACCCATTATTCGAATTCTCTGGTAGCCCCTCGGCGGACCGCGATCATACCAGTTGATTTTGTGGCAAATAGTAGAAACCTATTGGTGCCGAAGTTTAATGGTGAAAAATTTAGACTGTTGGAAGCCGAGGACCGTTGAACTCTCAAAGATTCCACGCTGCTATTACCAGATGAAGAGCAGAGAAATTCTAATTGGAAAAATATTATTCAACAATGGGACTGGGGTGATTTCGAAGAAACATCCAATCATCCCCGAACTGCCCCGCAAGACCGAAGCTGAGGTACAATCCACCGGATAATAAATGAGTTTGTCTTCCAATTGTTAGATCAGGTAGACAGAGATCCGGTCTATGCGGCTTAGATCGGAATATGAATCCAACTAAGGTAAGCTAATCAGTCTTTTTGGGAATTGCCGGATTTTCGACATTTTCGTCCCAATCCAAATCATCGTCTTGACGATTACGGCTGGCCTCCTGAGGCGCCTCGCGCTCCATTTTCCCGGGCTTGGAGTTCTCGGCTTCTTTGTCATTTGAGTCCTTTGTTTCAGGTCCGTTGAATAATCGCTTTCCAAACCACCTATTGCTGAAATAGTATGCAATAATTAAACCTTGTTTTACTATCGTATGCTTTACAATGCTTTCCATCTGATATTGAATTTTGATAGGGGTGCGCTTGATGCAAGCCTTCACTTATCCATAGAACAACTTTGATTGGCGATTGGTTTAACGTAGTCGTGTCTGATAACGGCAATTTTACATATTCATAAAAACCACATAGCAGGAACGGCGGTGCTCATACTGATGTTCTGAAACGGAAGAAGTTATGCAAGTAAGACTTATATTGAGTGTTATCGCGCTGATTGTTGATGTACAAACAGAAAAAACGACCGAAGCGCTGAATACTGGTAATTCCAATGAATGGTATACAGAGCCAGGGGTGTGGCTTTTTGTATTCATTTTTATTTTTGTCATGACACTGGTAATTGTAAGAAAGTACCAGAAGAAAAAAGAGTGATGTAAAATAGAGGATCAAAATCCATTTTGCTGTTTATTATAAGTCATTCAGCATATGATCCGGAAAAGGTTTGACGATAGGAAAGTAAAGGTGTACTATTGTGCCTTCGTTTACTTGGGAATTAATTTCTATACGTCCACCCAGCCGTTCCATGATGCGTTTGACAAGGGACAGACCGATTCCTGTTCCCTGTATATTACCCACATTATCGGCTCTCGAAAACATCTCATAGATATGTGGCAAATGTGCAGAAGGGATGCCGATGCCATTATCAATAACACAGTAATGGGTGTGTTCATCCTCAAGGATACTTTCGATTCGGACAGTGGGATTGTCTGCCTGAGCTGAGTATTTAATGGCATTCACAATCAGATTGGTGAATATTTGATAAACCGCACTTTTTTCACCCCACACTGGGAAGAGCTGTCCGAAAGATGGCTGACAATTGGTAGCGTTGTAAAGGGTTTTGTTTTCCTGAAAAATCCGCTGAATGGTATATGAAAGTGGCAGAGGCTCCTTGTCCAGAGCATTGGCACGGTGCTGGCTGAGCTGGACCATATTGTTGATAATGTCTTCAATATTACTGATGCTGCGATTAAAATTCTGATACCATTTATTGGATTTGGTCCTGTCCATATTGTCAGTATGCTGTTGCAAAAACTGTATACCCATTTTCAGAATCGAGAGTGGATTTTTTAAATCATGTGATAGCGTATAGGTAAACATTTCCAGTTCGTTGTTTAAGCTGAGTAGCTCTTCATTAAGGAGCTGTCGCTCTTTAAGCTTTCTGAATATCGACTCTTTAATGATGTGGTTGAGTCGAAGCACAAAATTGATTTCGGCATCATTCCACGGTCTGGCTGTATCATATTGGATATCTTCCGAAATTCTGAGCCCCTGACTGTCCTGCATTTTGAGTTGAATGACACGGCTCTCCTCTTCTTTTCTGAACCAGACCAGATAATAATCATTTTCCAAACCTATTTTAAGGTACATTAGACCAGCAAAATTCAGTTTTTCACGAAACGTAGGCTGATGGTTTAGTCTGAAATTATAGTCTTTAAATAGTGCTTTATCTGTATGTTGCTGTAGGAAATGGACGATTTCATAAAATTGTGACTTCGGAGGTACCTGTCCGTAATGAAATACATCCCCTTGGTTGAAAATCGCCAGTCCGTCGGCATGAACAAGCTGGGTCAGGATATCCATATGCTGTACTAGTGCGCAGTTGACCATCATATTTTCTGACAGACTTTTCTTTAATTCATCCTCAGCAATTTTGAGCAGCTCTGATCGCTCGAGTAGATTTTGTTTGATATGGCTTTCATACTTGCTAGCCGCTGCTTGTATCGCGAAAGCGCAGAGTTTACGTTGTTGTAAGTCGATCTGTTTTTTCTTCGTATGCCGTGCGATGACCAGGCCCCAAAATTGCCCATCGATACAGATGCGGAAAAAGAGTGCACTTTTGGCATTGATCTGCTGGAGGAAAAGCTGATGGAGAGCGGGGATCGGCTGGAGCAAACTCGAAACTGTGTCTAGATCTTCTTCTATATAAATAAAGTTCTGTTGATTTTCGTCGATATGCGGGACATAGCGATAAGAATAAGCGCTGTAATATGCTATCACATCAGGAGGCATAAAATCACGGGAAAACGCCTTATTTCTATAGCAGGCAGTGCCGTCTGCTGTGTGTTCTGCAATGACTTTGCTGAAACCAGTTTCTTGGATCTGTAAAACGAAAACATGGTCGTAACCTAATAGTTTATTGATTGCGAAACATACGCGCTCCCAGCTATCAGGATGAATTGTATCGAGCAGAAAGTTGAACTCGTTTATCTTTTTGGCTGATATGTATTTTTTATGTTGCCTTTCCCATTCAACATATAGAAAACTCTGATGGTTTCGAAATTTAAAATATAAACGTTCGCCATCTACCTTTAATGGTAAGATATGCCGAGACTGGCCGCTTTCACGGAACTCGTTAATAGCGTTTTGGATTTTTACAGCATTGTCACCAAATACATTTGAAAAACCAGCCAGGAACTTTCTGCCTAATAGCGCAGTACTAGCGAATTTTGTTTTCTTTGCCGCTTGGTCACTAACACCGACAATATGGTCATGTTGGTCTAAGACCAGGAGACAGCCGAAATGCTGAAGTTTGATGGTCTTAAGATCGCAAGTTTGAAAAATAGTCTCCATATTCGCCAAAAACTCCTTGTACTATCATAAATGTACAAAAAAATTACAACAATACCGGATTATTTTCCAACCAGTTGTCGTATTTTTTATTATAATGGGGAATAATTTGACGTCAAATTAAAATCAGCAGGCAGCGCCTGATAGTCTAACAGCGATGTGAAAACTATCTTTGACTGACGCTATTGGCTAGACCTTTAACCAGCGATTTCCATTGCGGATATGATGCGCCAACTTTAGCCCCCAAACCGATAATAAAGTTTCTGATGTTGTCTGTCAGATGGCTATTTTCAACATTAACAATTTCATTTCTTCCTGCATATTGTATGAGAATACTGTTTCTCCGCTGCTCGATTAGAAAGGTGGACGAAGAAACTCCTTCAAAAAAGTGGGCTGTATCTCTATTGTCGGGATGTCTAGGATCCGGGCATGGTTTGAGTGTTAGCGCATAAAGCTTTAATTCTTCGGTACCCTCATCGACAATATTGACCACAGTTACCCAGTCGTAACCATCGCTGCTCGGTAATCCAGGGCCAGGTATATCTAACCGGATATAGTCATGTAGTTGGATAGGGCGGTCTATAGGCTGCCCGCTTCGGTCGGTCAGTTGAAACGTAGTGGCTGGGATTTCTGCCAGTTCATACCACTGGTTGACACGTGCGAGATGTGCGCAGACAGTGTCAAAGGCATGGCTTGCTGCCGCTGTACTCTCAAAATCGACAGTTTCAAAACAGTCGAGCTTTTTACCTTCTTTTTGTTCCGGGATGATATTTTTCATGTTTTTTGTAGAGAACATAGCTCGCTTAGATTTAGTTTGGCGGAGAATCGCCAGTGTTGTATTAATCATACACTCTTTGTGTAGATCCCACATCAGGAACCAGAAGCTTTATCATTGGGATTCCAATAGATTGAGGTTTTCTCAGTACGTTAACCTAAACTAGCCCGTAACTTTGCAAGCAAATCGTCTGCCTTTGTATTTTCGACTTTAATTTTTCTGATTGTCGGTCGCTTACCTTTATCTTTTTGTTTGATGATCTTCATCAGATCTTCCATGTATTCATTTTTGTATTTGCTGATATCAAAACTAGAACTGTGCTGCTGGATCAATTGTGTAGCCATATCCATTTCCGCTTTCTGAATTTTGACTGAGGTGGGCAATTTAAGTTCATCGAGCTCCCTGATTTCTTGTTGATATCTTATCTTATTGAGGACAAGTGCATTCTGGTATGGTTTGATGATAGCAAGATGTTCGACATTGCGCATGACAAAAGCTCCGAGGCCCGCGGTCTTTGTTTTGTCCAGAGCTTTGACCAGCAGCTGATAGGCTTTTTCACCGCCCTTTTGAGGCTCTAGATAATATGGAGTCTCGAAATAGATGCTATCAATATCTGACAATTTAACAAATGTATGCAGATTGACCATCTTTGTTTTTTCTGGACTGGCATCTTCAAAATCAGCGTCCTCAAGGACCACATAATGATCTTTCATAAAATACCCTTTGACGATATTATCCCATTTTACTTCCTTACCTGTCTGTTCGTTTACCCGTTTGAATTTAATATTGGCCAGATCTTTACGGTCGAGCATATCAAGATCCAAACTGCTGCTTTCCGTTGCGCTGTATAATTTTATTGGAATGTTTACCAAGCCGAATCCGATTGCTCCTGTCCAAATTGCTCGCATATTTAGCTTCGATTTTAGTTAATAAATCTTTGATAGTGATGTTTAGACTAATAACTCGTATAAACCCCGAAAAGTTTAGACTTTGAAAAAAAACTTTTCCGTTGTGAAGTGGTTATAATGACGATTGCTGAATTTATTATGGACTTGAAATCACATGAACCATTTTGGATGGTTAAAAATGGCCTGTTGGCAAGCTACCCCTCGTTGCATGAAAACAAATCCTGCGATATTCTGATTGTGGGCGGGGGCATTACCGGTGCTTTAATTGCCCATCAATGTGTGTCAATGGGCAAAAAATGTATTGTTATTGATAAGCGAGAACTTGTAAACGGAAGTTCTGCCGCCACAACATCGATGCTACAGTATGAAATCGATATGCCACTTTACAAATTGAAGGAGCTCATCGGCGCAACTGGAGCACTCGCCAGTTACAGGGCATGCAGCGAGGCTATCGATACCCTCGGACAGCTTTCGAAAGAGATCGGATCCAAAGCAGGCTTCCGCAGAAAAGATTCTCTTTATTATGCCTCTCGCAAGAAGGATGTCGCTTGGCTAAAGACAGAATTTGAAGCGCGGAAAGCTGCCGGATTTGATGTGCAATGGTTATCGGAAGAGCAGATCAGATCTCGTTATGACCTGACGGGAGCCTATGGCGGAATTATATCCAAGCAGGGGGGCAGTATGGATGCGTTTTGCTTTGCCCATGAGCTATTCCGCCATAATGCAGAAAAAGGTCTAGAAATTTTCGATAAAACAGAGCTTTTGTCAGTCCAATGTAATGCACGCAGCAATTTGGTCCGTGTGTCTACCGGTGTGGAGATCAGTGCAAAAAAAATCGTCTATTGTACCGGTTTTGAGACAGTACAATTGATTCCGGAGCGATTTGTGAAGTTGCTGAGCACTTTTGCTATTGTCTCTGAGGTCGACCCTATATTGTATAAACAGTATAATGATTTGTTGGTCTGGAATACCTCAGACCCGTATTTATATATGCGGACAACGGATGACTGTCGATTTTTGATAGGAGGTGAAGATGAGGAATTCCAGGACGCAAAAAAAAGAGATGCATTGATTGAACAAAAGTGTTTAAAACTGGAGAAGTCTTTTCATAAGATTTTTAACAGGGATTTTTATCGCGATTTTAACTGGGCGGGCACTTTTGGTGCGACGAAAGATGGTCTACCATATATTGGAGAGCACAAAAAATATAAGAACAGCTATTTTGTGTGTGGCTTTGGCGGAAACGGTATTACGTTTTCCGTTGCTGCGATGGACATGGTGTGTCACTGGATAAACAACAAAAAACATCCGCTTTCTGAATGGTTTCGTTTTGGTCGGTAGTGCTAACTATATTTGAGCAGGAAGCGAAATAGCTTAAATTCAAGCTTTTCCAAAGGAATCTCTTTGTTTATTACTGGAAATTTACTTTCCATGTAAACCCGTTGGATTGTTGGATGGACATAGTATTTTTCAGAAACAGCTTTGGTGTTGCCCAATTCCTTCGCGACGGCTTTTATGACAGAGTTTAATTGTCTTTTGCGTGCCTTAGGCTCATCAGGCTGTTTAGCTTTGCAAAGTAGTTTGAATGCTTCCCTGCTGGCCCCCCATATGCGGATGTCCTTGCAGCTGATATTTCCGGGACAATGTGTACGCAGGTAACTGTTGAAGGTGCGCCCGCAAAAGCGGCCTTCACAATTTGTTTTGTCAAGACAGAAGACCGTTTTCCCCTTAATTTGCATCAGTTGTCCTAATAAACACGCGAGTTGTTTGTTACGCCAGGTCTTCTCCTGAAAGACACCTTTCTTTCCTTTATAGGCGAGCGTGATGGTGTTACCGCTGATTTTAACGTGTCTTTTTTCCAATGTGCTCAGGCCATATGATTTATAAGCCAACGTATAGCGTTTGTTGCCTATGCGGATGAGGGTGCTGTCCATTATTTTGAAGGCTACAGCACATAGCTTTTCCATATTCCAGGTCTCCTGTTTGAGCTGGCGTGAACTGATCTTCCGCAATTCCTGAAGATACTGACCCACGTATAGAATCTGTTTAAATTTTTCGGATTGCTGTTGGTTGACAAACTTTGGATGATAAATGTATTGTTTACGGCCCTTTTGGTCGTAACCATAAGCCTGTAAATTACTACGCGGGCTTCTAGAAATCCAGACCTCCTTCCAGTTGGGCGGGATGACAAGGGCACCAATCCTTTTTAAAATCTTGGCATCCTCGATCACCTGACCCGATGGATCGTAATATTTGAATTTATTTCTGATTTTTCGTCTTGTATAACCTTCGGTATGCTTCGTCTTCATAAGGCAGGGTAACGTTATAATAGTATAGAAAGTCAAGTTGACCGTTAAGCGTTGTCCCGTAATGTCTTGATATACTCATGTGCTTCGAGCTGTATACCGAGCTGTTTTTCGATCAGTAGCAAGAGATCATGGGTAATTTCCCAGTCTTCATTGTCCACGACGTCCTTATAAGTCTTTTTAAAAGCATCTTCACCTTGTTCGCAGCTAGCCAGTAAGCTTTTTGCATCGTTGCCGGAAACCGCAACTCTAATTTCCATCCAGATTCTAAATAATTTCCCGCTGATCATGGTTCCGTCTGTAGCTGCTTCGGACTGCTGTTCGAGATAAGGTGTAAGTTCTTCAATAAACATCTGAGATTGGTTTATATAGGATGAGAAAATGTTATTCAAGCCCCCCTCGAGGTGATGACGGTTCGCAATCTCTATTGCTTTTTGGTAACCGGCAATTCGGTCATTGTTGATCTGGATTAGATCGTTGATCAGGCTGCTGTCATTTATTGTAGTGGATTCCATGGTTCTATTTTTTTGTTTTATATTATTTTCAGATTTCAATATGTTGTTCAGGGAAAGAACCTGTGTGGTAAGCTTTCAGTTTACCAAGGACTGGAAAAATGTGTTCCTGAAAAAAAGAATGGGCTGTCCAATTTTTGAACAGCCCTAGCGACCTGACGGGCCTGATTATCTTAGCTAGCTATTTGGTCTTGACTGCTAAAGAAGGCTTTTTTTGTTTCTCGTTATTGCCTTCCATTTGTTTCTTTGTTATTGAAGTCACCGCTGCGTCCCGGGGAATTTCTTTGTTGCTATTTTTTCCAATAGGTCCGCCGCAGATTATTAATAATATCGGCATGTGCCCGGCATTGCGTATTGTTATTTCGGATTTCATATATGTGTTATTTTTTGATGTATGTTGTTAGATCTTTAGTAAAGTAACGTTAGCAGTAGCATTTTGGTTTTAATCAAGTCGATATACTTTTAATTGCCGTTGCAGCTTCTTGCGTAGAATATGTATTCGTGTTTTGACAGTGCCTTCAGGCATCGCTAAATGAGCGGCTATTTCGTGATATTTATAACCATCAAGAAACAACCGGAAGAGCTGGTAATTTTCGTCGGACAGACTACACATCGCTTTTTCGATATCATCAGCGATAAACCTATTCTCTGCTTTGTTATTTTCAATGGTATTGCTTGATTCAAGATCAATATAGGTGTCATGTATTTCACTACCGCGCCTCGCTTTCCGATACCGGTTGATATAAACATTTCTCATGATGACATACAGCCATGACATAAGTTTCGGGTGCTTGACGAGGTCATCTATAGATCGCCATGCTCGGATCAGCGTTTCTTGGACGAGGTCTTCCTTTTCATCAGGGTCGGCGGTAAACTTGCTCGCAAAATGCTTCAATAAACATTTTTTTTCTTCGACAAGGATGTTTATTACTGGAATTGTTCATAATAGCATTCATTTTTGTAGGATGTTCTCTCCTTGAGCTTACCACAATTAAAATGCTAAAATTGTATAGCGAAATAGAGCTTAAACTTGTTTAGACACTTAAATGTGGAAAATACGTGGCACGGAAACTTGGCTATGTCATCGCTAAAGCGCTGCAGAAATGACTTGTTCAAGACCTATCTTTTAACCCTCAGAAAATTATACGCTTACAAAAAGGGTATTTAACTCTGGATAAACGTCTGAATTACGGGTGTGGCGATTTCTTGGCGGTGAAGCACTTTGCTCAGTTTTTTAAACAGTAAAAGAGTATTTTTAATTTTTTTGAACGAAAGATATACTAGATCCGTTCCTTCTATAAAATGAACACAATTCAAATTACTATGAAACAGATAAATAAAGTTTTACTGGCAGTTTGTCTGACTGTATCCTCTGGCGCGTCGATGTTATCTTGCACAGATTCAAAAAATAATCCTGAAAAAAGCACTCAGTCCGATAATATTCCACCAAGTGATGTTGACGAGACGAGATACAATTTGAGCGAACAACAAAAACTGAGTATGCAGAAAGATACCACATTGGTAGATACTGCCAACAACAAAGATAGTATATCCGGTCCGACCCGCTAATTGATATAACATTCGCTGAAATGTCCACCGACTACAGGCAGGGCAATATGATAATCAGGATTGAATAAAAGAATTAAGGGCCATTAATAAACGGCCCTTAATTCATGTTACAGACCTCGTTCCTCAACGTCTTCGTCAGGATCAGATTCTGGCGTATAAATATCTTCATCAAGATGATCAATCTGCCCATGATCTCTTTCGTGATCTGGATCTATGTCTTCAAGCTGATCTCTGTCCCGTTGTTCCTCTTCAGTAGGGTCCGGACCTTCGGCATTTTCGGGATAGTACCGATCAGGTGTGACTTCATCCAAGTCCGGAACTTTAGGCGGCCTGCGTGTTGGAGCGCCATCATCGGTACCGGGATTATTGCCTAAAGGGTCTATTTCGTTTAAAAGTATGAATGCATCCTCCATTGTTAAAGGCATGCCGCTTCGAAATTGGATTGTCGTTCTCATAATCTTTTTTAAGGTGAACAGTTGGCAAAGAAATTTGGTTGTTTTTTTTTATAAAATTGACGGCCTTTACTATATCTATCGAAGACAATTGAATACACACTGAATCACAGTAATTAATAATAAATTCAAAACTTTTCTGCTATTAATCTTGTTGTTAAGTTAAAGTAATTATTAAACAGTATATGATGAAAAAACTAACGCTATTTTTATTAATTGCCACTGGTGTTGGACACGCCAGCGCCCAGAAAATTGAGACGACACCACAAATGGTATCCGAGGTGGGTATCGAACCGATCCGCCAAGGAAATTGGATGGTTGGTGGATCAATCGGTAGTATCGGATATAGTTTCGAAGGTAAGTCGTTCAACGCCGCTCTACAGCCAAGGGCAGGATATTTTGTCTCAGACGGCCTTGCTATTGGTGCACAAGCTAACGTGGGGCTTATCACAGTGAAGGATGCTAAAGACAACTGGACATATGGTATAGCTCCATTTGTGCGTTATTATTTCCCTAATGCAGGCTCATCGACTGGCCGTTTTTTTGGCCAGGGAGACATTGGTATATCTGGGAGCTCTGTCGGTAAGGGTGCATCGCTAGCGGTTGGAGCGAATCTCGGCTACGCTCATTTTATCACCCGTACGGTCGCATTGGAAGCTACCTTCGGATATAATTATAGTAAAGCGAATATCAATACCGGCAGTGGTGCAAGTGGTCTCGGCGTAGGTGTCGGATTCCAGATTTACTTACCTGGACGCCGGTAAGCTGTGTATGCGTCCGTATAAATACGGAATCCGGAAAATAAACACTGATTCCGTGGAGGAGAGTGGTGAAGGTCGAAACTTTTGTATGTCCAAAACTGTTTTTATTTAAAAGATCAGGAAAATGAGAACGAGAAAAGACATTGGGTTGGTTCTACGGGACCGCATGGGGAAATGGTCTTCTTACAACATTCCCTTGTTGAAGGAGTGCCGCTTGCAGGATAAGGTCGTCCGAAGTAATGAGCATGAAGGTATCTTCGTCATCGGAAGTCTTACAACGGGGATGTATATATTCTCGCTTTATAAGAACAAATTCATTGATCTAATGGGCAAACGGATTGGTATGGAAGAGGTATGTGAGCATTTTGACAGGTATAAACAAACTTTAATTTAATTATATAATTCACTAAAACAAAGGAGTATTATGAGTAATTTAACTTGGAAAGGACGTTGGAACGAATTAAAAGGAAAGGTGAAACAACAATATGCTGATCTGACCGATGATGATTTGCTCTATGCCGAAGGCAAAGAAGATGAGCTATTGGGCAAGCTGCAACAAAAGACTGGTAAGACAAAAGACGAGGTGGAAGATTGGTTAAACAACATGTAAGCAATTCCACTAATTAAACTTAAATAGGAGAGAAGCGATCAATATGAATTATTGATCGCTTTTTTTATGAATTCTTACAAAGAAAAGATGGGCTTATCCAGTTTGATTGCGAGGCGATAGACGGCGTTCATAAGACCCACATGACTATATGCCTGCGGGAAGTTGCCCCATTGGCTACCATTATCCTCGGTGACATCCTCACTAAATAAGCCCAAGTGGTTGCTGTACGTCAGCAGGCGGTCGAGTATTTCCTGCGCTTCGCTGACTCTTCCGACGCATGCAAGGGCTTCCACGTACCAGAACGCACATACAAGGAAAGTAGATTTCGGTTTGCCAAAATCGTCCTGATGTTTGTACCGATAAAATAATCCGTTTTCACCTTTCAGTTCTTTTTCCAGCATTGCTAAATGGGCCTGTGCCCGTTCCGACTTCGGATCCAGATAATCCATGACAATCAGTTGCAGTGTACTGGCATCCAAGTTTTTACTGTCAAGTGCATTTTGGTATACTTTCCGTTCTTCATCATAGCATGCTTCGATATAAGCCTCGGCTTTTTTGAGCAATACATTGGCCCGTTCCTCCATATCTTGATATCCATTCTGACGAGCAATCAGCAAGGCTGCTTTACAACCGACCCATTGAAATAGGTTGGAATAACAATGATGGTTGGCAAAATTTCTGAACTCCCAGATTCCCGCGTCTTTTTCATCAATAGTCGCTTCAATCTTTTCCAGAATAAAGTTTACCCAGCCTAAGACATTCTTATTTTCATGAATCTTGAAACGCTGGTCCGTAAATAAGGGAAGAAGAGCTATCATCGCCTGACCATAGACGTCGTTCTGGATATGTTCAAATGCCTGATTTCCGATGCGTACAGGTCCATTATCCAGATAGCCTTTTAGATACGGCAGTATCTGCTCGGTGAGTTCAGAAGTGCCCAAAATGCCATAAAGCGGTTGCAGTCTTCCGGGATTGTGGTGGGTAATACCAGCAATATAATTAGCGAAACTCTCCATCTCTTCAAATTGACCGATATGCGCTAATGCGGTCAGGACGTAATAACTGTCGCGTACCCAACAGTATCGGTAATCCCAATTTCTTCCAGAGCCAGGATGTTCGGGCAAGCTGGTGGTTGATGCCGCTATAATGGCGCCAGTGTCTTCATATTGGTGCAATTTAAGCACTAACGCAGAACGAATAACTTCAGCCTGATAGATGTTGGGGATACTGCAACGCTTAATCCAACGCTGCCAGTAGCTGAGTGTCTTTTGTAGGAAGTCCTCACAGGTAGTGGCGATAGCGGATTCAAAAGCAGCGTCGTAGGTGAGAATCAAATATTTGTTCTCACTGATAATTGTCCAGCTGTCCAGCTGAAAAAAATGTGATATCGGAACATCGGTTGTCAGACGGATACGGTCGCCGATACCATCGCTACTATACATTATATGATTGCTCCCACGAGTAGCTTTTAGACTTTTGCGTCCATAATCCGCAGTCGGCTGACAGCGGATATTAACGCTAGGTGCACCGCGCAGCGGTTCAATTTTGCGGATTAACATTAACGGTTTAAAGTACCGACCAAATTGTTCAAACCGGGGAGCGAAGTCAGTAACGCGATATGCAAAGGACTCGGTGTGAATTTCTGTACAGAGGATATTAGAGTTTTTGATGTAATATTGTTTTGTTTCGACTACCGCTTCTTCGGGGCGTATAGCAAATGAGCCGCCACTGTTTTGATCAATTAAACCACCAAACACAAAACTATCTTCAAAAGAGGGCCAGCACAGCCAGGATATATTTGTATCAACGCCGACGTGCGCAATATAGGAGCAATTGCCGATGATACCTGTTTGGTATACGTGCCTATTTGTTTTCATATTTTCCGCCATTACTTTAGTATAAGTTGATTTAAAAATTGAATGACATCCTCCTGTTGGTCCAGGTAATATTTTGCTGCCGACTTGTTGCTGCCCACCTTAATGCTTATTGTCGAGGCGGGAAGATAACGAAAGAGATCTTCATCTGTGACATCGTCGCCGATGGCCAGTAAAAAATCAGCTTTGATATGGCCTGCGATTTCGAGTGCGGCTTTGCCTTTATTAACCTCAGTATTCTTTACCTCAATGACAGCATTCCCATCGAGAAGTTGCAGTCCATAATCGTTCAACATCGGATTCAGGCTTTCCTTTAGTGCGGCCGCTTTCAGTTCGCCGAGACCGAGTTCTACCTTCCTGTAATGCCAGGCCAGAGAGTAGGGTTTAGCTTCAATATAGGCGCCGGGCGTCTGATCGGCTAATTTCTCCATGAGTTTTTTGACTTCAGGCATCCAATGTAAAGCCAGTCCTTTTTTATAAGACCAATTGAAGTTTGGAAAGTTGGACCAGATTCCATGCTCTGCGACCAGGTAATAAGACCGGCCATCGAACCAAGAGGATAGACTTTCCTGTGATCGTCCGCTAATGATTACTAATGTGTTGAGCGGATCGGAGATAATATTGTCCAGCAAGTTATATAAGACAACAGTTGGACTTGCCTTTTGGGCGTGGTTCTGAAATTTGACAAGTGTCCCATCATAATCTAGAAAGAACAGCCTATTATGGCTTTTTCGATAGCGGTCTGCAATACTATTGAAGACCTTGTCGGAAATACGTCTAGCCCATTCATCACGTTGAATGGCTTTGGTTTCAGCAAGTCTGCTGGTAAACAGCTGTACCCAGTGCTGTATATTAAATTTACGTATTATCTGAAGGTTGGCTTCTGTGCGTTCACGAATTTCCTCGGGCGACATCCGTAGCGCATGGAAGATGCTGTCTGCTGTTTCCGCCCTGTTAAATGGGTTAATGATTAGGGCGTCGACTAGTTCCTTTGATGCGCCGGCAAACTCGCTCAAGATTAACACACCTTCTGAGGCTGTTTTACAGGCAATATATTCTTTGCTGACCAGGTTCATGCCGTCCCTGGTTGACGTAATCATACAAACGTCCGAAGCCACATACAATCCGACCAGTTCCTCGAAAGGAAGTGATTTGTAGAAATACAGAACCGGTGTCCAGCTTAGATTACCATAAATGGAATTGATTTCACTTACTTTGCGGTTTATTTCATCTTTGAGTTTTTTATATTGAGAGACTTTGTCTCTTGAAGGAACTATCAGCATATAAAGGACGACCTTACCATGCCATTCAGGGTATTTTTCCAAAAAAGTCAAGAAGGCACGCAAACGCTCCAGAATGCCTTTGCTGTAGTCTAGACGATCAACGGAAATGATGATTTTTTGATGCGGAAAATGACTTCGAAACTGTTCGGCAATCGCCGTCACTTTGGGTTCAACACTGGCGGCAACAAATTTGTCATAATCAATCCCCATAGGGAAGGACTCGATAAATATATGCCTGTCTTGATATTTTAATTGGTTGTGACCGGTGGGAACGTTCAATATCTTTTTACAGGCGTTTAGGAAATTCTGACTGTCAGCAAACGTATGAAAGCCGACTAGATCCGCTCCCAGCAACCCTTCTACGAGCTCCCGTCTTTGGGGGATATTCATGAACAGTTCTTCGGAAGGAAAGGGAATATGATGAAAATATCCGATATTGAGATCCTTATCTTCTTGTCGAAGGAGCTGGGGGAGAAGCATCAGCTGATAATCTTGCACCCAGATAAAGTCTGATGCTGCACGGATAGCTAACGCAGCTTCGCAGAACTTTTTGTTGACAAATACATAGGTTGACCAATATTCGCGGTCAAAGTGAATGTAGCTAGGCTGATAGTGGCAGATGGGCCAAAGTACTTCGTTGGAGTACCCTTCGTAGAAGTTCCGTATCTCCTCCTTTGAAAGAAAGACGGGTACAAGGTTCAAGGGTTCGAGCAACGCAATTATCTTGTGCTTCTCGGCTTCGTCTTTTGGAACAATGCCTGGCCATCCGACCCAACGGATTTCGTTCGAATCAAAAGCTGAATTTAGCCCTGTTGCCAGGCCTCCCGCACTTGGTCTGATGATCAGTTTATCTTTTTTTCGTTCTATTTGTATCGGCAGTCTATTTGAAATTATTATTTTCTTTTTGTTCTTCATAAAACTATTAGATCGATTTACTTGTAGTGGAAGAGTTATATAAAACTATAACGATGGGCTTGCAATCCATATAGTTGAACAACTACTGATGGGAATAGTTTTCATTAATTCAAATTAACACCGGACTAGGGCTTCAGTGGAGAGCGTTATACTTGCTGGAAAAGGAGATCACCGTCGTACGCAAGAGGGGAGAATATGGATACAAAAAAGACCTGTAATTTTTACAGGTCTTTTTTGTATCCATAATGAGTCTTAGGAAATATTAAAGGTGCTTAATTTGGCAGCCCCAAGTCTTTCTTTCATAAATTTGTCAAGAATGATTCCTAGGCGACCGGAAATCTCAAAAAGAATGCTCTCCCAATCTTTCACTGTCCCATCACAGTTGTCGGATACTATTTTAATGCTATGAAAAGACAGATTCTTATGGAAGCAGAAGCTGGCCAGCGCATAAGACTCCATGTCGAATGCCAATGGATTAAAGTGTTTAATATCTTGATAAAAAGGGGTATTGATATTGACAAAGCGATCCGAAGTTAATATGGCGTCTTCGTAGCGAAACTCATCACGAGGGACTGATTCTATCTTTCCCTGCCCTTTTAAGAATAAGGTATTTTCCAAAAAGAAGCCGTCTGTATACGCATCACCCTGCGCATAATAGGCGGGGTACAACACATGGCCAATGGGATGTCTGGTACAACCTACAGTGCCAACATTGAGTAGCACCGGATTGATACCCAGTGTTTTGATTTCTTCATATAACGTAGCAACTGACAATAGTGCGTTCACCTTGCCTACACCTATTTCATAAACCAGAGAAGAACTGTCAGTAGTAGCGAAAGCCAATTCGTTCTTATTTGCTACCAGGATAATCGTTTCAATATCTTTGTTTAGGATCATCTAGTTTTCTTCAATGTAAGGGTATTCGAAATCAAGCTGGCCCGCATTGATCAGCTGCAGGAAGTTAGTACAAGCTTGCTTTGAAGAAGCGAAATCCATAAAGGTATAGTTACCACAGCTTACCGGATTTTGGAAAGGCACCTCGTAACCTTCAGTTAGAATGATCTCGAGCACCTCTTTCATTAGTACAGCGATATCCTGTGGTGTTTTGTCCGTCCCTGCCAATACCACATAAAAACCTGTACAGCATCCCATCGGACCAACATAAATTACCTCGTCGCCCAAGATCGTCCTGATTTCCGTTGCAAAGCAGTGCTCCAGCGTATGCATCACTTCGGGTGACAACATACGTTCTGCCGAATTAGGCCTGATCATACGAATATCATAGGTGGTATAGTTGTCTAGATGACTAGTATTGGTACTCGAAGTTTTAGCGTAAATCCCTTGTTTTAGCTTGGTATGATCTACCGTAAAACTGTTTACTTTTGCTTTTTCTTTTGTATACATCTTATTTTGTTCATTGCTCCAGTGAGAGAGACCCTAGAGCAGGTTAAAAGTTGCGTTTAAATTTCTACAAAGATAGTAGATATTCGGAAAAAAGACGGATAAAACTGCTATTTTAACAATTCATAGTGTTCGACGGTCGGGAAAGGATCGTAGTAATGATGTAAAAGCTTTTCCCATTCTTTGAATAGTTCTGACTCCCTGAAGCCTATGGTATGGTCCTCCAGTGTCTCCCACTCCACCAATAAAATGTACTGATTGTCTTTCTCAATACATTTGCGCAGTGAATGTGTGATATAACCTTTGCTGGCGCTTATATACTGACAGGCGGTTTTATAATCACGTTCGAAATTCGATTGTTGACCTTCAATAATTTGTAATACAGCGACTTCTAAAATCATAATTTATTCTTATTTATATCTATTAGTGTAAGTAAATATATTAATAATTTTCACCGAAAAAAAATTAGTCAGCGTGCAGCCGTCCAAGGAGCCGATGTAGCAATAATGTCGAGCACATGGGGTATACCGGGGTTGCGGTTTTCAGCGTTCCAGGCCAAGTAAAGTGTAGTGCGCTGAGGCAAATCGTCCAGCTCAAGAAAAGCGACGTCAACATGATATCCATTTTTAAGGGAGGAGGGAACTATGGCCACGCCGAGCCCCTGTTTGACCATGTTAAAAATCGTCAGGGCATTGACTGTACGTAGCGTTACCTTGGGTATAAACTGATGATCCTGAAAAATACTCATGACCAGATCAAAATAGGAGTGGCTGTAATTTTTGGAGAATAAGATAAAGGATTCGTGCTTTAGCTGGTCCAGACTGGGCTTGGCACTCTTCAATATGGGATGCTCTTTAGGGACAACGAGACTAAAATGTTCGGTATGGATAGGTAGCCCGCACAGCCCAGGCGGAACCTGAGACGTGCGCACGAAACCAAGATCGAGTTCTTTTCGCTGCAACAGTTCCAGTTGCGTTTCGTTACCCAACTCATGGAGGGAGAGTTCGATATCAGGCTGCTGCTGTTTGATGCGGACGAGCAGCTGTGGAAGTATAGTCTGTACGGCAGAACCTATGAAGCCGAGGCGAAGTGTACTTATCTTGCCATTTGCCAAGCTCTGTAGCTGAACTTCGATCTGGTCCAGATAGCGAAAAAGTCGGGTTACTTCTTCAAAGAGATATTTTCCTGCCTCGGTAAGAGACACGTTTCGTTTATTACGCTCCAATAGCCTTACCCGATAATACTCCTCCAGCTGTCTGATCTGACGGCTCAATCCGGGCTGGGCGATGTAAAGGCGTTCGGCTGCTTTGCGAAAATGCAGTTCTTCGGCCAGTACTTTGAAATACAAAAGGTGTCGGAGTTCTATTTGATAATTCATAGTTATCAATTGATGATCAAAATGGTATTTCTAATTATTAAATGTAGCCAGTAAATTTGAGAAAAGCTTACGACGATGGAAAAATTTTTATATGGCAGTGGATATTTAACGTGTTCTACTGCTTTGGCAATAGCAGCAGGAAGGGTACGTGGCGAAATATCGGACTCAGTGAAGGCTACGATAGAAAGAAGTGCGGGGTATGTTCGACACATTGTCGAGAAACGGCAGGTGGTCTACGGTGTAAATACCGGTTTTGGCCCCTTGTGTACGACACTGATCGATGCCGACCAGACGCAGCTGCTACAGGAAAATATTCTGAAAAGTCATGCTGTTGGCATGGGTGAACCGATTGCCAATGATTTGGCCAAACTCATGCTGATATTGAAAGTTCACGCGCTAGCCAAAGGTTTCTCGGGCGTTCAATACCCGACTGTTGAGCGTATTATTTGGCATATTGAACAGGATATAATACCCGTAGTGCCCAAGCAGGGCTCAGTAGGTGCCTCGGGCGATCTTGCTCCGCTATCACATCTCTTCCTACCGCTCATCGGCTTAGGCAAGGTGCAAGTAAAAGGAGAGATATATCCAACTGCCGTCGTATTAGAAGCGCATGGACTACGACCGCTACAATTGGGTGCTAAGGAAGGACTTGCTTTGATTAACGGAACACAATTTATGGCCGCCCATGGGGTAAAAGCGGTCATCGAGCTCTATCGTGTGCTGCAGAACGCGGATATCATTGCAGCTTTGATGATCGAAGGATTAAACGGTTCAATTAAACCATTTTTTCCTGAGCTTCATCAGCTGCGAGCGCATGCTGGAAACCGGTTTGTGGCGTCCAATATTTATGCCCTGTTAAATGGGTCGGCTATCTTGAATAGCCATAAAGATTGCTCACGTGTGCAAGATCCCTATTCGTTGCGCTGTATCCCACAGGTGCACGGTGCGTCTCGGAATGCTTGGCTCCACCTGAAAGAAACGATGGAAGTGGAAATTAATTCGGTAACTGACAACCCAGTCATCATTAATGATCAATTAACCATAAGTGGCGGTAGTTTTCATGGACAGTCCATTGCTCTACCTATGGACTACGCGACGCTGGCGGCTTCGGAGATCGGCAACATATCAGATCGCCGCGTTTATTTATCCTTGGAGGGGCAAACCAATGGTGTCCCTAAGTTGTTAATGCAATCGACCGGCCTCAATTCGGGCTTTATGATCCTCCAATATAGCACGGCAGCGATTGCTAGTGAGAATAAAGGCTTGTGTTTTCCAGCTAGCGCTGACAGTATTCCCACCTCATTGGGGCAGGAGGACCATGTCAGTATGGGATCTATCTCCGGACGCAAATTGTTACAGGTCATTGATAATGTTGATAAAATTCTGAGCATTGAGCTCTTGTGTGCGGCGCAGGCTAAGGACTATCATCATCCATTACAGTCTACTGATGCGCTTGAAGCTATACATCGTCGTATCCGGCAGTCAATCCCCCACATTGAGCAAGATCAGCCCATGGAAGCCTTGTTGACCGATGCACAGATGCTGATAAAATCGGGAGAACTGATTTACTTAAGACAGCAGTTCAATCCGCAGCTTCATGTCGCCGATCAACTTGCCACCGCGTTCGAAACTTATTAGAAGCAGTCATATGGAAAAAAAATTAAAACTCATAGGGCCATTTAGCCAGTTGTTGTCCATGGACAATTTGCCATTGAAAGGAGCATTAAAGGATGTGCAACTTGAAATTGTCGAAAGGGCAGGACTGCTCGTTTCGGACGGTCTTATTCAAGAAGTGGGGAACTTTGACAGTTTATATAAACGATGGCATCATGAAGCAGATTATATTGCCCAGAACGGAGATTATGTTGCTTTACCCGCTTTTGTGGATTGCCACACACACATTTGTTATGCGGGCAACCGGGCAAATGATTTCGCGCTGCGGAATGCAGGTTCATCCTATCTTGAAATAGCCGAGGCAGGGGGGGGTATTTGGAATACAGTCAGCCATACACGCGACTGTGAAGAGGCTGAATTAGCTCGCTTGACTGTCGACCGCTCAAACAGTTTGCTTCGACAGGGTGTTACAACTATCGAAGTAAAAAGCGGTTATGGGCTTCGAATTGAAGAAGAACTTAAAATCTTACGAGCGATAAAGAGGGCCAACAGCGACACAGCGGCAGATCTAGTTCCAACCTGTTTGGCCGCTCATATGCTACCGAGGGACTTTGCAGGATCAGAAGATGAATATCTTGATCTTATGGCGGAAGTTCTTCTGCCACAATTAAAAGCCGAGCAGCTTGCAGCACGCGTAGACGCTTTTGTGGAAAAGACGGCTTTTCATGCCGGATCCATAAAACCTTATCTGCAAAGAGCGCGTGCATTGGGCTTTGATCTGACTGTGCATGCCGATCAGTTTAGCACATCAGGAAGCCGGCTTGCTGTTGAGCTGGGCGCAAGATCTGCAGACCATCTAGAAGCTTCCACAGCAACTGAGATCGCACTTCTTGCAGCCTCTGATACCATTGCCGTTGCCCTACCAGCAGCTTCGATAGGTATAGGTTGTGCATTTAGTCCTGCACGAAAGTTGCTCGATGCAGGTGCCTCTTTGGCAATAGCCAGCGATTGGAATCCGGGCTCGGCACCAATGGGACAGCTACTGACCAGTGCATGTGTATTGGCCACCATGGAAAAGCTGAGTAACGCGGAGGTTCTTGCGGCAATGACGTTTCGTTCGGCATATGCGCTAAACCTCAGGGATCGTGGAAAGTTAGCAAGCGGCATGCGCGCCGACTTTATTTTATTTCAAACAGACAACTACCAAAATATCACCTATTATCAAGGAAGCATGCAGCCTTCTGCTGTTTGGAAGAACGGTAATAAGGTGTTTTCAATCGAATAATAATGGATAATACGTTCAAGACTGCAATTACAGCCGGAATTCCGGCAAAATTGCCAAAAAAAATGGAGCGGGATGAGAATGTAAGCCATGCGCCAAAGCGTAAAAATATACTTTCGCTTCGGGAAGAGAAGCTTGCCCTGCGGAACGCCCTCCGGTATTTCCCCAAAGCATGGCATGCTACGTTGGCTCCTGAGTTTCTCGAAGAGCTACGTGATTACGGACGAATCTACATGTATAGGTTTAGGCCAAATTATGCCATGTACGCACGACCAATAGAGGATTATCCAGCAAAAAGCAAACAGGCAGCAGCCATCATGCTGATGATACAGAATAATCTGGATCCCGCTGTTGCCCAGCATCCCCATGAGCTGATCACGTATGGTGGTAATGGGGCGGTATTTCAGAACTGGGCACAGTATTGTCTAACCATGAAATATCTCTCGCAGATGAGCGATACACAGACCTTACATATGTACAGCGGTCACCCTATGGGACTGTTTCCCTCCTCCGAGCTAGCCCCAAGAGTAGTAGTCAGCAACGGCATGATGGTTCCGAACTACTCCAAACCCGATGATTGGGAACGTTATAATGCATTGGGAGTAACCCAATACGGACAGATGACAGCGGGATCCTACATGTACATTGGGCCCCAGGGCATTGTTCATGGTACGACAATTACAGTTATGAACGCGTTCCGCCGACACCTAAATAATGGGGAGGATATTAGCGGAAAGGTGTTTCTGACATCTGGGTTGGGGGGTATGAGTGGTGCACAGCCAAAGGCAGGCAATATTGCGGGTTGCATCACCGTATGTGCGGAAGTCAACCCTGTGGCTGCAAGGAAACGGTACGAGCAGGGCTGGGTGGATGTGCTGATTGATAATATGGATCAGCTGGTTAAGGAAGTACGCCAGGCAATTGTGGCAAGGGAAGCGATTTCTTTTGCATTTATTGGGAATGTCGTCGAGGTATGGGAGGCCTTTTACCGCGAGAATATCCACGTTACTGTAGGATCTGACCAGACCTCGTTGCATAATCCTTGGTCAGGAGGTTATTATCCAATGGGCCTTACGTTTGAAGAAGCAAATGATTTGATGGCGTCGCAGCCGGACAAATTTAAAGAATTTGTGCGTGCCAGCTTGGTCCGGCACGTGCAGGCGATCAACAACCATGCTGCCAGAGGCACTTACTTTTTCGATTATGGAAATGCCTTCTTGCTGGAGAGCAGTCGAGCTGGAGCAACTGTATGGAATGATGCTGGAGACAAATTTCGCTATCCATCTTATGTGCAGGATATTTTGGGCCCCATGTGTTTTGATTTTGGTTTTGGCCCATTTCGATGGGTTTGTACCTCTGGTAAGCCTTCCGATCTGGAAAAAACAGATAAGCTGGCGATCGCTGCCCTGCGCGAACTGCAAACGATTGCACCTGAAGAAATACAGCAGCAGATGCGTGACAACATCCAATGGATTCAGGAGGCCGGTAGAAATAAATTAGTTGTTGGATCACAGGCTCGTATTCTATATGCGGACTCGAACGGACGTATTGCTATCGCAAAAGCATTTAATGAAGCAATCCGGAAAGGGGAGCTAGAAGGCCCTGTTGTCCTTGGACGTGACCATCACGACGTTAGCGGAACAGATTCTCCCTATCGGGAAACGAGCAATATTTACGACGGAAGTCAATTTACGGCGGATATGGCTATTCACAATGTCATTGGAGACAGTTTTAGAGGTGCCACGTGGGTATCCATTCACAACGGTGGAGGTGTTGGCTGGGGCGAAGTCATCAATGGTGGATTTGGAATGCTTTTGGACGGGTCAGTGGCCTCTGATGTAAGGTTGGAAAGCATGCTATATTTTGACGTTAACAACGGTATCGCTAGGAGGGCATGGGCGAGAAACAAGGAAGCAAATCATGCACTGGATAGGGCGATGGCGGCCAATACATCGCTTATGGTAACTCGGGCGCAGCTGGTCGACGATACGATCATTGATAATTTATTTAAGGAATTGGAATGAGCCATTTGTTTAAACAAAAACAGTTATATGTTGCCGCAGACCGTTTCCGATGGAAAGGACGTGTAGACGGTGAAGAAAAGGACTGGATGCGCTGGCACCAATGGGTCAGCTGCGTTGATCTGCTGACAGTGCCAGATCTGGCTGGCGCATACAGCATTCTGGGCTTTTGCAGTGACGAGGGCGTGTCCCGTAACCAAGGACGGGCAGGCGCAAAAGATGGACCGGCTACGCTCAGAGATGTTCTTGCAAATTTACCTGTGTATTTTTCAGATGAAGTAAAAGTAAAAGATTGTGGCGATATTTTGGTGATGGATAGTGATTTAGAATCTTCTCAGGAAGCATTGGGTCAAGCGTTGGCGACAGTGCTTCGTAGCGGCGGATTTCCGATCGTCTTTGGTGGCGGGCATGAGGTCACTTATGGACATTATCTTGGTATAAAGCAACACTTAGGGGGGAGCAGCCACAAAATCGGCTTTATCAATTTAGATGCGCATCTTGACATGCGCCCACTGCCTGGCGGTTTTGGGAACTCGGGCACTGGGTTTTATCAAATCGAACAGGATCTGAGAGCTATGGGAGCATCGTTTCATTATTTAGCGATCGGAATACAGCAGATCAGTAACACCAGAGGACTTTGTGACTATGCACAGACTAAGGGCGTACAGCTGATCCGGAGCGATGATCTGATTCCATCCAACTTGGAAAAACTACAAAACCAGGTACGAGCATTTGCTGCCGAAGTAGACTATCTTTACTTGACAATCGATCTGGACATGTTTGCTGCTCCGTACGCTCCAGGGGTGAGCGCACCGGCGTTCAATGGCGTTGTTCCGAACGAAATTTTTTTCGGTTTATTTGAAACACTCATCAAGCTGCCCAATTTAAGATCACTGGATATCGCAGAGTTAAATCCGCGCTATGATATTGATGGACGTACAGCTAAACTAGCTGCGGATCTGCTTTTTAAATTTGTGAACGGCGCCACTGATCGGCTATAGCATGAAGTACCAGTAATCTAAAATCGACAAACGCCGGTAGGGACAGTATAGTGCTTTCACGGCGCTTGTCGGTTTGTTTAGCTGCCCAGTTAGCAGCTACTTTTAGAAAAGTACGTCTGCAAGGTCGGCCTCCTTATCAAAAACGGACTTTGCAAAAGGACAGAGTGGGAGTATTTTTAACCCTTTCTCTCGGGCGAAGTCAACTGCTGCAGAGAGCATTTGCCTACCTAGCCCTTTGCCGGTATAGTTCTCACTAACCTCGGTATGGTCAATAATAAATTTTGTGGGACCAGCCCAGGTATAGGTCATCTGGGCCACAGATCTTCCTTGATCCGTTACTTCGAAACTCCCATGTCTCTCCCCATCTTTTTGTATGACTTCCATTGATTATAATTTTTTGGTGTATCTATAGTTGATACAAATTAAGTAAATTCTGCTTAACACTTTCCCATGGCGTCGGCATTTTAATCGATATTACGTAGAACTGACCGAGTTGTAGCTTTTCCGTACTCCCTTTTGGCATTATTTGGTGGTATATTGTGACGTTCTGAAATTTTGTTGGTAGACCTTTGTTTCGCTAAGAAAATTAGTATATTTGTTCAAGAAGTACTATGAATGAAAGCAAAAGACAAGAATTTGCCATTGTAGATATAGAAACTACAGGGGGCAATGCAAAATCGAGCCGCATTACCGAAATCGCAATCGTGGTACACGACGGCAATCGGGTGCTGGAACGCTGGGAAACATTAATAAATCCAGGTAAGGAAATCCCCAATTCTATTTTTGCGCTGACCGGTATCAATAATGATATGGTGAGGGATGCGCCATTGTTTGAAGACGTGGCATTACAAGTCTACACACTGTTGAAAGATCGTATTTTCGTGGCACACAATGTAAACTTTGATTATTCTTTTGTCCGCTTTCAATTGCAGGAAGCAGGGATAGAATGGTCGGCTATTAAACTGTGTACGGTACGTTATGCCCGAAAAATTAAGCCTGGGCTTTTATCCTATAGTTTAGGCCGTTTGTGCGACTATCTGGATATACCAATCCAAAACCGGCACCGTGCAGGTGGCGATGCTGATGCTACCGCAATTCTTTTTGCTTTTCTTCGGGCATTGGACACCGAACAGGTGTTTCAGGAGATGATTAAACATAAAGCAATCGCGCAACGCTTTCCGCCACATCTGGATTTAAAGGAGTTCGAACAGTTGCCAGATTCGCCAGGGGTATATTATTTTCATAATAAAGAGGGCAAAGTAATTTACGTCGGAAAAGCAATCAATATAAAAAAACGAGTACAATCGCACTTCGCTGGCAATAATATTCAGGCACAACGGCAAAATTTTCTGAAAGAGATTTACCACATCAGTTTTGAATGTTGCGGTACAGAACTGATGGCACTGCTGTTGGAGTGCGCAGAGATCAAACGGCTCTGGCCTAAATTTAATCGCGCCTTAAAGCGGTACGAACCTAAATTTGGACTATTTTGCTATGAGGATCAAAATGGTTATTTACATCTTGCTATAGGCAAAATAACTCGACAACAAGATTGTATTCAGTTATTTCATCGGGAATACGATGCAATTCAATTACTGCAGTCATTTATACGAAAAGGCGCCTTAAATCCCCGTTTTTGTCAATTTGGCAGTGCAGGTATGGCGGGTCGGATAGCGCCATTAGGAGATCTGCCAGACCGCGAACTGCATAATACGCATGTAGAGCGCTGTGTGGCCGAATGGTTAAAGCTACGGCCTTCCTATGTCTTGGTGGATAAAGGTAGGAATGCAGAAGAGAGAAGCTGTATCGTAGTCGAAAATGGACGGTTTTATGGCATGGGATACATTGATGAACATAGTCAATGTAATGATCTGGAAAGTGTCAGAACGCAGGTAAAAGTATATCAGAGTAATTATTACATGATGGAATTAATCAGCCAGGCGGCAGAAAGGTATCCTGATAAAGTTTATCCGTTAACTATGTCGGCCTCATTGTCAGTGGCAGCAAAAGGTGACAGCGAATATGACAAACTGACTTCCATGCGTCTTTTTTGATTTCTAGTTGCGTTGAATTTGAATAAATATCATCCAACATAGAGCATTCGTCATAATAATCTCACTAATGTGTTAAATAAATGTGAAATGGATAGTAGTCATTTTTTTTGGTCCAAAAGTTGAAATACTCTGTACGTAGAATATTAGATAGACTTTTCATAATTTAGGTTAATAATTGGTTAGTTTAGACCTGGGGCTCCCAACCTCAGGTCTTTTTTGTGAATGAAAAAGTCCTCTCGCCACAATTCTCGACCAAAAATGCGCAAACGAATTATACAGTTATTTTAAATATGTGAATTTTTCTCTGCTGTATTTTTATATATCAATTTGCTCGTTATCAGTCGGGTATGATTTGTCCCTCTTTTGTCCCCCCTTTCGTTTTTTCTCTGTGGAGTTAATTTATGTATTTTAGTCGATACATACTGTAACAGCGGAATTAGCAAAACGGGTATGGGGTGTTTTCTAAGAGTAGCTACGGTATATCTTATCCATATCTTTATATAAAAAGGGCTTAGGCCCTTTTTTTGGATATATGCAGCCCAAACTACGCCGCTGATTGCAATCAGTATTGGTACAGGACGATCAACAGGCCGGATTGTATATCCATAAAAAAGAGCGTACAGAGTTTTTCTGGACGCTCTTTGAGCATATCAGTTTTCAAGCTAATTAAAAATTTGGCTTCAGCAGATATTTGTCGTAAAAACGGAATATATGATCAGCAGCTTCTTGTGCAGTATCAACAATACGATATAGCTTTAGATCTTCTTCGCTGATATATTTGTTGGATAACATAGTGCTCTGTACCCAATCCATCAGCCCCTTCCAATATTCGGAACCGACCAACACGATTGGAAAGCGAGCGATTTTTCCTGTCTGGATCAAGGTGATCGCTTCAAAGAGTTCATCCATTGTACCAAATCCTCCCGGCATAACAATATATCCCTGAGAATACTTCATGAACATTACTTTTCGTACAAAGAAGTACTTAAATTCCAGTAACTTGTCCCTGTCTATATATTTATTGTGAAATTGTTCAAAAGGTAATTCAATATTGAGACCTACTGATTTTCCGCCGGATTCATAAGCCCCTTTGTTGGCTGCCTCCATAATGCCGGGGCCGCCACCAGATATTATACCATAACCACGCTCAGTTAACAAGGCCGCGATATCGGTGGCCATTTTATAATATTTATGTTCTCGGGGTGTTCTTGCGGATCCAAATATAGATACACAGGGACCTATTTTAGCGAGTTTTTCGAATCCATCTACAAATTCTGACATGACCTTAAAGATCTGCCAAGAATCTTTTACTTTGATTTCCTGCCACGTTTTGTTCTCAAAGGCACGGATGATTTTATCTTCTTTTGTAATGTCCATAAATTACTTTATACATTAGTTTCTAAACCCTATTTTTTTCAAAAGGAATACAAGATAGCTATTTTTTTAAAACTAGCTACTTTTTGCGATTATTCTTACATTTGCATTATGAATTTTTCTTCGAAACTTCTTGAAAACGCGGTCGCGGAATTTGGTAAACTTCCTGGTGTGGGACAGAAGACTGCTTTACGGCTGGTGCTCCATTTATTAAAGCAGCCGGATCCAGACGTAGCACGTTTTACAGCGTCCATAGACCGTCTAAAGGAAGATATTCAGTATTGTCAGGAATGTTTTAACATTTCGGACCAAGCGATTTGTGACGTTTGTACGTCCTTCAAACGCGATAAGAGTTTAATTTGTGTGGTGGAGGATACGCGTGACGTAATGGCTATAGAAAATACGAATTCTTATCAAGGTGTCTATCACGTCTTGGGCGGGCTTATCTCGCCGATGGACGGGGTCGGCCCTGCCGACCTGAAAATAGAGGGATTGCTCAACCGTTTGCAGCGGGGCGGAGTGGAAGAGGTGATTTTAGCCTTGTCCGCTACTATGGAGGGAGATACAACCATATTTTATCTTTATCGTAAATTACGGGAATTTAATATCAAAATCACAACGATCGCACGCGGCATTGCTTTTGGTGGCGAATTGGAATATGTTGATGAACTGACTTTGGGAAGATCTATCGCCACGCGGGTGCCCTACGAGCGTCATGTAGGCTGATCATTGTAGTTCAGATAGATCTGTTTGATATCTTCGTGCACTTTTCTGCCTTTGTCAATCTGCAGCCGTCTATATGCTCTATCTAGTATATGACTATTGGTTCTTCTATTTTTTAGTAGTTTAAGATAAGCTATTCTCCCAATTAGTGTTTTTTTGAGCCCCAAAAGCTTGCAAGAATAGCTGCCCAGCAAGTAATTATTATAATATAAGTGTATTTCACGCATCAGTGCTCTCTTAAATTTGCTTCTTGGATAAGCGGCATCGACCGGTTCTTGCATCAGCGCTCTAGCTAACGCTATGCTATCTTGGTCACCTTCTTTTTGTGTCATCGTCCAATAGTAAAGTGATTGGATGGCTTCTTCTTCTGTATCAGGTAATAAGGCCGGCGGTATCCCTAGCAATGTTCCAATATATTTCCATAGATGAAATACACCTTCGGTTTCATTATTTAAAACACTGAATTTCATTATCTTCAATCCAGTTATATAAACTAATGAAAAACCTAAATTTGTTGCGAGCATATCCCAAGTGTTTAACGGAATACCCCATTTGTCGATCGACCAATTTTTTTGCTTTACAATGAGCAACCGCGAAAAAGAATGAATGCAGCGAGTCATTAGGATAGCTTCAATACCGATACCGCCCGGCTTTAAAGCATTGTCGCCGGTGATGTCAACCCAGAACCTCACTGTCTCCGTCAGCCGTTTTACAGCACCCTTTTTTAACGCGCCCGTAAAAATGAGCGGCTTATTGATCGCACTCGACTCATAACCACCCATTAAGCAGTAATCTCTTAATACGATAAGTCCTGAGAGTCCTGAGCGTTGACATAGTTCGATGCCGTGTTGGATTTTTTTCCAGTCTAGCCATTTAGGTTCAAAAACCACGGTATCCAAAAATTCTGAGATCAACGTCCGATAAAGACTATCAACAGGTTTACCACGAAGATAATCACGGACAAGCTGCTGTCCTTTCGCAAAACCTATTTGCAAATGCAAGCGTTCGACAAGCTGGTCACAGACCTGGTCTCTTTGGTACAGGAGCGGTACAAGTTTATTTGCGTCGGAAAGAAGAGGTTTCACTTTCAACTTGCTTAGCAATTCTCTCCCTGTACCTTTGGACCAGTAGAATGCAAAAGATGTAGTATTGATTTGATAACGTTCGGGTTTTTTCATCCAAAGAATTGTTATTTCTATTGAGTGCTCCAGTAGGTATAATTTCCTGTTAAATAGATTGTTTTGCTTGACTTTGTAAATTTAAAATCGATATAATCAGTTTGACAGGAAATACTATCGCTGCAACAGAACTGCCGAGCAACCACAAAATGTAAACGGAAGGAACCTGTGCCAGAAGCTTCGTCATATTGCATATTATTTATACGGTAATCAGTCAGCATCGGAGCTCCATCTTTGTCTATGTACGCGATGACATGGTCGGCAATCTTGTCCGATTGTGTGCTTGTCAATAACCGCAGAAAATACGAATGATCCGATAGGTTATTAACCTCTTGGTCAATTTGAAGTCTGAGTTGTAGAGCTGTAGTCGTCATTAGTATATTTAGGAGAGGATAAGCGTTTTCCACTTTGGAATATATAGATTCAAAATGGCTTCCGTTTCTCCCTTCGTTTTTTTGGAGAATTTACAGAAAGCTTTTAAAATAATCAAATGCAACTGTCCGCTATCCGCGTCAATGAGGCAATTTGAAAAATAAAGTTCGGTACCCACAATTTTATAATGACGTTTGCTCATCCTACTGATATGTATAGCGGTAATTGCATAGCAGTCTAGCTGTTCTTCCCAAAAAGCGACACGTTTGCTGATTTCCTGATATAGTTGTTCCTCGCTCCACTTTCTGAGGAGTTTATAAGTGTCAGCATTTTTACGCTGATAAATGCAGATACTGCTCGACTTGAGTTGCACATGTGTGTTACTTTGTCCGTGATACACTTTCACGAAGTACGACTTTCGGAATAATTGGTATGGAGCGTCGAGATAGAAATAAGGAATATCTTCGTCTTTATGTTTTGGCGGATGCAACCTGATATATTGTCTTAACGAATCGATATCCTGATAAGGCGGTGCAAATACCTGGTATGGGGCGCCACTGCCGGTAATCTGAATGTAATCCCTGTCCCAGCTAACAATTTCATAATAACGATGATCAATTTCGATCTGCATGGCGATGTAAAGCTATTGTCAAGTTTGATGTTGTTTTTTTTATCACAATTTTTCGATCCTGCTTCTGACAACAGGAAACAATTCTCGATCTTTTGCACGAAGTCAAAATAGCTATATTTTTGCTAAATACCTCGATAAGTTTACAATTAATAAAAACTTTAGTTTCGGTAGTCGAGCCGGTTCTGCGACGAAGACCTTGTCATTTACCTTCGCCACCATATTTACAAATGTTGTGATAATATTTACAAGCTTAGCAACTTCGAAACGACTAGTTTTGAAAAAATGAATGTCAATATGAAAGAATTGAATGATAAGACTAGCTATACGCTTAAAAATGTCCGGCTTGAGACAGGGTTCCAGTACGATGAGGGAGAAGTAACGGGGACGCATACCGAATTATTTGACTTATCGATAGAAGCTGGAATAATAAACGCGATTCAGCCAGCTCATAGTACAGGAACTGGGGCAGTTTCGGAGTTCGACGTAGGTGGTAGATTGGCTCTGCCATCATTTAGGGATATGCACATTCACCTCGATAAAACCTTATATGGTCTGCCCTGGAAAGCGGTTTACCCCAAAAACAGGACTGTAAAAGATATGATTGCCCGTGAACAAGAAATTATTCCCGAATTACTGAAGACTTCGGTTGCACGGGCAGAACAATTGATTATGCTTTTACAGGGCTACGGCACAAATTTCGCGCGTACGCATTTCAATGTGGATCCGACATCTGGCATACGATCATTGGAACATTTATTGCAAGCAATGCAACATGTCAAGGACACATTTGCCGCTGAGCTGGTGGCGTTTCCGCAGCATGGTTTATATTATACGGATTCGTCTATGCTGATGCGCGAAGTCGCCGCTTGGGATCAAGTGGATTATATTGGCGGTTTAGACCCTTATACGATCGACGGAAGTATCGAAAAACCAATCGATTTTACTGTACAGCTCGCATTGGAACATAAAAAAGGAATTGATATCCACTTGCATGAGAGCGGGCAGTCTGGGTACAAAACGATCCACTATCTGGTCGACAAGGTCCTTGAGAATCCGCAGCTGCAAGGACGTACATTTATCAGTCACGCTTTTGCGCTGGCGCATATGTCAAAAAAAGAATTACAGCATACTGCTGAACAGTTGGCGGCTGCTAAGGTTGGAATAGTGAGTTCTGTTCCTTTTAGGAATATACTGATGCCATTTCCGGAGCTGATGCGAGCCGGCGTAAAAGTACTGACCGGGAATGACAACGTACAGGACCATTGGGGAACTTTTGGTAGCGGCAATATGTTGCAAAAGGCTAATCTTGCGGCGCAGCTTTATGGCTATGAAACAGAATTTGAGTTGTCTCGTTGTCTGCAGTATGCCACGAATGGCCATATGCCACTGGACGATAACGGCAGCAGGACATGGCCAAAAGTAGGCGATGAGGCCAGTTTGATTTTGACTGATGCCATCTGCTCTGCTGAAGCTGTATCGCGCATCTCTAATATCGAAGCTTTATTGCATCGGGGAAATATCGTTACATGGCGCAATACTGCTAAACTATGAATGAAGGGCCTGTTTTTCTAAGCAAAAAAAAGGCCCTTCATTCAGCTTTCTGTAAATGTGGTTCGGCAATAATCGATTTTAAACCGGCCGTTCACAAAAACTAACTGTACCTCGTTTCGTGTTTTTATGCCCTCGCCATAGTCAATATTAACCATATACCTATCAGACGATATCTTTGAAATGATCACGTCTTTGATACTGATAGCATCATCATTTCCGCGGCCAAATAGCCATACTTCCTGCGTAAGGAGCGGATAAATGCTTTTCCATTTTGCTTTATACGCCGATTCCGCCACTGCCAATTCAGCTTCGCTTAGATTTGATGGTCCATAAATAGCATTTGCGTCTTCCAGAAATGCTTTGAACCTTGCTGTACATATACTGTCCTCTTGGTCTAGGTAATAGCAATAAGGGCCGGTCTCACTTCCATGACACTGGAACAGGCTTTCCAGCCAATCTTTACCGGGGTCACTTCTTTTGGATAACAACAGCTCGGTGTCTTTGGCGAGCCCAATGGATTCACTATGTACAGGATTGCCGTGGGCAGTTGTTTCCTGAATATGGCCGTGCCGATTGTTTGTACAGGCTGAAGCAGTTATGGCGACGATACATAAAGAATAAAGCGGGGTGGTATTCATCATGTTATGTAATATAATATTTAAAGCGTTAAATTAGCTCTTTTTGTTTTCGGTCCATATAGCGGAATATAGTGATATTTTCTGATGTTAGCTAAAGAGAAGTGAAGATGTTCTCTTTTCGAAACTTGGAAAATGATATCAAAAAAAATCGTATAACGTAATGTATACGCAATCTAATTGCGTACATGGCTTGTTTACGATATGAGCTGATCGTGAATTGTGAATTTTAATACTTATAATCAGATTATTATAGCTTACTTAAGAACTTTTTCTTCTGCTTAATGTATTACGCAGATTACTTGCGTTATGAGGTCACGATCTTTGTCATGTCAATGATAACAATTCTTTGATGGCACATATGAATATCTGGCCATCATGAGATGTTGGCTAAAAAGAGGCGCAGGCGGTAATGGTAAAGAGGTATTGCCGCCTGCTTTGGGAACTTAGGTTTTCCCCTTAATTTTAAACGTTGAGAAATATGGAAAATAAACGAATTAATGGTAATGATATTGTTGCTTTGGGCTACAAAGAAAATCATACAGTAGGTATTGCGTTAAAAATCAACAGTAAACGTCATGGTTTCACCCGTACGGAAATGCTCGCGAAGTTTAAGGCCGTACTTGACAACCCTTCGGAATATCTTGAGGATGCTATCTTTCAGGTACTTGCTGCAGCCATTTTGGATGAAGAGGCTATTGATGCTTCGTTGATACCGCTCAATGAACGCCCGCTGGCCTTCACAATATATGGCGAATCAGCGATAGAAACGGGTGCCAAGGATCAGATGCATATCGCCATGAAGCTACCTGTCACAGTGGCTGGCGCATTGATGCCCGACGCCCACCAAGGATACGGGCTTCCGATAGGAGGTGTGTTGGCCACAAACAATGCCGTCATCCCTTACGGAGTTGGCGTGGATATCGGCTGCCGTATGGCACTTTCGATCTTTGATCTCCCAATAGGCTTGTTAGAGACGCATCAGGCTTTTTTAAAGGACGTCATTATGAAGCATACACGGTTTGGAGCGGGCAATGGCTATCTGAAACACGAGCGCGTGGACCATGTCGTTTTGGAGGACCCCTTATTTAAGGAGAATTCTTTGCTGGCGTCCCTGAAAGATAAGGCGTGGACACAATTGGGATCTTCGGGTGGAGGCAATCACTTTGTCGAGTTCGGTATCGTCGAATTTACTGAGCGAGATGAAAGGCTCGATATTGAAAAGGGGCAATATTTGGGTTTACTTACCCATTCGGGATCGCGTGGATTGGGTGCGACAGTTGCTGCACATTATACTAAATTAGCAAAAAGCTTGTGTAAACTACCCTATAAGGCGGAAAACCTAGCTTATTTGGACTTAAACAGCGCGGAGGGGCAGGAATATTGGTTGGCCATGAACCTTGCAGGTGATTATGCGTCAGCTTGTCATGAGGTCATCCACGAAAAGATCAGGCTGGCGTTAGGGGCGGGGTTACTTGCCAAAGTAGAGAATCATCATAATTTTGCTTGGAAAGAAAAATGGAACGGACAGGAGGTTATCGTTCATCGTAAAGGAGCTACCCCGGCCGCCAAAGGTGTCCTGGGCATTATTCCCGGGTCCATGGCTTCGCCTGGTTTTTTGGTCCGTGGAAAAGGCGCGACCGCGTCGATTGCATCTGCATCACATGGCGCGGGCCGTTTGATGAGCCGTACACAGGCGGTTAAAACTCTTTCTGTAGATGACCTTAATAGATTGCTTGCTGATGAAGGAGTTACACTACTTGGAGCTGGGATGGATGAGGCGCCAATGGCATACAAAAATATCCATGAGGTGATGGCTGCTCAGAAAGACTTAGTGGATGTAGTCGCACAGTTTGCTCCTAAAATGGTACGAATGGCTGACGACGGTAGCCGAGAAGATTGACGACGATGTCATGCAGCGCTGCGTCCCCAACTTCGTCCCTCAGTAAGCTGGGGCGGAGCGCTATATTCAGATTCGGATGTTTAGCTGTGAGCAACTTCTTTATAGGTATATACGTTGTACGGGTAAATCCTTTTGGCGAGTACTTTCGCAATAAGGCTTGCGACCAAGAGCGGAATAAGTAGTAAATGCCCTGAAGGAACAATACTTGCTATAATAAATATGGCTGTAAAAGGAGCGTGGATAGCAGCTGAAAGCATGGCAGCGGCACCAAATAACGCAAAATTGATCACAATCAGATGGCTTCCTAAGTAATGGTTGCACAGCTGTGCGAAGCAAATACCTAAAAAAGCTCCGGTCACAATGCTCGGAGCGAAAACACCTCCATCACCACCTGCACCTAAAGTCAATGAAGCAGCAAGCGGCTTTAAGAAAATCAATAGAACTACAGGGACAAAATAGACGAGCTTGTCCGGCGTATGCATTCCCTCTTCTAGTATTTTGCCGAGACCATGATAGCTATCTCCATATAACGCGGGTAAGAAAAAAATAAGTAAACCTACAGTAACCGCACCCAAATTGACCCGTATAAAATTGTTTTTTATACCACCGAAAAACGTTTTGGCGTAAATAACGATTTTAGTGAAATAAAGCGCAAACACACCACCTATTACACCTAAGATAATCACGTAAGGCGTAGTCTCCCACTGCCATTGCTTCACCTCAAACCCAAATAGCGGGCTGGAATCCACGTAGTGCACAAATACAGATGCAACAAGCATCGAACTTATTCCGCTGATTAATAAGGTTCTATTAAGCTTTCTGGCGATTACTTCGAAGGCAAACAGTAGGCCGCCTAGCGCGCTTCCAAACAGCAATGTCACTCCAGCGATCACTCCCGCACAGATCAACTCGGTCTTATAAGCCCAGGAGGTATGCAAACGTTTGTAAGCCTGGTTGCCCACAGTAGCGGTGGCAACAACAGTAGAAACTTCGACGCCAGTGGAGCCTCCAAAAATCACGGTCAGGAAACCGTTGATGTAATGTGAGGGAATTTTGAAGAAGGGCAGATGGTCCTTGCGCGTTTCCAGTGTCGTGTAGATCTCTTTGATCCCTTTATTTTTTCTATTCTGGAAGACGTATTTACGTAAGAAATAAATTGCTGTGACGCCTATACTCGGAAAGATAATCAGAAGATAGCGGTCCCATGAGTTTACCCATTCGAATAGCTGATCCTCTACATGCCCTGTGAAATGTTTTAAAGAATAAGCAAGTACACAGCAAATTATACTTACAAAAATTGAACTTCCGATAAGTTTTAAATAGCTATATTGAATAATTTTTTTCCGATGTGCGGTATTGCCCTGCATAGTATATTCGTTTTAGACCGCCACAAAGGTAAGTGTTATTTTATTTAAAATAAATGCTCCATCGCTATGACTTAAGATTTGTTGCTCAATCGCCCCTAGTACGCAACATAACGCCAAGGCGACGCGTCACGTCACCTTGGCGGAGAAGAAAGGGTATATTATTCCTCAATAGCGATGAAAATATCAACTTTCGCATCCTTTGGATCTTTTGAGTCTGATCCGTAAACTTCGAAATCTGCGGTATAAGCACGAGGCAAATCTGCCGTCCATATTTGTTGCCATGTTTGGTACACCGCACCCTGTTGTAGATTTCCTATTGCCTCGAACCGCTTGTAATGGCTTTCTAAAATGCGGATTCCATCCATATCTTCTGGTACGTCGTCCAATGAGGCTACTTTACAGCCAAGTATTGTCGTATACGGCGCCGTGTGGTCTTTTTCATATTCAGTGTATACACAATACACATCATCGCCGATCCTATTGGGAATCCTGTGTATCAAATTGTTTTGGAAGAACTCGTTCCAAAGCGCAGCGATATCGCTGGCTGCTTGTTCGCCCTGATTCCAGGTGCGAACCGAAATACCGATGATGTTAAAAGAAGGGATAAGCGTATTTTCCATATATATTAAATGATTGTTGTCATGACGGGTACTGACATCCTTGCCGGTATTTGCCGTCTGTCTAATTGCATCAAAAATAAACCCTATCAATGACAAACCTATGTCATCAGTGGGAGGCAATCAATTAATTTAATACATGAGACTATCTCTTCCTCAAACCGGTCCTCCCGGCTTGATAAATAGAGAGCGGTGAAGACCGTTGTGTCGACAGAACAGGCCTACAGAAACTTAAAAGCTGGCTAAGCTCATTTGCCATATACAATTTCCTGAAATGAGGTGTATATGGACTACACAAATAGTATAGCCCTAAAACCCCTAGCCGCATAGTAAGAAGTAGCACCGTTATGATAGGTGAAGACATGATCATAGCGTCGATCACAGAAAAGAGCGCCGCCCAGTTTACGAATGTCCGGTGGAGTCAAAATCCAGCTTGACGTTTTGAGATCGAAATTTCCTAAGCTCTGCAGCTGACGGTATTGTTGTTCTGTAAGCAATTGTACGCCCATTTTTTCTGCAATTCCCAAAGCACTATCGTCGGGCCGATTTTCCTTTCTTTCTTCCCAGGCCCGCTGGTCATAACATAGGCTACGGCGCCCTTTGGGACTTTCCGGAGCACAGTCCACAAAAAGGTATTGACCGGTATCATTATCTATACCGATGACATCTGGTTGTCCGTCAGTATCTTCCATTTGTTGCAGGCTCCACAGTTTGGGTGGGGCCGCCTCCAGCCGTCGCTGAATGCTATCCCATTTCAGTCCGACATGTCTGGAAAGGTTCGCTTCGAATCTTGATCTTAGCGTTAGGAGTAAGGCTAATTGTTCTTCAGTGGAAAGGTTTTTTTTCATACGCGGTCTATTTTATCTCTAAAATACGCAATTATAGCCAATCTATTCGAAGCTAATTTTTAAAGTTTAATTAAATCGTGAGTTCAAAATTGGATTTAATTTATATTTTTACGTTCAGAATTTTAACATATATGGCTTCAGGAATATTTGCAATTTTAGATGATATTGCCGCACTCATGGATGATGTTGCTGTGGCGAGCAAGATCGCAACCAAGAAAACCGCTGGAATACTGGGGGATGATCTCGCTGTAAATGCGGAGAAAGCGACCGGTTTTTTGGCATCACGTGAGCTACCGGTCCTGTGGGCCATTACCAAAGGCTCGCTTGTCAACAAACTGATCATTGTGCCGATTGCCTTATTATTGAATGTCTTTTTCCCCATAGCCATCAAGTATATTTTGATTTTGGGAGGATTTTACCTGGCATTTGAAGGTGTAGAAAAGATCATAGAATATCTATTTCACCGCAAGCACCATGAGGGCGAGACCAAAGTAGAGGAAGTAATCGAGGAGAATACGGCGGAGGCGGAGAAAGCAAAAGTTAAATCAGCCATTACCACCGATTTTATACTATCCGTGGAAATCGTCATTATTGCTCTTGGCACCGTGCTGGATAAGAGTCTCACTTTACAGATTATTACCGTCTGTGTAGTGGCTCTTTTAGCAACAGTGGGGGTATATGGCATTGTAGCGTTGATTGTCCGAATGGATGATGCCGGATATAAATTGATTAAGACCGCGAATGAGAAAGGGCCAGTGGCCAGTGTGGGAAGGTTGCTGGTTCGTGCTTTGCCATTAATTATAAAGCTGCTCGCTGTCGTAGGGACGATTGCACTGATCTTGGTTTCTGGTGGTATTTTCTCCCACTATATTGATTTCCTTCACCATGTGCTGCCCAGTTTTCCAGGAATAGTCAAGGAATTATTATTTGGTCTTGCCGGTGGTATTATTGCCGTCGCATTATTCACAATCGGTAAAAAAATAGTCGGTAAAAAGAATGTGGTGAGCCCGCATTGATCGTGCCGCGCATTCTTGGGATATGGGCGGGCATATCGTCTGCCCGCCTACCATTAATCAACTTCTTCCTCGGCAGAAGCATCTATTTCCACTTGCTCGCCTTTGATATTAATCAGGATCACATCATCGGAGCCTTCGACGGTAACAGAGGCCAATCCGTCATAAAATGCAGTGGCACCTTCGTAAATAAAGGGGATAGCAACTTGTCCCTGTCCATCTAGATAACCATACTTACCATCTTTGCTGGCTAGAAAACGTGTCGGTTCGTCAGTGATGGAAATAAAATCGTAGGTAGAGGCAACGACTTTATTGGATTTCAGTTCGACCAGGCTGTATAGATCGTTGTCAATGCTGATAAAATGAGTACCATTGTTTTCAGAGATATAACTATAGTGGGCCGGAACAATAATTTTACCAGATTGGTTTATTATCCCATATTTTTCCTGTTGCTGGAATACTGCATATCCGTCTTTGATAAAAGAAATCATATCATATTTTGCTGGAATAATGGTTTTGCTGTCGTTGCCAAGTATGCCGTATTTTTCATTTATCCCAAAAATATATTGTCCTGTATTGTCATCATAAGCTAAATAATCATATTCAAAGGGGACGGTTACTTTACCAGCAACATCGATAGCACCATATTTGTTATCTTCAGATTGCGCAATGCCGGTCGCTCCGACAAATGGAGCAATATAACGGTATATAGCTGGCACAATGATATCCTGCTTACCATTTTTTAGGCCGACGCGACCTGACTCGTCTTCATATAAAAATCGATCTTCTGCGACCTGATTATCTGTCAGATCGCTCTGTGCATCCTGAGAAGTGGATTCAACCTGAACGTAATCCTCTGGTATAATAAAGTCCTTATCGTCTAGCTGGCTACTCTCAACACTTTGCGCGACGAGATCCGTGCCAAAGGGCGTAGTGACCTGCAATACGGCACCAGGAATTTTTTTGAAAATATCGGCTCCTTCCCAATAGGTGACAGGAAGTTTATCACTATACCAGACCGAAAGGATCGTATTGTCTTCAGCATCGTTAATATTTGTTAGCTCAAGTTGTGCCAGCTTGCAGGGATACTCTGCGATAGTTTTCGTTTCGCCATCAATTAATTTCAGTTTATATGACACGGCCTGCTCTGCATTCACGATATACTTTGACAATGCAGGGTAGACAACGATAGATTTGTCTTCTTTCTTTTTCGCGAGAAAAATTGATTCTTGTGCAAGAGAGATGACTTTGATCTTTTCAGTGTTTACATATGCTTCAAATAGGGTAACGGGCGCCTCCTCACCACGTTCTTGACTACCCTCAGTCAAGACAAACGCATAATTGATTTTAAATGCTTTTTGGATTTGAGCAAATGATAAATTATTTGCTGCCAATAGAACCGATAGGGATAGAAGTGTTTTTTTCATCAGAACAAGTTTTGTGAGCAATCAACTTTGAGTGGCAAAGATGCACATTCATAGTAGCCTCTTTTATCCCTGAAATCCGTTATTTAATAAGGCTAGCTGGCTGACAAAGATCGGATGGGCAGCATGTCCGAAATGAAATTGTTCAATGGCTATGGGGCTACCGTTGGCAAAGGGAGTACCTTATACCTCTTTTACATGGCTTCAAAGAGCGATCTTTAAAAAATGGCGGTTTTCAGGGAGTAAATATAGTGGTTGGCAATACTATTTTTGTGCAGCCATACAGTAATATATAACAGATATATGTCCATAGCATGCTGGAATACTGTCTGATGAGACTCTGGTAGGTTTATATAGGTTATAAGGGGCGCTACTGTGTATAGCGCCCCATTTTCTATTTATATCGGAGGTGCTCCGTGTTAATTATTTTTCAAATATTGTCGCAGTACATATTGCAGGATTCCGTCATTTTTAAAATACTCAATTTCTATCGCTGAATCCAATCGGGCTTTAACTTGGAATTCCGTAGTCTTACCATTTTCGTGTGTCGCTTTTACCTGCAACAACTTGTGTGGTGTCAGATCTTCTGCGAGGCCTGTAATATTATATTCTTCAGTTCCATCAAGCCCAAGTTTCTCTGCATTTTCACCGTTGACAAAAACAAGCGGCGCCACACCCATGCCCACGAGATTGCTTCGGTGGATACGTTCAAAACTTTCGGCAATTACAGCACGTACACCGAGCAAGAATGTGCCTTTGGCAGCCCAGTCCCGTGATGACCCCGAACCGTATTCTTTGCCGGCTAATACGATCAGTGGTGTGTTTGTTTTACGATACTCCATTGCCGTGTCGTAAACAGTTTTAACTTCGTTGGTCGGCAGGTAACGGCTGAATCCACCCTCGCGATCGCTAATTTTATTTTTGATTCGTACGTTAGCAAAAGTACCCCGCATCATAACTTCGTGATTACCACGTCTAGATCCATAAGAGTTGAAGTCTTCCTTGTCTACCTGATGGGCTTTAAGATACTGTCCCGCTGCAGTATTCTCCTTAAATGAACCGGCAGGAGAAATATGGTCCGTCGTTACCGAGTCACCGAGATAAAGCAATACCCTCGCATTCTCGATGTCCTGGATTGGTTTTGGAACCGCTTGAAGGTTTTCAAAAAACGGCGATTCCTTGATATACGTTGAGGCCGGATCCCATTGGTAGTTTTGGTCCAAATTGACCTGAAGTTCCTGCCAATCCGTAGAGCCATCAAAGATGACATCATAGACTTCCTGAAAGTCCGACTGTTTAACACAATCGGCGACAGTTTTTTGAATCTCTTCGCGGCTGGGCCAGATATCCCGAAGGTATACGGGCTGGCCATTTGGGTCGTAGTCGAGAGGTTCTTCCAATAAGTTGACGTCAATGCGACCGACAAGCGCATACGCTACGACGAGCATTGGGGACATCAGGAAGTTCATTTTTACTTGTGGGTGAACACGGGCTTCAAAATTGCGATTGCCTGAAAGTACCGAGGCGACGATCAGTTCGCCCTTCTCCACAGCTTCAGCAATTTGAGGGGGCAATGGTCCGGAGTTTCCAATACAGGAGGTACAGCCATAACCTACCGTATGGAATCTCAGCGCATCAAGGTCTGCACTAAGCCCTGACCTTTCCAAGTACTGTGTAACCACCTTTGAGCCAGGAGCCAGAGACGTTTTAACCCAAGATTTGGTCCGTAAGCCACGCTCTATAGCATTTCTCGCCAACAGACCCGCCCCAATCATAACAGCAGGGTTCGACGTATTCGTACAGCTCGTGATGGCCGCGATCGCAATGCTGCCATCACTGACGACATATTCTTTATGATTGTGTTTTATTCTCACGGCATGTATCGATTCGGCAATCACTTCATGCGGTGATGCATGTTCGACCGGAACTTTCCCGAAGGTAAATTCTGTGCCAGAACCGCCTTCCAAAAGCCAGGCAGACTCCGATCGTTGAGGGATAGGCACATATTGCCTATGGTGCTCGCTATCCAGCAGTTCTGAGAACTTGTCTTTTAGCTCGCGTACCAGAATTTTATCTTGTGGCCGCTTTGGACCCGAAACTGTAGGTTCCAGAGTGGATAAGTCAAATTCTACAACCGACGAATAGGTGATCTGCTCGTGCCCCGTACGCCAAAGGAGGTTGCGCTTACAATATTCTTCCACGATTTTGATCTGCTCCGCGGTTCGGTTTGTACTGTGCATATATTCCAATGTACGGTCATCTATGGGAAAATAGGTGACTGTACATCCGAATTCGGGTGACATATTTGATATGGTAGCCCGATCCGTTACAGACAAACTGTCCAGTCCATCACCAAACACTTCTACAAATTTGCCGACAACACCCTTATCGCGTAGGATTTTGGTAATTGAGAGCACCATATCCGTGGCAGTGCACATCGCCGGGATTCTACCCGTGAGCTTGAGTCCGATGACCTCTGGGCAGGTAAAGAAAACGGGCTGCCCAAGCATAGCGGCCTCAGCCTCGATACCGCCCACACCCCAGCCTAAAACGCCTATTCCGTTGACCATCGGTGTATGGGAGTCAGTACCGACGAGGGTGTCTGGAAAAAGCCAGTTGTCTCGTTCAATAACCCCCTTCGCTAGATATTCCAGATTTACCTGATGACATATGCCCATACCGGGAGGTACCACCGTGAAATTTTTTAGTCCTTTTTGCGCCCATTTGAGCAGTTCGTAACGTTCGCGGTTACGCTGATATTCGAGCTCCACATTTTTATCGTAAGAATATTCTGTTCCAAAATAGTCAACCTGTACAGAATGGTCAATCACCAAGTCAACAGGTATGGCAGGATTGATTTTCTGTCCGTCTTTGCCATGACGGACAAATTCGGCACGAAGCGAAGCCATGTCTACAACTGCTGGTACGCCTGTAAAGTCTTGCATCAGGATACGCGCCGGTTTGAATGGAATATCTTTGTCAACAGGTTGCGGAGACCAATTGATTAAGGTGCTAATATGTTCATCAGTAATACTGAAGCCATCATGATTACGTAATACATTTTCCAATAGTATCCGAATACTGAAGGGGAGGTGGTCAATCTTGCCCTCAGAAAGATCTTTGATGGAACTGTATTGATAGACATGTCCATTAATTTGCAATTCACGGATCGATTTTTCTTTGCTCATATTGAATAACTTGTTTTATTTATATAATACGATTAGGGGCGAATTTGTTTGTAATAACTTTTTCACAGGCCGGTCTCGGTGCTTGAGAACTTACCGATAAAGTCCGTGATAGAGGATTCCAAAACGATTCTGGATGATCTGTATTTCGGATAGAACGGAATTTATCTTATTTTTGATCCACCCAATGGGATCGAATAATAGGATAATTCAATGAAACATAAGTTCAGGTGTGTTGTCGGCACGATCTTTTTCTCTTTGCATTGCTACGTAGGCGGTCATGCGAAGCCGACTGGCGCAGCGGCAGCTATAACAGCGCCGGTATCTAAAAAATATGAATTGAGCTTTAAGAACAGCAGGGGGCATAAGGTGAGCTTAGCGCAACTACGAGGTAAAGTTGTCGTCATCAACCTTTGGGCAACCTGGTGTCCGCCATGTTTGGCCGAAATGCCATCATTGGATCAGTTGTACAAAGACTTTCAGTATAATAATCATATTGTATTTCTGGCCGTAGATATGGATGGTAACCTAAAAAAATCAGCTAAATTCTTAAAAAATAGAGGGTTTAGCCTTCCGTTGTACCAGCTGCATACCGGCCTGCCGCAAGAACTGAATACTCGGAGCATACCGACGACGATTATTCTTGATAAGGCGGGGAAACTGGTCAATAAGCATGTGGGGGTGATGGACTTTGGTTCGAAGAAGTTCAGGAAAGCTCTTCAGCAGCTAACAAATGAGTGAGTGTGGCAATAATAAAACGTAAACAAATACCTTGTTAATTTAAGGTTTTGTTTAATTTTCTGTTATATTCTTGCTAATTTTGTACATCATTGTACAAGGAGAAATTATATATGCCAGTCAAACTTCCTAATAATCTTCCCGCGATTGAGCTTTTAAAAAAGGAGAACATTTTCGTCATGAGTGACCTTCGGGCCAATGAACAGGATATCAGGCCGCTTCGTGTCCTGGTCCTTAATTTGATGCCATTGAAGATCACGACGGAAACCGATTTTATCCGTCTGTTATCCAACAATCCTTTGCAGGTCGAGATGGAGTTTCTGCGACTGGAAACGCACGTTTCCAAAAACACTCCAGAGGAACACCTAGAGATGTTTTATAAAAGTCTTAGTGAAGTAAAAGAGAATTTCTATGACGGAATGATTATTACTGGAGCTCCAGTAGAGATGGTCCGGTTTGAAGAAGTGACCTATTGGGATGAAATTCGGACTATTTTTGACTGGGCCAGGACGCACGTGACTTCGAGTTTATACATTTGCTGGGCGTCACAGGCAGCGTTATATCATTTTTACGGAGTGGAGAAGAAACCATTGGATGAGAAACTTTTTGGTGTTTTCAAGCATACTGCACTCGATAAGCGACATCCTTTGTTCCGTGGGTTTGATGATGAATTCTTTATTCCTCACAGCAGACATACCACTGTCGAAAAAGAAGATTTATTGGCAACGGAGGGCATAGAAATTCTCTGCGAATCTCCCGAAGCGGGGATTGCCATTGCTTCTTCCCGTGGCGGTAGGGAATTCTATTTAACAGGACACTCAGAATATGCTCCGTTCACGCTTGATGAAGAATACAGGCGGGATCTGGAAAAAGGACAGAAAATTCAGATGCCAGTCAACTACTATACTGACGATAACCCGGAAAACAGACCGTTGGTCCGTTGGACAAGCCATGCTAACCTGTTGTTTAACAACTGGCTTAATTATTTTGTTTATCAAGAAACGCCATTTGATTTAAAGGATGTAGTGCACTTAGGCGAGATCCGGCAAAATAATTAAGCAGGTATAGACGCTGCCATAAGTCTTGCTCATAAAATCCACTTCCTAAAAACAAAAATAGTTAGAAAGGTATTCTAACTAATAAATCTGGAGTGATATGGAAAAGATATTATTAGTATGTTGTTTGTTGCTTCCTCTGTTTCAGCTGGAAGCGCAGGTGCCGATTAAGGAAGAACAGAAGCTCAAAGAGGCCAGCGGCACCTTATGGTATGCCAACCCTTGGCTGTGGATCGCCGGTGCAACGTTATTTTTAGTTGTCTTTCTCCTCATCCTACGTAGAGCTACCAGAAACCGGAGAGAAACCTAAACCGGATGGACAAAGGCGTTATCCGCAAAACAATATTTTTGTTGCAGAAACTATCGCAGAACTTTTCTTAAGTTTGTACCGATTGATAACAAACTAATATTATACATGAAGAGAAATATACTGTTAGCCGCTTTGCTGGCCTGTAGTGCATTGTCAAGCCAAGCCCAACATCAGGCTATCAATGTCAGTTACATGGATAAAAGCGTCCGTCCTCAGGACGACTTTTACAACTTTGTAAACGGTCAGTGGATGAAAACCGCCAAAATACCATCTGATAAAGCGCGCTGGGGTTCGTTTGACGAACTACGTGAGAATACGGACATCGCTACATTGAAGGTATTGCAAGAGTCGCTGACCGGCAAGTTTGAAAAAGGTACTGATAACCAAAAAATTGGTGATTTGTATCGTTCTTTTGTCGATATGAAAACCCGTGATCAGCTTGGGTTGGCACCTGTGAAGCCTTATCTAGAAAAAATTGCGGCGATTAAAAACTTCGATGATCTCTATAGCTACCTCGTTGAAGCTGCACCTAGGGGAGGTAATCCTTTCTTCGGCGGTTATGTATCGGCGCATCTTAAAAATTCTGATGTGAATACTGTCTACTTAGCTGCTGCCAATCTTGGACTGGGGCGGTCTTATTATCAGGTTAACGATCAGAAGAATGAAGAGACTTTAAGAGATTATTCGGATTATATCTCCGCATTGTACAGTAAATCCGGCCAACGCACAAAGGATCTGAAAGGACCGGCTATCGTTGCTTTTGAAAAGCAGGCTGCTGCCCATCTTAAGACTGTTGAACAGTCCCGTGATGCCAACGGTCGCTATAATCCGGTTGCGGTAGCCGATTTGAAGAGAATGGTAAAAAACATTGACCTGGCGAAATATCTACAGGATGTGGGTTTCAAAGCAGACACCGTCATTATATCTGAAATAAAGTACTATCAAAATCTCGATGCTTTTTTCAATCCTCAGAATCTTCCTATTATCAAAGATGTATTGACCTTCCATGTGTTGAATACCGCAGCCTCTTATACGACACAAGAGCTCAATGATTTGTACTTTGACTTTTGGGGCCGCAAGCTGAAAGGACAGAAGGAGCAGAGAGCATTGGATAAACGAGGTGTAGAATTTGTCAACTCCATTGCGGGCGAGCTCCTCGGGAAGTTATATGTTAAACAGAATTTTCCGCCACAGGCCAAGGCTGATGCGGAAGAACTTGTCCGCTATCTGATTAAAGCCTTTGGGCAGCATATTAATGGTCTTGCGTGGATGTCTGCTGATACGAAGGTGAAAGCACTTGAGAAATTATCGAAATTTAAGGTGAAGATCGGTTATCCGGACAAGTGGAAGGATTATAGCAAACTCGATATTGGCACTTCGTTATATGGTAATGTAGTTGCAGCAAGCAAGTGGTCATTTTATGAAAATCTTGCAAAGCAAGGGAAACCTGTGGATAAATCCGAATGGGGCATGACACCACAGACCGTAAATGCTTATTATAGTCCACTTTTCAACGAGATTGTATTTCCAGCCGCCATTTTACAACCTCCTTTTTACGATTACAAAGCTGACGCTGCTGTTAATTTTGGTGGAATTGGCGCTGTGATCGGTCATGAGCTTTCACATGGCTTTGACGATCAGGGAGCAAAATATGATGGGAACGGTAATTTAAACAATTGGTGGACAGACGCTGACAAAGCAAAATTTGAAGCGGCTGCAGATGCGTTGGTGAAACAGTTTGAAAGTTATGAGCCTGTACCGGGAGTCTTTGTGAACGGGCGCTTTACACTCGGTGAAAATATCGGTGATCTAGGAGGGTCATCGGTAGCGTTCGATGCGTTGCAGCTTTATTTAAAAGATAAAGGGGATCCAGGCCTGATCGACGGATTTACGCAGAATCAACGCTTCTTCCTTTCGTGGGCTACGATCTGGCGCACGAAAACAACGGATGAATTTGTGGTCAATCAGGTAAAAACCGATCCACATTCTCCGGCGCAATACCGGGCATTTGCACCTATCATCAATCTGGATGCTTTCCATGAAGCCTGGAATACAAAGCCTGGCGACAAGATGTATGTGCCAATGGACAAAAGGATCAAAATCTGGTAATCAGTTGCTGACATTTAAAGGGCTTTGTTCTCTTGTGACAAAGCCCTTTTATTATCGCATCCATTTCAATACCACGTAGAAACCCAAGGCTGTCAGTGATAAGGTAAGTGCAGTTGCCCACCAGAGGGTAGTGAAGCCAAAGGAATCTACAATTGAAGTGCCAAGGATCGGAGAGAAGATGTTTGCAGCAGAGAATGCCAATGAATTGAATCCCATATATGCTCCCTGCGTTTTTGGGGTAGACCGGTTGACCGAGACCGTCGCCATAAAAGGCAGGGTAAGCATTTCGCCAAGACCAAAAATAAGAAATGTAAAATATAGCCAGCCCAGCCCACCCATATAATTAAGCATGGCATACGAACTTGCGCATAAAAATGTTCCGAATACCAGTGTACTGATCAGAGAGAATCTTTTTTCGGCGATGTGAACCACGAACATTTCCAAAAGTACGATCACAAAGCCACTCCAGCCCAACAGAAAGCCAATCTGATGATCATCTAAATGATGCACCTGTCTATAAAACAATGGTAATGTTGTAATAAGCTGAAAGAAGCAGAACGAGAAGATGCAACAGAAAATGTTAAACAGGATAAATGGGATGTCGGTATAGGGGTTTCTGCTCTGCACGGTATCAGTCGCTGACAGTATTTCCTTGTTTGTTTTGACGACTGTCCGTTTCTGTCTTTTATGGAAAAACATAAAGAAAATAATTGCGGCGGACATAACGGCAAAGGAATTTCCATAGAAGATCCAGTCGAACGAGATGGTAGCGAGAAATCCCGCAACTGCCGGGCCAATGGAAAATCCCAAGTTTATCGCCAGACGGTTAAGGGAGAATGCACGTGTAATATTTTCTGGTTTGGCGTAGCTTGCGACAGATACAGAATTCGCTGGCCTGAATGCGTCAAATATAAGGCTGAGCGTGAAAATCATTGCCGATAAGGACTGAACCTCCTTAAACCAGGGAATCAACAGGAACAGTGGGGCAGCCAGGACCAAGCTACCAAACTGTACCTTAAAGCTGCCAATGCGATCGGTAAGCCAACCACCGATATAGGACCCACATACGGAACCGATGCCGTAACTCATCAGAACTATTCCGATCTGCTTGATGTTAAAATGAAGGACCTGCGTCATATATAAACCCAAAAAAGGGATAACCATACTCCCCATTCTGTTGATCAGCATAACAACAGCCAAAAGCCAGGCTGCTTGTGAGAGTCCTTTAAAGGAGTCTAGATAAATGGATATAATTTTCTTCATCCAAATGATGTTTTTGCGCTAGTGAACAATCTTCCCTTATACATCTGATACGTATTGAAAACGGTTCCAGGAATAGTTGGTTCAATTTTCAGAAAAATGCCAAATTGATTTGGTCAATTTGGCATCTGTTATCTGCAATACTTATTATTAAATAATCCTATGCCAGCAGCGTATCCTGTATTGTTGGATCAACCTGATATGTAGTGGCTACCATCTGTTTTTTACGGGACCCAGCCTCCAAAATAAAGTCAATACGTCCCAAGTTGATACCAGCGAAGCCCACTTGGTTAACGACAGTCTGTGCGCCTTTGAGATTAGTGACCAACGTTGGTTCTTTAAGGAAAGTGTGTGTGTGCCCGCCGATGATTAAGTCAATATCTGCTGTTTTGGCTGCCAGTATCAGGTCCGAGACCTTGTCATTTTCATACTTGTAACCTAGATGCGACAGACAGACGATAAGGTCACAATGATGCTTTTCTTTCAGGATTTTGACGATTTTGTTAGATACCGCTATAGGGTCTAAATACTTCATCCCCTTATAGTTGTTGGGGTCCACCAAACCTTCAATATCCACCCCGAGACCAAATACTCCGATTTTGATCCCTCCCTTATGGAATATCGTATAATCCTGGGTTTTTCCTTCGAGCACCGTGCCTTTAAAATCGTAATTTGCGGTAAGGAAAGGAAACTTGGCATGGTCCAGATATTTTACGAGTCCATCCAGTCCGTTGTCAAACTCGTGATTGCCAAATGTGCCGGCGTCATAGCCCAGTTTGCTCATCAGGTCCAGCTCTAATTTTCCACCGAACAGATTAAAATATGGGGTTCCCTGGAACATATCTCCTGCATCCAGCAATAGCAGATGCTCTTCTTCATTGCGTATTTTATTGATCAATGTGCTACGCCGTGCCACACCGCCCAAACCCTGATATTTGCCGCCGTCCATAGGAAAGGGCTCGATTCGGCTGTGCACATCGTTGGTATGCAAAATGGTCAGCCTTATTTTTTTACTTCTGGCCTCCGTATCGAAAGGCAGCGAGCTCAATGCAAGAGCCGTAGACAGCGCGCCAGCCTGCTTAATAAACGCTCTTCGATTAATTGATTTTAATTCTTCCATCTAATACCGCATTTACTTCTTTACCTTCTTTCGTTAATTGACTCACATATTCGATCAGTCCTTCGCGCATCCGCTGTGGATAGTTTATCCGTGACACTGATTGCGTCAACAGGGTAAGGTTGTCACCACCGTTGGCAAGGTAATCATAGGTTACCAGCTTGTATAGCTTATTATCATCGATAGGTTGCCCTTTGATTTTGATATCCTGCGCCCCGTTAGCTGAGATCATCAACGTCATACCCGCTATAGGCTGTCCATGTGTCTTTGCGATATAGTCAGCAAGTTGACGTATTTGGCTTCCTTTTAGCTCAATGACCGTCAGCGTATTTTCGAACGGCATTACTTCAAAGATATGTCCAACCGTAATGTCGCCCGCTTTAAGATCATTACGGATTCCGCCTTTGGTTGCAAAAGCCAGATCAGCCGGATTGTGTGCAAAGTGATCACTCATCCATAACAATGCTTCACAGAAGAAGTTTCCCATCAAGGTTTCGGGAGTTTTGTCTTTTGTCAGCGCTTTACCTGCGTGACCGATGACACGGTTCATCTCAGCTTCCATTTTTTGTTTAAAAGGCTCATATATCGATACCACTGTGGGATCTGCTTGCACCTCGCTATTGATGGAGTATTGCCGAAAATCTTTTTGCGTAGGATAAAGCTGTTTTGAGCAGCTTGAGGCCATCAAAACTGAGATAATCCCGATACTACCTATAAAGGCAATTTGTTTTGATAAATTCATATAGTTAGTTAACAGATATGCTGGCAAAGTTAGCCATTTAAAAATGAAGATATCTTATCGGCGAGTGGTAATTTCGCAGAAAACATAAAAAAAACAAAAGCTTAACATAAATCTACATTAAGCTTTGTCATATAATTAGAAAAATAACAACCTAAGGCACGAGCTCTGCTTCGGGAAGATGATCCAGAGATCTCCGATCAGCATTATTAGGTGGAGTATCCGGCATTGCTCCATCGAGCTTCTTCTTATTTTTGTTTTTGTCAGCCAATTTGCTACGGTATGCCTTCCAGTTCATCAACAATACAGAGAATAAAATTACGGTTAGCCCGATTATCTGTAATGAAGTGACCGCATGAGAGGTGAAAAAGTGACTGAGTATAAGTGCAATGATGGGATTTACATAGGCGTATGTACTCACCTCCATTGCCGGTCTGACTTGCAGAAGCCAGATGTATGAGCTAAAGGCCAGGATAGAACCGAAAGTAATTAGGTAACCCAGATTAAACCAGTCCACAGGCGCTACATTTCTTACCTCAAACGATGCATATTCACCCGTAAGGAGGGCGGTCACATTAAAAAGGATACCTGCTGTAACCATTTGCCAGGCCGTTTTAACCATGACGTGTAAATCTTCTTTTTCTCCTTTTGCAGGTTTCTTGAAATATTTGGAGACCAGCGACCCTACCGTCCACGCAATAGAACCCAGAACAAGGATGCATAGCGCAATTACTCTTAAAGTGCCGTTTGCATTATTTTCGGAAGCGACGATCTGTTCGGCGAACAACATCACAACACCCAGGAATCCCATAACGACGCCGGCGACTGTGGTTAGGCTACTGAAATTCTCTTTCCATTTTGGTTTGTCTAAGATAATAAACCAAATGGCAGCCGCTGCTGCAATAATTGCCGCAATACCGCCGGAAACATATTGCTCTGCCCAGATCACACCAGCCATATCAATAAATAGGAGGAGGAAGCCAACAAATGCCGCCTGCAGGATGGAGCGCTTATTAAACAGTTTATAACCTTTTAGCGCGCAGATCGTCATCAGTATAGCACTGGCAGTTATAAAACGGAATGAACCTAAGATAAACGGTGGAAAACTATGAAGGGCTTTTTCTATAAAGAAAAACGTTGAACCCCACACCACATAAATAATAAAATATGCAATAATAACCATTAATGGGTTTGCAGACCTCTTTTGTCCTTGCAACATAACTAAACCTCCTTTCTGTTATTCAGGTATAACAACCTGCTGATCTTCTTTTACTGTTTGAAGTACGATGGTAGTACGAGTAGAAATAATTCCCTCAATTTTACTCAAAGTGTTTCGCATCAAGTCCACTAAGCCTGTTGAATCGGCGGTTCTCACTTTAATAAGATAACCATCGTCGCCGGCGATATCATGAACCTCTTGTACCTCAGGGATTTCAGCAAGTGCCAGGCCCACGCGTTGCTCGCCGATAATATCATTGGCTTTAATAAATATAAACGACAAAAGTTTTTGATCGACCGCTGCCGGATTGATCCTCGCACTGTACTTTAATATAACATCCTTCTGTTCAAGCTTTTTCACCCGCTCTAATATAGCAGAAGGTGCCATTCCAAGTTCTCTCGCAATGTCAGCGTTGTTGATTCGTCCGTTATCCTGCATTAAACGCAGAATTTTGTAATCAACTTGATCCAAATTATATTCTACCTTTGTCATTTCGAGTGCAAAGGTAATAAATATTGTACAATATTCAAAATATTTTTATATATAATGAATATTATTCTGACTTACTAGGGTTGATACAAAATTATGTTCTGTCTAAGCTAATTGATAACTGAGGATAGGCTACTAAGTTGCTGATCAAAAGAGATTTGTTTGATTGATTCCCTGGAACAATCAACAATTATACCTATTTCTGAGCTGTATGATAATATTTCGCGTCGAAAGGATGACTGCCAGTCCGATGAGACAACCAACGCATACACAGCCGAATCGATCTAAAGCAGCAAAATATGATCGGCTTTCCTGCTCGTGCAGATAGACTATAATTAGTGCAACCATGGATGTGCGAGCTACAGCCATGATATTAAGTGTTTTACATATGATTAACGAAGCGATAATGCCGATGATCATGGCATATAGCTGCGAAATAGGAACAAAATATAAGCTAAGGCCAATAGCTGATCCAATAAAATTAGATTTAGCTCGGTCGATCGCAATTTTTTGGGATTCGTTCTCCTGAGGAGAGATCACCAAGATGATGGAGATAAGTGTCCATGAAACGGAATATTCTGGAAATGAAACGAAAAGAATATAACCCAGTAAGAAACCGATGAGCACCCGTATCGTATAGATGATGAAGTCCGAATGTAATGTGTACCGCAGAATAAGATTACGCATATAAAAGAAATCAAATTAATAATCACTTCCCCGCAAAAATACATCCAATCATTGAACACAAAAAAACTAAAATGAGGTTTAACTCTATGTTTTTGCGCTTTTATGCGTTTTTTGTATTTTATACTGCATGTTTCTTGCAAATAATGCTTCTCATGAATGATAAATTTAACTAAATTTGTTTTCTACTTTAAATGCAAATTCAGTGAAAGATAACAATCAATTAGCCTTATTGGCAACTCAACTGAAAGGTGAGTTGTATTATCGTGATACCGCTTCAGACCAGACGATGTTGCTAGCATATTCGACGGACGCTTCTGTTTATCAAGAAAAGCCATTGGCGGTGGCCATTCCATCTGATATCAATGATCTCAAGTATCTAATTGACTTTGCACGGGAATACGAGACGACTTTGATTCCGCGTACAGCCGGTACTTCCCTGGCCGGACAAGTGGTGGGAAACGGTATCGTCGTCGATATCTCTCGTCATTTTAATCGCATTTTGGAACTGAATGTAGAGGAAAAGTGGGTACGTGTACAACCTGGAGTCATACGCGATGACCTGAATAATTACCTCAGGCCATTCGGACTGATGTTCGGGCCCGAGACTTCAACAGCCAGCCGGGCCATGGTAGGTGGAATGATAGGTAATAATTCGTCGGGTCTGCATTCAATCGTATGGGGTGACACTCGGCACAATCTGATTTCGGCCCATGTGATTCTGGATGATAAATCTGAGGCTATTTTTGAACAATTGGATGAAGCGGCTTTCTTTAAAAAGCTATTACAATCTGGTCGTGAAGGTGATATCTACCGGCAGTTGAATGAACTGTTGACAAATAAGCAAAACCAGGCTGATATTAATTCTGGTTATCCCAAACGGTCTATCACACGTCGTAATACGGGATATGCTCTCGACATCCTCAGCGACCAGTCCCGGCCGTTTAATTTGTGCAATATCCTTGCCGGCTCCGAGGGCACGCTCGCCGTTGTAACGGAGGCCAAACTGAGGTTAATGCCGTTGCCGCCTCAGGAGCTCGGTCTCCTATGTGTGCATTTTGCGGATATGGTTGAGTGTATGCAAGGTAATATTGTAGCTTTAAACCATCGGCCGGAGGCCTCCGAACTGGTTGACAAATATATCTTGGATTTTACGGTAGGGCACCCAACCTATAAATATAACCGTTTTTTTATTGAGGGTGACCCACAGGCGCTATTGATTGTCGAATTCCGTGGACGCGACGCTAACGAGGCTGCGGCGAAGGCAATGGCCTTGAAGGCGGAACTTATAGCAAAAGGCTTAGGCTATGCTTATCCTTATATTACAGGAGCTGAAGAGACAAATATGGTCTGGGATGTTCGAAAAGCAGGACTTGGACTTATCCGTAACCTTCCCGGGGATAGCCAGCCGGTCAATTTGATCGAAGACTGCGCGGTGTCGCCTGAAGATTTACCTGCTTATGTCAGCGATATCCAGCAACTACTAAAAGAGGAGGGAGTACATGCCTCTTATTATGCTCATGCTGGCGCTGGCGAGCTCCATATTGAACCTTTTGTAAACCTGAAGACAGAAGCTGGTAAACGTACTTTCCGTTCTATACTTGAAAAGACCAGCAGTCTTGTGTTAAAATATAATGGATCACTTAGTGGCGAGCATGGGGATGGACGTCTGCGTGGAGAATTTATTGGGAAAGTGCTTGGAGAGAAGGTGTATAAACTTCTGGAAAAAGTAAAATTTATCTTCGATCCCAATGGAATATTTAACGCCAATAAGATCGTGAATACCCCCCCAATGGATGCTAATTTGCGGTATGATAACAATCACAACCGAGCAGAGATCAAGACTTATTTTGATTTCTCCAAAGAGGAGTCGATCCTGCGCCTGGCAGAAAAGTGTTCAGGCTCGGGAGATTGCCGGAAAAGTGAAATTACTGGTGGTACTATGTGTCCCTCTTTTATGGCTACACGGGATGAGAAGGATACAACAAGGGCCAGAGCCAATATCCTGCGACAATTTCTGACTAATTCAACCCAAAGGAACCGTTTTGATCATGAAGAAATCAAGGAGGTGATGGATCTTTGCTTAAGCTGCAAAGGTTGTAAAACCGAATGTCCATCGAGTGTGGACGTAGCCAAAATGAAGGCAGAATTCTTACAGCATTATTATGATGTGCATGGGGCCAGTATCCGGGCAAGACTGATCGCTAACTTCACGGATTCCCAAAGATTAGGGTCACTTGTCGCTCCCCTATACAATTTCGTTATAAACAACAGGTTTTTGTCCGGCTTGGTGAAGAGGGCAGTAGGTTTTGCACCTAAACGTTCGCTGCCTATGGTCAATGGTACCACATTAAGCCACTGGGTAAAAAAGCAGCGCTCAGGCTCCATGGGTGGTAAGCGAAAAGTATATCTTTTTTCTGACGAGTTTACCGAATATAATGACGCTGAAATTGGCATTACTGCTTATAAATTACTTACTGCCTTAGGCTATGAAGTCGTGATTCCAAACCATGTCCAGAGCGGCCGTACTTTTTTATCTAAAGGTTTTGTAAAGGAGGCAAAGAAGATTGCACATAAAAATGTCATGTTTTTAAAAGATCTAATCACGGATGAAACGCCATTGCTGGGCATTGAACCCTCGGGTATTATCACATTTAGGGATGAATACTTAAGCTTAGTGGACAAGGATATGCAACAAGATGCGCAGCGGCTTGCGAAAAACGCCTTAATGATCGATGAATTTCTGCTCGCCGAAATAAAAGCTGGCCGGATTCATCAAGAGCAGTTTACGGTAGCCAGCCGCAAGATTAAATTGCATGGACATTGTTACCAGAAAGCTTTCCATTTGGTCGCAGTGACTGAACAGGTGCTTTCTTTTCCGTCGAATTACAGTGTGGAGGTCATTCCATCTGGATGTTGCGGTATGGCCGGATCGTTCGGTTACGAAGCCGAACATTACGATGTTTCCATGAAAGTGGCAGAATTGGTACTGCTGCCCGCAGTGCGAAACACAGATGAGCAAACTTTGATTGCCGCAGCTGGGACTTCATGCAGGCACCAGATTAAAGATGGTACAGGCAGAAAGTCTTTGCATCCCGTAGAAATTTTGTACGATGCTTTATTGAAATAAGATAAAAACATTGGTCATAGTTGTTTGTTATCAGTAATAATGGTAATATTATAAAACAATATCTCAATAATTACTGATAATAAACAATTCACCATGTACAAGATCCAATCCATAGCCTTACTTGCGACAGCTAGCATGATGATAGCTGCTTGCGGAAACTCCAGCCAGAATAAAACTGACGGTAGAGACACTGCGACAGAGAGTACGATTGAACGGGTAAGAATAGAAAAATTAACGAATGGCAAACCCGGACCGGATAAGAAGAATTTTTTCCTGCGAATCACCGATGAGGTCAAAACGGATTCAAGCCGCATCTATACAACCAAATCCTTGTATAATCAGGATACGGTAGGTATTAAAGTGGAAATAATTGATTTTATTCCTGCTGGTATTATCGATGGCCAGCCTAGTGACGATGTAGGCTTTACCAAAGGTAAAATCAAGATCAAATCCCTTGGCACACAATCCAACAATTTGGTTAAAGCTTTAGGAGATCTATTCGAGATGCCCACCGAGGAAGCATTTACAAAAGATGTCGTTCTTCCCAACGTTTTTTCGTCCAATAAAGTGAATGTGGACCTATCAAAGAAAACAGCGTACAGCTTTAAGCTGTTTCTTGACAATAAAAAGGCAGCGCCAGCAGAACTTTTCTTTAATGTAGATACCTATAAGCATTCCATTGAGTTTTCCGAAAAAGATCCTTCCTTCCGTGCCGGACTGCTATCAGCATTGACGGGGAAATAACAGTTGTACCAAACGGACTACTTAAAGAGCAGAAAGCAATCTCGATGCAAATTGTAAAGAAATGAAAAAGGTTGGGTGATGCCCAGCCTTTTTTTGACAGATCTCAACGTTGATGAACGTCTTAATGCTATAGGAAATTTGCATACTCATCCAAAATACCCTACATTTGTACTAATAATTTTAGTTTTTTTTTAAAATGAAGCGTTCCGGTACAGCAGATTTGCCTTTACATTATGGGAAAGTACCTCCTTGGCTTTACGAGCGCATGAGCGCTTTAGGTCGTTCAATTATTGAGGTTATTCTTTCGGATTATGGTAAGGAGGAAGTTTTGAGGCGGCTGGCAGATCCATTTTGGTTCCAGAGTTTTGGAGCAGTTTTAGGGATGGACTGGCACTCATCGGGGATTACGACATCGGTGATGGGGGCACTAAAACGCGCCATCAATCCGGACTCACAGACCTTTGGTCTATATATATGTGGAGGCAAGGGCAAGGCATCGAGGGAAACGCCACAAGAACTGGTTGATCTGGCTCACAGAAAGGGGCTGGATGGCACAGCGCTGACTAGGGCGAGCAGACTGGTTGCTAAAGTGGACAGTACAGCGATCCAAGACGGGTATCAATTGTATTTGCACAACTTTATTGTGGCCGACAATGGCTGTTGGGCTGTGGTCCAGCAGGGCATGCACGAGCGTGATGGGACAGCGCGGAGGTATCATTGGCATTCAGAGAAGATAAAATCCTTTGTTGAGGAACCGCATGCGGGTATCAACGGACGTTCACAGGGCATTATTTTGAATCTGACCGATTCTGCAGCAGCTCCAAACAGGAAGGGCATTATGCGGCTTGTTAGTGACGAATCGGCGTTGAGGCCTACTGATCTCCCTAAATTGATTATGCCTAAGCACCACGACGTGCGTGCATCAGATGTGAATTTAAAACGATTGGGAGCAATGCTTTACATTGCGCGTGAAAACCAGCTGCAGCAATTTGAAGATCTATTGTTGTTGAAAGGCATGGGACCGCGTGCCTTGCAGTCGCTCGCGTTAGTGAGTGAAGTCATTCACGGCGCTCCCGCTCGGTTTATGGATCCCGCGCGTTTCTCTTTTGCACATGGCGGAAAAGATGGGCATCCTTTTCCTGTTCCTCTTGATATATACGACAAAAGTATTCAGATGCTTCAGCGGGGAATCGAGAAATCAAAATTAGGAAATCAAGAGAAGCTCAGATCAATCAATAAGCTTCATCAGATCGTACTGCAAACTGAACCTGATTTTACGCCACAGTTTGACATCCAGCAGGTAATAGAAGAAGAGCGGCGGAATTCGTGGCAATATCGTGGACGTACAGTTTACGGATTTGTTAACCCGCCAACTGGAAATGTGGCCGCAAGCGGGACACAGTTGTCTCTTTTTTAGTCAATATCGCTCTATTGTAATCATTTTGTTAAATTGTGTTAAACCTATTCGAAATTATTTATACGCTAGTATATTTGCCTCGAAATGAAAGCGGTCATTGCGATTATATGTTTTATAGGCTTCTTGTTGATCAGGAGTGGCAACAGTCATGTCGTACGCAACGATTCTGATCGTCCAGCGATCAGTTTTATGTACCAGCACGGCGATGATCAGCACAAGGACAAAATCGCTTCGGCTGTCTACCTTGATTCCCGCACAGAGGGAAACTTACCCACGGAGAATCCCCTTATCGAAGATTTTGACAGTGAGAACTTTCAATTGACAAGAAACCTGCAGATGGCCAGTGATTTTGTGACGTTGGTATTTTTTGCTGTAGTGCTTTTCATTTTTGTATTTCGGTATGCAAAGAAAATCCCTTTTTGCAATTTCTCTGCATACCTGCATCCACACCTCTATCTCCTGCAACGTAACTGGAGAATTTGATAGCTAACCCCTGAAATGTCTCGATTTTAGTCTTTCTGAACCGTTGGCGGTTTAGGATGATGCTATTCCATTTTTATTAGTAGCTCCCTAGCGCCTTTGGTAGCTCAAATTGAAGGCATTTAACCACTCACATAAACAAACAATTCAACTTATTTTTAATTAGTCGTTTTTACAATGAAAAGAGTATTTATGCTCATGAGTTTGGCTGCTTTGCTATGCCAAATTGGGTGCACTTCCAAGAAGGAAGAAAAAGAAGAAAAGGAAAAATTTAATGTGACATCGGCAGTTGAAATGGATACCATCATCCGGAAAGACTTTGTGTCTCAGATCCGGTCGTTCCGGAATATTGAACTGCGTGCACAAGAAAAAGGTTATCTGGAGCAGATTTTCGTGGATGAAGGCCAATTTGTACGTAAAGGCCAACTTTTATTTCGCATCATGCCTAAGATGTACGAGGCGGAATATAGAAAATCGCTGGCAGAGGTCAATGTAGCAGATATCGAGGTTCAGAACACAAAGACTCTTGCCGACAAAAATGTCGTTTCCCCAAATGAACTGGCAATGGCCAAAGCCAAGCTTGAGCAAGCGAAAGCTGCTGCTGCCATTGCCAAGCTACATCTTTCTTTTACAGAAATACGGGCTCCATTTGATGGCACGATCGACCGGATACCATTGAAACTGGGCAGTCTGGTTGACGAAGGCGAGCTGCTGACAAGTCTGTCTGACAACAGTCAAATGCTTGTGTATTTTAATGTGTCAGAACCCGAATATCTTAGTTACCAAACAAATGTCAGTAAACGTGGCGACACTCATGTATCGTTACAACTTGCCAACAATGAGCTGTTTACCGAACAGGGTGTGGTCGAGACTATTGAGAGTGAATTTGACAGCGAAACGGGTAACATTGCATTTAGAGCACGGTTTCCGAATCCCAACCGGCTTCTCAGACATGGCGAAAGCGGTAAAGTCGTAATGAGCTTTCCGTTAAAACAGGCGTTGATCATTCCGCAGAAAGCAACCTATGAATTGCAGGACCGCAAGTATGTCTACATAGTGGACAAAGACGGGAAACTTAAAGCACGACATATAACCATCGGCAATTCACTGCCCGACCTTTATATAGTAACGGGCGGACTTGAGAAGGAAGATAGATTTCTACTTGATGGTATCCAGAAAGCAAAAGAGGATGAGAAGATCTCCTATAATTTTGTGCAGCCTAGAAATGCGATCTCTGATTTGAAGTTAAAAACTGAATAACCCTTTTACTTGTAATTACTATGTTTAGTCGTTTTATAAATCGGCCGGTTCTGTCCATTGTCATTTCGATGATTATCATGTTTCTCGGCATTTTGTCAATGGTACAACTGCCGGTGACACAGTTTCCTTCTATATCACCGCCCAAAGTAAACATCACAGCCGAATATCCCGGGGCTAATGGCGAACTTATGATCAAGTCCGTCATCATACCACTTGAAAGAGCTATCAATGGAGTACCCGGGATGAAGTATATGGCTTCGGATGCCGGCAATGATGGGGAGGCCAGCATACAGGTTGTCTTTAACCTGGGGACTGATCCTAATCAGGCTTCTCTGAATGTACAGAACCGCGTGGCTTCCGTTGTGAATAAGCTGCCACCCATTGTCGTGCGTGAAGGGGTAAAGATAACCCGCGAGGAATCCAATATGCTAATGTACATCAACCTGTTCAGTAAGGATAAGGAGCTTGATGGCAATTTTATGTACAATTATGCCGATATGAACATTGTATCAGAGCTGCGCCGTGTAGATGGAGTAGGGGTTGCCAATATCTTAGGTACACGGGAGCTGGCCATGCGCGTCTGGTTGAAGCCTGACCGAATGACTGCCTACAAGATTTCGGCAGAGGAAGTCATGAAGGCCTTATCGGAGCAAAGTCTGGAAGCCTCGCCCGGCAAAGCCGGTGAGTCGTCGGGTATAACATCCCAGTCATTTGAATATGTACTGAAATATCCGGGACGTTTTACTACTCCGGAAGGCTACGGAAATATCGTGCTCCGGACGAATAGTAACGGGGAGATGCTCCGTCTGAAGGACGTGGCTGATATTAAATTTGGTTCAGCGATGTATGATATTTACTCAACGTTGAATGGCAAGCCTTCTGCAGCCATTGTACTCAAGCAGTCCTATGGTAGCAATGCATCGCAGGTGATTCAGGACGTAAAAGATAAAATGAAAGAGCTTAAAGCCTCCTTTCCGAAAGGGCTGGATTATGAGATCAGCTACGATGTGTCTAAATTTTTGGATGCATCTATGGAGAAAGTGATCCATACGCTGATCGAAGCATTCGTCCTTGTTGCCATTGTCGTCTTTTTATTCCTCGGGGACTGGCGCTCAACACTTATTCCGACGATTGCCGTCCCGGTGTCACTCGTGGGTTCGTTTTTGTTCATGCAGTTCTTTGGTATCACGATCAACTTAATCACTTTGTTTGCACTTGTTTTGGCCATAGGCGTCGTGGTAGATGATGCCATTGTGGTTATCGAAGCCGTGCACGCGAAGATGGAAGAGCTCCATATTTCGGCTTACAAGGCCACAAAAAAGGCCATGCATGAGATCAGCGGTGCAATTATCGCGATCACTTTTCTGATGGCAGCAGTATTTATTCCGGTGGCGTTCATGTCTGGTCCTGTGGGGATATTCTATCGACAGTTTTCCATTACGATGGCTACCTCCATTATACTTTCAGGAGTGGTAGCCCTGACGTTAACTCCTGCGCTCTGCGCCATAATGTTACAGAACAATCACGGAAAAGCACGTAAACAATCGGCCGTGGACCGTTTTTTGGAAGCCTTCAACAGACTTTTCGATAAAATGTCCAACAAATACGTGTATTTGCTTAAAGGTATTGTTGACAAAAGATTATTTACTTTCGTAGTATTGATCAGTTTTTGTATCGGTGCCTATTTTTTGAACAATTCGGTACCCGCGGGCTTTATCCCAAATGAAGATCAGGGGATGATCTATGCTATTATCCAGACGCCTCCGGGATCTACACTTGAGCGAACTAATCTCGCCGCACAGACTTTACAAAAAGAGGCAGAAGACATCGATGGTGTCCAATCCGTATCCTCATTGGCAGGATATGAGATATTGACAGAAGGAACAGGTGCAAATACCGGCACTTGTCTGATTAATTTAAAGAGCTGGGAAGAGCGCAAAGAATCCTCGCAGGAGATTATTGAACAACTTGAGCAAGCTGCGAAAAATATCCCCGGTGCTTCTATTGAGTTTTTTCAGCCACCAGCGGTACCGGGCTATGGAGCGGCTGGTGGATTTGAGCTGCGTCTGCTTGATAAAGCAGGCTCGGGTGATTATAAAAGAATGGAGACCGTAAGTAAAGAGTTTGTCCAGGAACTGAATAAACGTCCCGAACTTTCCTCCGTATTTACCTTTTACAGTGCAAGTTTCCCACAGTACATGCTACATATTGACAACGATATGGCGCAATTGAAAGGTGTTACCATCGAAAATGCGTTGAATACCCTTTCTACCCTCGTCGGCAGCAACTACGAGACTAATTTTATTAAGTATGACCGACAATATAAGGTTATGGTGCAGGCACTGCCACAGTACCGGGCATTGCCCGAAGATATCCTGAAACTCTACGTGAAAAATGACAAAGATGAGATGGTTCCGTTTTCGGCTTTCATGCACATGGAAAAAGTATACGGCCTTTCAGAAATCACCCGCCATAACATGTATCTGGCATCAGAAATATCAGGATCTGCGGCGGCAGGCTATAGCAGTGGAGAAGCGATTCAGGTCGTCAATGAAGTCGCAGCCAAGACCCTGCCCAACGGGTATGGTATAGACTGGGCTGGTATTTCCAAAGATCAGGTAAGCCGAGGTAATCAAGCGATTTATATCTTTTTGATTTGTCTTGGATTCGTTTATCTGATCCTTTCGGCTCAGTACGAAAGCTTCATTATGCCATTTGCTGTATTGCTTTCGCTACCCATTGGAATTTTCGGAGCGTTTTTTCTCCTCAAATTACTAGGTCTCGAAAACAATATCTACGCACAGGTCGCATTGGTTATGCTTATTGGCTTGCTTGGGAAGAATGCAGTGTTAATTGTCGAATTTGCCGTACAGCGGCACAGCCAAGGGTTGAGCATTATTGAAGCTGCGCTGGAAGGAGCTAAAGTAAGGTTTAGGCCAATTTTAATGACTTCGTTTGCATTTATCGCCGGCTTAATACCTTTGGTACTGGCTTCCGGTCCCGGAGCAGTGGGCAACCGAACAATCGGCACTGCCGCGGCGGGCGGGATGTTATTCGGCACGGTGTTCGGCATACTTGTCATACCGGGCCTCTATTTTATTTTTGGAACTCTGGCGTCCAGACGTAAACTTATTAAACACGAGGATGAAAATCCCTTAACAGAAGAAATAGATCACAATGTTTAGTCAACGAAATATACAATGGGGATTAGGGATATGGCTATGTGCATCAGCCGCTGCCTGCAGTGTGCCTAAGGCGACCCAGATCCATGAAAACAATACGATGCCCCAGCAGTTCGGCGGGACGGTAGCTACTGATACGGTCAACTCGGCATCAGTAAAATGGCGTGAATTTTTTACTGATCCCAATCTTGTGGCCCTCATAGATACCGCCCTCAAAAATAATCAAGAACTGCAAGTGACTCTGCAGGAGCTGGCAATAGCCAAAAATGATATTCTATTGCGTAAAGGGGCCCTGAAGCCCACAGTTGGATTGCGTGCTGGTGGCGGGGTTGAAAAGGTGGGCCGTTATACCAGTCAGGGTGCCGGCGACGCCAGCACCGAAATCGCGCCCGGGAAAGAAATGCCCGATCCACTCGGCGATTTGACTATAGGTGCCTATGCGAGCTGGGAAATAGATGTCTGGAAAAAGCTGAAAGACTCTGAGCAGGCTGCATTAAATCGTTACCTTGCTACAGTGGAGGGTAAAAATTTTGTATTGAGCAGCTTGATCGCTGAAGTAGCCCGTTCATACTATGAACTGTTGGCACTAGATAATCAACTGGCGATAATAAGGGAGAATATCGCCGTACAAGATAATGCGCTAGGAGTCATTAAATTACAGAAACAGGCAGCTCGGGTAACTGAGCTGGCTGTTCAGAAGTTTGAAGCGGAGGTGTTGAAAACTAAGGGAATGGAATATGAAACACGCCAGCAGATCAAGGAAACAGAAAACCGCATTAACTTTCTACTGGGCCGTTTCCCGCAGGAGATAAAACGTGACAAAGAGACCTTTGCCAATTTGATTCCCAACAAAGTCCAGACAGGATTACCAAGTCAGCTACTGAGCAACCGACCCGACATCCGGGAGGCTGAATATGAGCTGGCAGCTGCGAAGCTCGATGTGCAGATTGCACGGAAGGAGTTTTATCCCTCGCTGGAAATCTCAGCGGCTCTGGGGCTTCAGGCTTTTAAACCATCTTACCTGCTGAAAATGCCAGAATCGATATTGTATAATATTATTGGAGAAATGGCGGCCCCATTGCTGAATAAGAACGGATTGAAAGCAGAGTTCAACACAGCCAACGCCAAGCAGATACAGGCCGTATACAACTACCAAAAGGTTATTCTGAATGCCTATCTGGAAGTATCGACCCAACTGTCCAACGTAGAAAATCTCGGTAGAAGCTACGATTTCAAAACCAAAGAAGTTGATGTGCTCAATAACTCTGTGGGCGTGTCAAATGATCTCTTCAAATCTGCACGAGCAGATTATATGGAGGTATTGATGACACAACGCGATGTGCTGGACGCTAAATTGGAACTAATTGAGACAAAGAAGCAGCAGCTCAATGCTGTTGTGAATATCTATAAAGATTTGGGAGGAGGCTGGAAATAAGTTGTTTGTTTGAATGGACCCCGCTAGGCGGGGTTCTTCCATGATCTGTTTGGTGGAAAAGCGCATTCTGCTAGGGAAGAAGGCCAGCTGATGAAACAAAAATGCCCCAGCAGGGGGGGCATTGAGGTGATTGTAGCACAAGATCTCTACTTCAGTAATTCAAGATGCGTGCTAATACCGATCCTGTTCCAGGCATTGATTGTGATGATGGCCAGGATAATCTCTGCAATTTGCTTTTCATCAAAAAACTCTTTCGCTTTTTCAAAGGTTTTGTCTGTAAGACCTTGTTGGTGAATCAAAGTGATCTCTTCCGTCATTTTCAATAATACCCGCTCTTCGTCAGAGAATAATTCCGTCTCCCACCAAGCACTCAGTAGGAATATGCGCTGAGCAGTTTCGGCGAGTTTTAAGGCATCTTTGCTGTGCATGTCCAGGCAGAAGGCACAGCCATTAATCTGAGAAGCCCTGATTTTGATCAGTTCTTTCTGTATGGGCGTCAAGGAAATTGTTTCGAGGTAAGTTTCGAGTCCCATCATTGCCTTGTAGGCTGCAGTATCTACCTTCGCAATATTTAGTCGTGTTGCCATAGTAATATATTTTGATAAAGCAAAATTGGCACAAATCCAGAGTAATAAAGTTAAACTGGTTTAAGAAAGTAAGGTATTTTACAATGTGGCTATATCATTCGGAGATAATTAAGTAATAATTGTCAGGGTCACGTAGAATAAACTGGTGTTTTAGCGAATTCTCATTATAGTGGATTTCTTTTTCGAAGGTAGCATCCAGGGCAATAGCCTGGTCAAATATTTCCTGTAGCTTATCGGTCCGAAAAAACAGAATCAGTCCATTCCCGGCGTGTTCTGGACGCCGCATTGTTGGATGATCATGCTCTCCCCATTTATGAAGGCAGAGTAACACCCGTTCTTCATCAGTGAGTATATCAAAAGTATCACCGCCATGTGCGCTGGTGCAACCGAGCAGCTTTTGATAAAAGGCGGAACTTCTGGAGACACTTTCAACTGCGATAATGGTTTCCGTTCTGATCATGGTGTATTTGATTTGGTTTAATCAGGAATTTTTGGGACTAAATAGGAAGCTCAACTCCTTTCCGGATAAACACGCTTGCCCTTGATTCCGTTTCGTTTATTTAAGATAATGAGTTTTATTGGAATATGCTCAGGTGCCTCGACCTTACCAAATCAAGGATCATATGGTACCCTGCGAGCGAGTTGCCGTGCTGATCCAAAGCAGGGCTGTAAGCACCAATTCCCATTTTCCCCGGAACGCTTACGGCAATGCCGCCGCCGACGCCGGATTTGCTAGGCAAGCCTACCGTGCGGGCATATTCGCCACTGAATTCGTACATGCCGGAAATTAGCATTTGTGAAAGGATCAGCTGTGCAAGATCGGCGTCCTCATAGGAGTTATTTCCGTCATAACGAATACATCGGTTAGCAAAGAAAAAGCCTATTTTAGCAAGGTCTTCCACAGTGATCTCGATAGAACACTGTCTGAAATAATTGTTTAGTTGAGTCTCATCTTCACACTCAATTAGACCGCTATTGCGCATCAGGTAGAACATTCCTCTATTCCGATTGCCAGTTATTCTTTCCGAATGGTACACGGCGGGGTTATAATTTATTGCTTCATTTTTGGTGATAAATCGGATCATCTTAAGAATTTTATGGAAGGGTTCATCAGCTTTACCCTTGATCAGCGAAGTCGTCAGAATAGCACCTGCGTTCATCATGGGATTAAGTGGTTTCCCAGTCGTTTCGAGATTCGCAAAATGGTTAAAAGGCTTGTCTGTGCCATAGTAGCCCATTTTGTTGAATACAGTTTTTTCGCCATTTTCCTTAACTGCAATCATCAGCGCAATTATTTTTGATATGCTCTGGATGGTAAATTTCTGATCCACATCTCCTGTGCTAATGATTGTCCCATCGCAATTCACGACCGACAATGCAATATCTCGCGCATTTGCTTTGCCTAGCTCGGGAATATAGTCAGCTACTTTCCCTTGATTAAACAAGGTCCGGTTATTCGATAAGATCTGATGGAGAGAAGCTTGATCAATTGGCAACGTATTCTTTAACGTTTTGGGGCGTGTGCATTGCTGCGCATAGGAAATATGGACCGCTGACGGAAACACAAATATCAGCAGGCAAACAGTAATATGTAGGGTTTTTGTCATTGCTTCATTTTTAATAAACGTCGAATATAGCAGAGTAAAGCAATTAATTTAGCTATTTACCGGAGCCGGATCAACGTTCCAGCCCGACAGGATCCCACCATAGAAAAAGAATGTTACGAAGAATTTCTTTTTACTAACCCTATCCTGAACAACATATTTGGTGGTAACATCATATTCATCAACTTTTCTATAGGCCGATAATACAATGGGCTTGGCCGCGGGATTTTCAACCTCAACCAGCTGTTGTATCTTCGCAGTAATTAACTGCATCACGCCATTTTTCTTGAACGGATTGTTTTCGACCTGTTTTTTTGTAATGTTCAATGTAACATTATACCTATCTCTCTTGGCTTTCGCTGCTGCTGTATAAGCTTTAAAACGCTTTTTTATATCAGAATCTTGAAGACTATTTATTGTAAAAATGGAAATGCCTTGTGCACCATGTCTGAAGGCTTCGTCCATGTCGGTAAACATATCTGCATTGTTTTTAGCCATTAAACCGCAGTATAGGATCGTATTTGCTCCTTTATCGCGGACATTCTCAAGAGTGCAATCCTGTATAAAGCTGGGGTCCTCTGTATAAAAACTACTGTATACCATGGGGAATACGATATCGAGATTCCATTTGCCCCAATCCTGGCGGACCATCCTCGAAGCCATTTTTGGTGTAGGGAAAGGAGAAGCAGCCATGGTTTTGCCGTTGGCATGCACCACTTCGGCAATCATATTTGCCACTTCGGTAATCTGATCACAACGAAATTGTCGCCAGGTCAAATCTTTTGAAGGGTCTTTTTGTTCACGCGGGTCGTAACCATATTGCTTTTTAAATTTTTCGATAGATAGGGGGTGGTAACCATAATCCCAGGCAGGGTACTCCCTGTCCTGCACAATATCATACTTCGGCCATAGGGTCGTAGGTAGCACTACATCAACATAACGGTGGTAATCGATAGAAATTCCCGCCAGTCCATCGATTTCACAATAAGACTGTATTTTTCGCTTAAGGTATTCCCTTACTTCAGGTACTACCGGTGAGAGAAACTTATAATAGTCTACGTAAGCCGTAGTGTCCGCGAGGCTTTTGCCATTTCGGTTGACGCTGAACCATTCCGGATGTTCACGAAGAATTTTATCCCGATCATGTTCCAAATTCATCGTCCATAGCCAGGCAATAACCTGGATCCCATATTTCTGCGCAATGGGTATGGCAGTACGATATTCATCTGGACTTGCCGCATTCAACATGACGCCCTCTATCCCCAAATATTTCATGTCACGACATACGGAATCAAACTGTTTTGGCGACTGATAACCCAACCATGTCCAAAACATAGGATATTCCTTCTCATCGGTCGTTTTGGGTGCCGCGAAGCATAGGCCGAAGGCAAAAGTGAAGAGGATGCAGGTCCAGCATATTCTGATTAATTGTTGATTCATACAAATTATTAATGTTAAAATTTATCTTACTTCATTCATAAAGGATACATTCAAGTCGAGTTCTCAATCTAGGCCATGCGAGTAAAAGCTACACATAGCTAAATTGCTAGCTGTGAAAATACACAAAAGAAGCATATTTGGCGCAAAAAACTTTCTGTGTAAACCATTTTCCTTTAACACTAATAGCAGAGAAACTTGGTCTTTAGTTATGAAATTCCCACGTGGCAAAGTCCTGTTAGAGCAAGTCGATGCGACCTACATCGGGACTATTTTCGGCAATTGTTCGGCTTCACTTCAGACCTTTCTCGAAACCGTCTCGAATACTTACCGAAGCTGGCACGAAGCAGCAACAAAAAACCAGTTAACTCCCGAACTTCTTCTGCCTTTTATGCTACTGGCATCGAGTTTTCATCGGGAATTCATCGGGTGTAGTCGATGAATTCCCGATGCCATCCCGATGAAAACCCGATGAACGGCCGAAGTTGGTTGGAAGTTGGTTGGTACTTATATTGTAGCTATTTATCACTGAATTTGGGGATTTATAAAATTTTATACATTTTAAGCAGGTTTTTATAGTAATTTTGAGCATCGAAAGATCACATAGGATTAAAAAAGATATGAAGAGTAGAAGGTTGATGGCAGCATCGCTCGCATTTGCTGTAGTTTTGGGATCGGTTGGATGTAAGGATTTCTCCAGCAAAGTATTAGGTAGCGACAGGGAGATCAGCAATGACACATTAAATACAAAGCTGATTGACAAAGCGCGCGTTCCGGTTTTACTAAACAAGTGGGATTCGCTTCAGAAAAATCAGATCCATTTTACCGTGGATAGTCTGCACCCTATTTCTATAAAACAACAAAAGCGTAGTCTGAAAGACTCATTGCGCCGGGCATTTGATGCACATCCCAAACACATTTATCTTACGTTTGATGACGGACCCTTGATCGGGAGTGCAGCAATCGATTCCATCGCAAAAGAAAAAAACGTCAAAGTGAGTGTCTTCCTAATCGGTAAACATGCCAATATGAGTAAAGGCCGAAAGCGTGATCTTGCAAAATATGAGTCTAACCCTTTGATTGCCTGCTATAATCATAGTTACACGCACGCCAATAATCAATATTCAAGATTTTATAATAATCCACAAAAAGCTTTCGCCGACTTTGAAAAAAATGAGAAGGACCTCAATCTAAAACACAAAATCGTGCGACTGCCCGGCAGGAATATCTGGATGTATGATGATGTGCGGAAGATTGATTTAAAGAATGGTGCAAGCACAGCGGACATCCTTCATAAAAATGGGTACAGTATTTATGGCTGGGATGTGGAATGGCGGCTGAACAGCGTCACGGGCAGCCCAACCCAAAGCCAAGAAGTGACTGTGAATGAGATTCGCCACTTTATGAACAATAAAAGTTCGATGGTGCCAAATAACGTGGTATTCCTCATGCATGATGATATGTTTCAGACGAAAAAAGGACAACAACAGTTATCGTCTTTGATCGACATTTTAAAAAGTGAAGGCTATCAGTTTGAGTTTATGCAGGATTATCCGATAAAATATTAGATGATTACGCGTGATCTGAACAGTCCAATTACCATTGGTACGAGATCCGCGTTCTTCGTGACGTACTCCAAAAAAAAATATATTATCTGTTCAACGGTGTTATTTAACAAACGAACGAAAACGCATATTTGAAATAAAGTTTTAAGCAGCGGATTAGCGTATGACCTTCATATTAGTCTATTTTACTTTCTGTAAAAAGAATAGATGGATATTCTTCTAGGTAAATGGCTTATAGTTTGTCGGTGAACCGCTAATTCGCCTGTCTCGTTGCTTTGGCAGATCTCGTAAAATGCAGCCAGAGATACAATGAAATAATTCAGTTAATTGTATCTTTTTGGTATTGAGCTAATTACTTTTTATAAATCAAATAGTGTAAAAATAACACTTGTAATGTTTATTTATTTTTGTATTTTCAACAGAAATAAAACAATTATAAACCGCCTACGGCAGGGGACCCTAAACCATGAAACTTGCCTGGGCAAAAAATAACTAATAAACATACAATTTAAACCATTAAACAGCTTTTATGATTAATTGCCATTTTTTTTCGAATCAATGGAAGAAGGCGTTTTGGACGGGTTCATTGTGCTCACTGGTTGCACTCAACCCGAACATTGGCTATGCTGAAGCTTTAGCAGCTTACGGTATGATCTTTCAGCAAGAAGTAAGCGTCACGGGTGTCGTGCGCGACGAGTCAGGTATGCCGATTGCAGGCGTTACAGTTTCGGTAAACGGTACAAGTCTGGCCACCAAAACAGACAATGAGGGACGTTATAAGCTGGAAAAAGTTCCTCCTGCTGGAACCCTCAATTTCAGGATGGTGGGTAAGCAAGCTATGGATGAACCCGTGAATGGGCGTCGCACTATCGACGTTAAGTTATTGAGTTCTCAATCCAGTCTCGATGAGGTTATCGTGGTCGGCTATGGAAAGCAACGGAAAGAGACTGTTACCGGTGCCGTAGCTACGGTCAAAGGCAGTGATCTCGCTCAATCTCCGGCACTGAACGTTTCCAATGCAATGACAGGAAGGATTCCCGGGGTGATCGCTACCAATGGCAGTGCCGAACCAGGATACGACGGATCTACCATCAAAATTAGAGGCACCAATACCTTAGGAAATAGCAGCCCTTTAGTGGTAATTGACGGAGTTCCTGCTCGTGAAGGCGGTATTGAACGACTCAATCCACGCGATATCGAAAATATCTCTGTGCTTAAGGACGCTTCTGCAGCGATCTATGGTGCACGCGCTGCAAACGGTGTGATCCTTGTGACCACAAAACGTGGAAAAACAGGAAAGCCACAACTTTCATATACCTTTAACCAAGGATATTCGCAGCCTACCGTCATTCCGAAATTGACTGACGCAGCGCAGTTTGCAGAAATTCGTAACGAGCTCGAGATATACAATCTCCCAGTAGACGAATGGTCATCGGCTTTGACAGCCATAAATAGTAAAGGGTCCTACACCAAGAAAGATGGAACTGTTTTAGATGCCCCGTTTAAACCAGAAGATTTTCAAAAGTTCAGAGACGGTTCGGACCCTTGGGGTCATCCAAATACGGATTGGTACAAATCTACACTGAAAGATTGGTCTCCACAGCAACGTCATAACTTACAGGTAAATGGAGGTACGGAAGATGTGAAGTATTTATTATCGTTGGGTTATCAGAATCAAGACGCTTATTATAAGAATTCGGCAACGGGATATAAGCAATATGACTTGCGTATCAATTTAGACGCCAACATTAGCCAGTATATCAAAACACAGTTTGGCGTACTTGGTCGACAAGAAAACCGTAGTTTTCCAACTAAGAGTGCAGGAACGATTTTTAGGATGCTCATGCGTGGAAATCCGACCCAGCCGGCTATCTGGCCAAATGGCAAACCGGGACCTGATATTGAGAACGGCGAGAATCCAGTGGTCATTACAACCAATGCTACCGGCTATGACCGCGACAAACGTTATTATTTTCAAACCAATGGGCAAGTGGATATCACCAATCCTTGGATAGAAGGACTTAAATTGACTTTGAATGCTTCCGTAGATAAATACGTCAAGAATCAGAAAACCTGGGTGACACCATGGACATTATATTCATGGTCCGGTGGTTATGAATCGGACGGTAAGACACCCTTACTACAGCCCGGGCGCCGTGGCCCTGCTGATCCAAATTTGAATCAGAGCAATGAAGATCAGTTGAATATTCTCTTGGGAGGTATTTTAAGTTTTGAGCGGAAATTTGGTGATCATCAGGTCAATGCAATTGCTGGTGTCAATAGAGAGACCATTGATAATGATAAGTTCAGCGCATACCGCCGCTACTTTTTGTCAAATGCTATCGACTATTTATTTGCAGGCGGCGAGCAGGAGAAAAATAATGATGGAACGGCGTGGAAAAGAGCGAGGTTGAATTATTTTGGTCGTTTTGGATACAACTATAAAAGCAAGTACATCGCCGAGTTTCTATGGCGTTATGATGGATCGTATATGTTCCCCGAAAGTGAGCGTTTCGGATTTTTCCCAGGAGCAATGGCCGGGTGGGTGGTTTCTGAGGAAAATTTTTGGAAAGAGAATATTTCGGCAATCAATTACTTCAAGATTCGGGCGTCCTACGGACAGATGGGCAATGATAACATCTATTGGGAGGATAAATTACAGGAGTACCAGTACTTCTCCACTTATTCATTTGGAACCTACATTGTAGATGACAAGTTAGCCAAAACATTGTTTGAAAGCCGTGTACCAAATGAGATGGTCACTTGGGAGGTAGCCAATAACTACAATTTAGGTTTTGACTTTCAATTTTTTCAAGGAAAGCTAAATTTTGAATTTGATATTTTTAAGAATCGTCGGAATTCAATTTTGTGGCGGAAGAATGCTTCTGTACCCCAAAGTACAGGCATGACGCTTCCGGCGGAAAATATTGGCAAAGTTGATAATAAAGGATGGGAGTTTAATCTTGGATATAAAGGTAAGGTGGGCGAATTGGGATATTCTGTTGGGGTGAATGGAGGTTATGCCAAAAATAAGATTATCTTTTGGGACGAAGCACCTGGCGCTCCGGAGTGGCAGCGAAGTACGGGCAAGCCGATCAAAACAGATATATATTATATCTACGACGGTGTTTTCAGGGATATGGACGATATTGCTAGCAATAAACTTGATTATAGTGCGATCACCAAAACGCTGCGTCCTGGTGATATGAAATATAGAGACTATAATGGGGATGGTAAAATAACGCCGGATGATAAAGTTAGACGAGACAAAAATAGCGATCCGACATTTCAGGGCGGATTCAATTTTAGTCTGACCTATAAAGACTTTGATTTATCTGTGCTTTTCCAAGGCGCAACCGGTGGTGAAATCCGCGTTGGTACCGATGAGTCCGGATCCATTGGTAATTTTCTAGAGGAATTTTATGATAAGCGCTGGAGTATTAGCAATCCAAGCAGTGTCTATCCACGTTTGACCGATCGTAGTAATCAGTATTATTCCTATAACAACACATATTGGATGCGGAGTACCGATTACCTACGTTTAAAAAACGTTGAGCTAGGTTACAATTTACCGTCGACTATCTGCGATAAGATTGGTATTGGTTCATTGCGTGTTTACGCCAACGGTATGAACTTGATTACTTGGAGCAAGATCAAAATGTATGATCCCGAAGCAGTTAATGCGTTAGGGCAATACTATCCGCAGGCGAGATTGATTAACGCAGGAGTGTTGCTGTCTTTTTAATTTGTATCATCCAATGATATTTACTAGGTAATTATACCTATATGGAAGATAGATAGCATATCAAACCTTCGGACAGCCTTTGTTAGTATCATCACAAAAAAATGAAAAAAATGAAAAAAATTATAAATCTTTCCCTAATTACGCTCGCATTATCATCAGGCTTACAGTCTTGTAATGATGATTTTGTTAGTACTAAACCGCTTAATGAGGTTCCTCAGGAGCTGGTCTGGTCAGATGCGGGTTTATCGGAGGCTTTTGTAGTCGAAATATATAATGGTTTTGGCGTTGGCGGCTTTTATGAGCAGCAGATGGCGTCAATGACAGACGAAGCTCTTTTCACGCACCCAAACCGTGGTATCAACACCGTCACGGAATCCAGATCCAACCCAGCTGATCAAGGGTATATCATGGACACTTACGAATATGGACGGATGTATGTACGTATTCGAGCCACAAATATTGCTATCTCCAATTTAAGAGAGGCCAAATTTGATCAAGCGAAGGCCAACAAACTCCTTGGAGAGGCTTATTTCCTGCGTGGATATTATTATCAGCAACTTCTGCGTTTTTATGGCGGTATTCCAATTGTTAATAAAGTATATACACTTAACGACAAAGAGTTTATGGTTTCCCGCAACAGTTACGAAGAGTGTGTAAATGCGATTGTCAGTGATCTGGACAGCGCAGCATTACTTCTAAAAGGTACTCAGATACCCAAGGGGCGTGCTGGCGAGGCTGCTGCATTGGCATTGAAAGCACGCGTGCTCCTCTATGCCGCCAGCGATCTGCACGACGCAAACAAAGCCGGTTCAAAGTCTTCGTTACTAAAAGGCTATGAAAAGCCTGAATACCTCATGTATACGAGCGGTAATCAGCCTGCCCGTTGGACAAGGGCTAAAGAAGCGGCCAAAGCAGTACTAAATCATGCAGAATTTGCTTACAAACTGGACTTGACTAGTCCTGCAACGGCAAATGAGGGTACGGCAAACTATATGGCATTATCTCTGGGAGGCGGAAGCAAAATGGCAGACGCCGCAGCTGCCAAAGACATTATTTTAGGCCGATTTTTTATTGACGAAAAAGATGAACGTGGTGGATGGGTAGGAAGAGATAATGGGCCTAACGGCTACCATAACTGGGCAGGAAATACGCCAATCCAACTGTTGGTGGATGACTATGAAACCCTTAGTGGACAGAAATTTGACTGGGCAAATCCGATCATGGCGGCCAATCCGTACCAAAATCGTGACCCCAGACTCAAAGCTACGATTTTATATGATGGTGCAGAGTGGAAGCCCCGTACAGCGGATGTAGCGCAGCGGGATCCCAACAATCAAATACAGACAGGACAATACGAGATTATCAATGGCGAGGGGCAGAAGACGATTCATTTTGGATTAGATACCCGTAAAAGTCCAATTGAAGATTGGAATGGTTCTAGAACAGGCTATTACATGCGGAAGTTTATCGATCCTGATCCAGCGCAAGAAGATCAGAACACAAGGCAGCGTATTCCTTGGCCTATGTTGCGTTACACAGAGGCTGTATTGAACTACGTGGAAGCATGTATCGAGCTCGGTGAGGAGGAGGAAGCGAGAACCTGGCTAAACAAAATTCGCTTCAGGGCGGGTATGCCGGCAATTACTGAGACAGGACAAGCCCTCAAAAACCGGTATAGAAATGAGCGTCGGATCGAGCTTGCCTATGAAGAACATCGCTTTTTTGATGCAAGACGATGGATGATTGCCGAGGAGACACTTGGTCGCAAAGCAAACATCATCAATATTACGGGTACATTAAAAGACAATAAGAAAGTCACATTATATAAATACGATCCTAACAGCTATAGTTATAAATACGTTGTATCAAACATTGATCCGGGGATCGAAAATCGGGCTTGGAACGACAAGATGTATTTTACGTCATTACATCGCGACGAAATCAACCGAAATACGAAGTTAATCCAAAACCCCGGATATTAACGAAAGCACTTATTGACTAACGAGGCAGCATTGAAAAATTTAAAATTTGAAAAGAAGCGTGTTGGAAAGCTACGGAAGTCACGATGGAGAGGGCCGGTCAAGAAGATTAAGCGGCCCTCTTTTGTTTACAGAGTGTTTTTCTTGACATTCGGAAGCAGTCCCGTAACAATGCCGATTAAGGGTAGGTAGACACAGATGTTGAACACGTGCTCTATGGATGTGCGGTCTGCCAGCCAGCCTAATACAGCCGAGCCGATGCCACCCATACCAAATGCCAGACCAAAAAAGAGACCTGCAATCATTCCTACTTTTCCTGGAATGAGTTCGGTGGCATATACTAAAATAGCTGAAAAAGCTGACGAGATGATCAGTCCAATCAAAATAGCTAGCAAAATTGTCAATTCCAACCCCACATGCGGTAGTAAGAGCGTAAAGGGCGCAGCTCCGAGGATAGAGATCCAGATAATGAGTTTACGTCCATAGCGATCTCCCAATGGTCCTCCCAAGATGGTCCCTGCAGCCACCGATGCAAGAAACATAAATAGGTAAACTTGTGACTCCTGTACCGATACATGGAATTTATTGATCAAATAGAAAGTGAAATAACTCGTCATTGAAGCCATGTAAAAATACTTCGAGAAAATCAAAACCAGGAGAATGGCTAACGCAAACATTACTTTGGTCTTTGAAAGGCTTGGTTTACGTGCATCCGAAACAGCGGCCTTATCTTTGGGTTGCAGATGTATTTGATACCAGCTACCTACGTGCATTAAGATCAGAACTGCGATAATTGCCAGCACGCCAAATATCCCAATATACTGTTGACCAAAAGGAATCACAATCAGTGCGACTAATAAAGGACCTATAGCACCACCGGCATTGCCACCAACCTGGAAAATTGATTGCGCAAGACCTTTTTTTCCCCCCGAAGCTAAATGAGCTACCCGTGATGCTTCCGGATGGAAAATAGAAGAGCCCATGCCAATAAGGCTCACTGACAATAAGATGTAAAAGAAATTGGATGCAAAGGAAATACAGATTAATCCAGCCAGGGAGAATAACATGCCTATCGCCAGTGATCGGGGGGTCGGTTTTTTATCCGTATATAAGCCGACAAAAGGCTGTAAAATAGATGCTGTTAACTGAAAAACTAAAGTAATAATACCGATCTGCGTAAAATTGAGCGCATAGTTCGACTTCAATAATGGGTATACCGCCGGTATTACCGATTGTATCAAGTCGTTAAGCAGATGCGAAATGCTAATCGCAAATAGAATGGGGTAGACTGTTTCGGAACTGTTCCAAGTGCTACCGGAAGTTAAAGATTGTGTTTTCATAATTGATACATCAGGTCATCTGATGTTTATTGTGCTGATATGTTTAACGTTTATTTTTTTTACTATAATAATAATGGATTATACTTTGGTCGCGAAATTTTATTTGTGCAAGATGATTCGATCAGCGATCTGTTTGGCCCTCTCGACATCTTTATCCTTGATTGCTTCCATCAATTCTTCGTGCTGTTTCTGCGATTGTGACAGCGCCGTAGTGTCTTTATAGATCTCCATAAAGAATTTATTTACGTGCAGCGACAACGTCGTATATAGCTCTGCTAAAATGTTGTTAGCACAAGATGCTGCGATTGCAGTATGAAAAGCGATATCGGCATCCACACAGGCGCTCAAATTACCAGATTTAGCATATTCCGCTCGATCTTTGAGTGCACGTTCCATAGCCTTCAGATCCCTCTGACTGCGATTTATAGTGGCCTTTTCAATAATTTTAAGTTCAAGTATATGCCGAACTTCAAAAATTTCATTGAAATTACCTTTTTCAATTTTTGCATCGAGAACACGATTGTCTCTAACACTCTTGACAAAAGTACCCAATCCCTGCTGTACATGTAAATATCCCGACTGACTTAAATACTTGACAGCTTCACGTATCGTTGATCTCCCAACGGCGAATTGTTTCATCAATTCGGGTTCAGTAGGCAACTTGCTGTCTATCGGAAATTCCCCCGATTTAATTTTTTCTTCAATTGCAGTCGCTACCTCCTCCGCCAGGGAGCGCCGAATAATCGCTTCATTTCTCATGAGATCATATCATCTGATGAATGCAAAGTTAAAATAAATTTGTTATTTTCAATAGCGTTTTTAAATTTCTTTCTTGCCAGCGCCCTTCGCATATTTCTCGATGAAAGCAAGTGAAGGAATGCCAATAGAAACCAGTCATATTTTCCGAAGATCAAGAAATAAAAAAGAAATATGTTGTAAATCTGAAGATTAATTTCTTACTTTGAATATCAAAGTACTTTTAATATTTAAAAATTATGAAAATATCGAAACACAGGTTAGTTATCATGTTGGGGGGTATTGCCCTTCTATTATGCATACCGCTAATCGCTATGCAGTTTACTGAAGAGGTGAAATGGACAGGCCGGGATTTTGTGGTCATGGGTGCTTTACTCACGCTCACGGCACTATTATGGGAGCTTGTATGGAGAGGAGTGAGGACTTTCGGATATCGAGTCCTGCTTTGCAGCTTTATCGTCGTCGGATTTTTATTGATATGGGCTGAATTGGCAGTTGGTATATTCGGGACCCCTATAGCGGGGTCCTGATGTATCATTTGCAGATTGTATAGCGCGGGTTACTCAACTTCGAAAATCGCCTGTATTTCAACGGGAGAGTTTCCGGGGACTGACGATGCACCGAGAGTTGCCCGTGCATGCTTGCCTTTATCGCCAAAGATTGTAACGGTAAGATCAGATGCTGCATTCATCAACTTAGCATGGTCCTTAAAATCCTGAGGAGCGTTGAAAATTCCTGTTAATTGCACACATTTTTTGACTCTGTTCAGGTCTCCATCAACCGCGTCTTTCAATACACTCAGTACATTAAGCATCGTGACCTCCGTTGCTTCCATTACCTGTGCTTCGGTGACATCCACACCAACTTTTCCGGGAAAAATAATGCTACCATTTTTCAACGCATATTGGTTAATATAGACAAGGTTTCCGCTACGTACATAGGGTTGATAATTACCTGCAGGAGCAGGCACATCCGGCAAAACGATCTGTTTATCTTTGAGCACCTCGTTGATATCAATACCTTTGGTTATAGTAACTCCTTTAGACCTTTGACCGAAGGTGCCTTGTAGCGCTGAGGCAATTTTGGCGAAATGCTTGCCCTGTTCCTGCGCCAGATAGCGTTCTCCGTCCGAAGGTCGCGGAACCTGCTTCAACGAAGCTAGACTAGTTGTACCTAATACCGTATTTCCCTGTGGTATGCTCTTATCAATGTGTTCATATCCCCGTATCCCGTTCGAAACGAGCACCATACCGTGCACCGCCAAAGCGTTCCAAAAAGATTGTAAAGCGAGCTCTCTTCCTGCACCACTTCCGGAGGACATAAATACCATTGCCGGCATGCCTTCCAAGGCATGCTCTGTCCATAGAGAAGTCGTCTGCGCTAGAAATTCACTCATGGCAGTGCTGATATTGCCAAAATAAACAGGTGAGCCGAAAGCGATGCCGTCATAGAAAGGCAGCTCTTCAACACTGGCCAAAGGGACATCTTTTAGAGCGGGATGGTCAGACTGTTTCACCTTTTTAATAATCGCAGTTGCCCGACCTTCAACTTCTATACCTCGGGCTACTTCATTCGCCATTTCGTAGGTGCCCCCTTGGTCGGAGTGTATGAGTACAAGGATTTTAGTTTGTTTCTCTTGTGCCATTGTAGGATTCATTAAAATCATTATCCATAAAAAAAGAATAGCTCTTACTATTTTGTTCATATGCCATTTATATTGGAGAATAGGACAAAGGTATGCGATGCATTTTTATTGAAATTGCCAATAAGTATATGTATATCGACAAGTAAGCAGCACGCTAAGCACTCGTCTTTATTCATCATAAGCACACATTATAAAATAGAAGTATTCAATCCTCCCGAGTCTACCGACAATGATGGAGGACAGCTTTACGTATAAACAAAGGTTGATAGACTTTGTTTCTGATAAGATCTCACTATTCGGCCTCGGCCGAAACTTTTCAAGGGCGCAATGTCAAGACCCAACTACGGTACCAGTTCGAAATCTATTTCACCCATTTCTCGTCCATTTACAATAATCGAAAGCTTGTGTTTACCAAGATGAAATTTTCGTGTTGTTATCTGTTTAAACGATTGTCGACGTAGGATAGAATTTGTTTCCGCAGCTGCATATGTCCGTTCACTTATTTTAAAAACTTTTTTGGATAATTGCGCGTTTAATTTTTTGTAATAGACAGCGTATTCCAAACGTAACAGCCTCGACTGACCGCTTTTATTTTCGATCCGAAAAGAAAAGACTACGTGCTCGCCAATTTTGACGATTGGCGTTTGAATAGTCAGTTGCGACACTGTAAAATCGGAGCTTTTCAATCCGTAAAAATGCAATATTTCCGGATTACCTTGTTTGAGTAAGGTACGGCAGCCATGTTTAATGATCCCGTTAGTATGTATACTGTAATCCTTCCAACGCCGTGCAATCCCCAGCACGAAATCCGGATGATCTTTGGAAATATCATTGAGATTATTGGCTACGCTTCTTCTGACAGTTTCGGCGAGATCGTCCTTCAAATTTTCGAGAATTGGCAGGACAGGGGTGGGATCCTTCTTAAGAAATGGAATTGCCATTGCCCAGGGGAGCCGGGGTCTGGAGCCCTCGCTGGCGAGCCGTCGCAGCTGTGGATGCGGGTCCCGCGACCACTTTTCCATTTCAGCAATCATGCGGGAATGATATCTAATGATAAAGGGACGGACAGCAAACTCGCAGCTTATAAATTTTGTTATAACTTCAAATGAGCGTATTGCGGTATCAAAATCATTTAAACCATAGCTCTCAATATAGTCAGGAAAAATAGCGTACTCCAGACCGCCGGAGACCCCGTGATCAATCAGATGCTGTATTACCTGGCAGATCAGCGAGGCCGCTGTCGGGAAATGACCCGGCAAAGACTCATGTAATACCGAAGTACTATGCTTCATTCTTTGTTTCCATTCCATGTTAGTGAAATCAGCATCGAAAATACGCTTGATAAATAGTTGTTTATTAAAATTTGAATCGACGCGCTGAAATTCATCAGCAATAGTTTGATAAAAGGAAACTGAGTAGATGTCTTTGATGAGTGCCATTACTGAAAAGGATAAGTTCATTGTCTGTTGAGGACAAAGCTACTAGGTGACATTGACAGCTGATTGTCAATAGCCGGTGTTTACTTTGGAAGTCAGCCAGTCTTTAGACGAATGACTGACCGTTTCTGTTGTCAAAAGCGGAATATAGCATCAAAAGGACTGATCGTTTGCTTAACTGCAAGCTATGATGTCAGTACTTCGTCAATAATACCAAATTCTCTTGCCTCCGAAGCCACCATCCAATGGTCTCTGTCACTTACATCATGTACTTTCTGATAACTCTGACCACTATGCTTGGCAATGATGTCGTATAGTTCTTTTTTGATCTTCAATACTTGTTTGGCTGTAATCTCAATGTCCGAGGCCTGTCCCTGCACACCACCAAGTGGCTGGTGTAGCATGACACGGGCGTGAGCGAGCGCGCTCCGTTTACCTGGAGCTCCACCGCAAAGTAAAATCGCTCCAAAAGATAAAGCCATGCCCGTACAAATCGTTGCTACGTCAGGACTTATTAATTGCATGGTATCGTATATACCTAGCCCGGCATACACCTCACCGCCGGGCGAATTGATATACATATGAATATCCTTTTTGGGATCAACGGACTGCAGAAATAATAATTGCGCCTGCACAATATTCGCTATATTAGCTTCGACGGGTGCACCCATAAAGATAATCCTGTCCATCATCAGCCGCGAAAAGACATCCATCTGCGAAACACGCATTTCGCGTTCTTCTGTAATGTACGGAGTCATTGCCAAGGGGATAGACGAGCGTTCGATCCCCCCGATGTAGTGATCAACCCGATTTGTTGGGACATAGCAATGCCCTACCGCAAATTTGCGGAACTCATTTTTGTCAATATTCATGATTTGTGATTTAAGTTGTCTTAAAGAAACGTTTTATTTTTTCCTTAAATGGGATGTGCTCAGGCTGTGTGAATAGCGTTTGGTGCACGGCTTCGATTTCCTTTCTCAGTTCTTTACGTCCAAATTGCCATACCATCTCATACACCTTCTGTTGGGCAGCTATTCTCCCAGTCATTTCGTCATCTAGCAGTATATGCGCTTCAAATAATAAAGCGTCAGCAGGAACCTGTGTACCCATCAAATGTGCCTCTATCTGTTGTATCTCATTCCAAGAAGTCTTCATATAGCAATGCTTTTTCTTTAACAGTTTCACGTATTTTCTTCAGGCATTTATACTTTTGTACCGTCGCGCTCCGTATTCCTGAAAAACCAAAATCGTCGGCGATCTCCTGAAGTGACATTTGGTCATAGTAAAAGCTCTTAAGCAAGCTCATACATTTACGACCTGCTGTCTCCAAGAAGCGGAAAAGGCGCTTGTTGCAAGGTAAACTTTCGTCGGGTAAAACTACATCCATCTGATCCAAAGGTAGTTTCTGCCTACCTTGATGATAACGCTTCAGCCAGATATTTCTTGCCGTGCCAAATAGGTAAGCAATGTCATTGTCCAGTACGAGGGAAGATAAAACAACTTTTTCATAATACGCTATCAAAGCATCTTGAAATACGTCCTTGGCTTCATCAAAGCTGCCGCCCATGCTGCTGATATATCTGGCTACTGCCGGAAAGCCTTTTTGATACAGTTCCATAAAGAGCGCCTGCCGTCCTGAGCCTGCATTTGAATTACTAATAGTCTGCATATGATTCTCTTTTATAACAATGTACTTAATTTCGACAAAGTATCACCCTGTTTCCAAAAAAAAATAAGGCGATGAATAACGAAAGGCTGTCTTTAATACCTTCAAGCGCTGAGCCAAGTAGTTGTATATGATTCGCGGACTAAAGACATATAGTAAAAAACAAAAATAATTATTATTTCTTTACCTACTTACTAGTAGGTATGTGTATATTTGTGCTATGAATACACGTGAAAAAATAATTTTAATAGGTGATGATCTGATCCGTAAAAAAGGATACAATGCCTTTAGTTTCAGTGATATTTCCAAAGAGCTAGGTGTAAAGAACGCCTCAATACACTATCATTTCCCGACCAAGACAACATTGGTAATTGCTATCATTCAAAAGCACATGGCATTACTGGAAAAGTTTAAGCGGCGTGTGGAGGATCAGGACTCCGTACAAAAAATGATTCTATTTCTTTCTGTTTATACGATATCCAAATCTGGCGGGCGTATCAGTATCTTGGGTGCATTATCTAATGATTACTACTCGTTTGAGCCCGAAGTCCAAACAGAGCTTAAAATATTAACAGACAATACGCTCAATTGGCTTACAGATACACTCAAAGAGGGTAAAAAAGAAGGATTGTTTCGATATAGTACCGATGATCGAACCAAAGCGTTGATGATTATTACCAATATCCTTGGAGCAGAGCATTTATCAAGGATCACATATCATCACAATTTTCAGGAAATTAAACATATTATTATTGACGATTTAACTTCATAAATATGAGACGTGTAGTTGTAACAGGTATCGGAGCCCTGACACCGATAGGAAATAATACAGATGAATTTTGGAACGCATTAACCAAAGGGAAAAGTGGCGGAGCCCCGATTACAAGATTTGATGCTTCGAAGTTTAAAACCAAGTTTGCTTGTGAGGTTAAGGGGTTTAATCCCTTAGATTTTATGGAAAAATCCGAGATCCGCAGATTTGATTTATATACGCAGTATGCGTTGGCCACCGTAGCAGAGGCCATCAAGAACGGTAATATAGATTTCGATAAAATGGACAGAAACCGTATAGGCGTAATTTGGGGCTCCGGTAACGGTGGGATTGAGACTTTTCAACAGCAGGTTACCGAGTATGCGCTAGGCGACGGAACGCCTAGGTTTAACCCTTTCTTTATTCCGAAAATGATCGTGGATATTGCTTCAGGGGTAATTTCTATTAAATATGGACTACGGGGTGTAAACTTTACCACTGTTTCTGCCTGTGCAACATCCAATACGGCAATTATAGATGCATACAATTATATCAAGTGGGGAAAAGCCGACATGATTATCACCGGTGGATCTGAGGCGGCTATCACTGAGAGCTCAGTTGGGGGCTTTAATGCATCGAAGGCGTTATCTACCAACAATGATCATCCACAAACTGCATCAAGACCTTTCGACCTAAGCCGCGACGGTTTCGTCATCGGCGAAGGCGCCGGCGCAGTGATTTTGGAGGATCTGACAAGTGCAAAACAACGAGGAGCAACAATATATGCCGAAATCGTCGGTGGTGGTATGGCAGCAGATGCCTATCATCTTACCGGTACACATCCTGAAGGTGAAGGAGCCTATCTTGGGATGCTCGCGGCTCTCGAAGATGCCAACATTGGTCCTGAAGTAATCGACTATTTGAATGTGCACGCAACCTCGACGCCTCCGGGCGACTTAAGTGAGCTGAAAGCCATTGAGCGAGTATTTGGGCAGACCAGCGATCTCAGTATTAGCGCTACCAAATCGATGACCGGCCATCTATTGGGTGCAGCAGGGGCTGTTGAAGCAATAGCTTGCATAAAAGCAGTTAACGAAGACATCGTTCCACCAACCATAAACACCCAAATACTTGAGCCGCAATATAAAGATATGTTTGATTTTACTTTGGGGAAAAGCCAAAATAAGAAAGTCAATTACGCGATGAACAATACCTTTGGTTTTGGTGGGCATATTGCCACTAGTATTTTTAAAAAATATTCTGAATAAGAATCGATAGTATTCTGTCAAACGAGTTGATGATAACTGCTCTAACTTCTTCCGAATCCGACAGTTTCAATTGAGCATTGGCTGGAAGGATAGAAGTACACAACACAAGTTCCGTATGTTAAAGTCTTCTTCATTAGTTAATCTTGTCGACAGGCAGCTGCAAAGTAGTTTTGACTGGAAAAATAAAGTCAAACTTTTGCCTTTCAGGATTTGTTACATCAACATAAGGAAAACAATAAAGATATGAACTTAAAACGCACCTTTGGAGCCATTCTTACCATTCTAGGTATTGTTGGCTTAGTCTACACAGGATATCACTTGATAAACCAAAGCGCTGGCTACACGACATTGGCGGTTGTGGGCGTTTTGGGGTTAATATTCTTTTTCGCAGGAATCGGCTTGGTCAAGAATACAAAAGATGAATCCTGATATATCATAGTTTCGTCTGGTCTAATAAAAGGGAAGCAATACTTGGAGAATAAATGCGAACAAGTAGCCTATTAGCATAGGCAGGTATATAGTTTGAGGTTGCTAATAGTGAGAAAACATGAAGGAGATATTGCAAGTGGTGGAATACATGAAAAGTTGAGGAGGGCCTGTTGCTCTCCTCAACTTTTCATGTTCAATCGTTCCTCTTGAAGGTCCAGTAGGCGGAGATGTTTCCGAATAATCTCTTCGTCCAACAGTAGCTCCTCACGGTTTTTGTTGATAAGCCAAATCCGTTGTGTTTCCAGGATATCAATATAGATTTTCCGGTATTCAGCATAATTAATAATAATTTCGGAACTCCTCAACTGGTTTTCGTATTTTTGCAGCTGATCTTTTAGGGTCGGGAAGCTTTCGATTTTATCTGCATAATCGCGTTGAATTTTATCGACCGCTACCTGAGCGAGCATGTGCTGAATTTCGTAATCAATTTCCTTTTCGCTCCGTACCAAATCGCGGTCTATTAATCGGAACTTTCGGAGTAAAAAAGGTAGAGTAAGGCCTTGAACCAGCAATGTCAAAAGGATAACGGAAAACGTTATAAAAAGGATGAGGTTGCGTTGGGGGAAGGGGGTACCATCCTCAAGGGTTAAGGGAATCGAAAGTGCAGCGGCCAAAGAAACGACACCTCTCATCCCGGTCCAACCTATGATCAGAGGCGTCTGCCAGCCTGGGCTTTGGGGATCTGCAACCGTGATGAAATTTCTCATGATCAATGTGGTGATTACTGCCGCATATCCCGCAAAAATCCGAACCAGTATTAGCACGGCAGTTACCGCCAGTCCGTAGCCCATTGCGGTGTAGATATCGGTATCGCCAAGACCAGATACTATTTCAGGTAAATCCAAACCGATGAGCATAAAGACCACTCCGTTCAGGAAAAAACAAAAGGTTTCCCAGACAGTGACCGTACGGATCCTCGATCCGCTGCTCAAAAAGTCATGACTACGATAAGAGAGAAACAGCCCCCCACTTACTACTGCAAGAACTCCGGATGCATGCAGTTGTTCGGCCCCAAGATACATCGAAAATGGAGCGATAAACGTCAGTAAGATATCTGTATTGGGGTCAGTGGGCAACAGTTTGTGCATTTTCAAAAAGATATATCCGATCACCAGCCCAATTCCGACACCACCAATACACATCCACAAAAAACTTGTAGCGGCCTGATACCAGACAAATTGACCTGTAGCTGCTGCAATCATCGCAAAGCGGAAAATAATTAAGGATGAGGCATCGTTTAGCAGACTTTCACCCTCTAAGATGGAGGCGAGTCGTTTGGGTACTTTGACAAATTTTAATATAGCGCCAGCACTTACCGCATCCGGTGGAGAAACAATTCCACCCAATAGGAAGCCCAAGGCCAACGAAAACCCCGGAATAAAATAGTTGGCGAAAATAGCAACCGATAACGCCGTAAAGAACACCACAACGAAAGCAAAACTGAATATAATCCTCCGCCATCGCCAGAGCTCTTTCCAGGAAGTTGACCAGGCGGCCTCATACAGTAGTGGAGGTAAAAAAATGATAAAAATTAACTCGGGTTCTATTTTTATCACCGGCACGCCGGGGATAAAACTGATCATTAGCCCCGCCAGCACGAGCAAGACAGGATACGCAACCTGAACGCGCTTGGCTAGCATGATGAGCATGGTGATGAGCAGAACTATAAAAAGATAAAATTCAAAATGTTCTAACATCGGTAATTTTTAGATATATAAATATATATTAAATTCCGAATAACACGGATAACCGACTTAAATTTTAATGAGCTCAGGGATAATGGAATAGATCTGAACGAAAGTAATGAACATTCGCTGCTTGCATCGATTTTGCATTCCGAGCGTTAGCCAGCAAACCTTCATCATTAGCAGCTGTTCTATTGTACAAACAATTGCCATCTAAGAGCGAGACAGTGGTGAGTCAAATTATTTCACGAATTTCTAACATGAAATGGAACAGTTAAGTTTATTTGATAATGAAGGGTACCAGTTCCCCGAGGAACTCTTGGAGTATGAACCACATTTTCTTTCCAATAAAGAGGCTGATACGTTATTCAAGCTACTGTTACAGGAAGTACCGTGGCAGCATACTGCTCAAAAAATGTACGACAGGATTGTCACGACGCCACGACTGACTGCCTGGTATGGCGAAGAGGATACTTCGTATCGGCTGGGAGGCAGAAATATTATTGCCAACCAGTGGTTACCGCCGCTGTATGATTTAAAGGTAAAGATCGAAGAAAGGTTTAACTGCCAGTTCAATTCTGTTTTGCTGAATCTCTATCGTGATCAAAACGATTCCGTTGCTTGGCATCGCGATAGGGAAAGTGAGCTTGGAAATAGGCCTGTCATCGGATCACTGAGTTTAGGGCAAGCCCGCTATTTTGATTTCCGAAGAGTAGACGATCACTCGCAAAAGCGGTCTATACTTTTAAAACATGGTTCCCTATTGCTTATGAAAGGCGATTTGCAGGAGTCTTGGGAACATCGGATTGCAAAATCTTCGCAGGCGATGACTCCGCGGATCAACCTTACCTTCCGATTGATCCGAGAAGAATGATCACTTAAGGTTGCCCGCCACCACCAGCGGCTCCATAGATCTGTCCGTTCGCATAGCTAGCATCAGCTGCTGCCAATTGAACATAGATGGATGCCAGTTCCGCTGGCTGCCCGGGACGACCTAAAGGAGTATCGCCACCAAAATTCACCAATTTCTCCTGTGTGGCACCACCGCTGACTTGCAATGCCGTCCAAATGGGGCCCGGAGCTACTCCATTGACCCTAATGCCTTTGGGGCCAAGCTGCTTGGCCAAGGAACGGACATAATTTGTGGTGGCAGCTTTGGTTTGGGCATAATCGTAGAGGTCGCCAGAAGGATCGGTAGCCTGCACTGAAGTAGTGCCTATGATGACAGATCCCGGTTTAAGGTGGGGAAGTGCCGCCTTAATAAGCCAAAACGGCGCATAAATGTTGGTTTTCATCGTTGCATCAAATTCTTCTGTGCTGATATCTAAGATTGACGCTTTCGTTTGCTGCCGGCCCGCGTTATTAACTAATATGTCCAGTCCACCCAGTTGCTGAGCTGCATCTTCAACTAGTTTGGTGCAAAAATCTTCATTGCGTAGGTCTCCAGGAATGGCTATTGCTTTACGACCAGCTTCTTTGATCAAGGCAATCACTTCCCTTGCATCGGGCTCCTCTGCCGGGAGATAATTGATAGCAACATCGGCACCTTCGCGCGCATAGGCAATAGCTGCTGCGCGCCCCATGCCTGAATCACCGCCTGTGATCAGAGCTTTACGACCTTTTAGTCTGCCTGACCCCTTATAGCTTGTTTCGCCGTGATCGGGACGTGGGTTCATCTGGCTGCAAAGCCCCGGCCAAGGCTGCGACTGCTTTTTAAAAGGCGGTTTGGGGTATTCTTTGACAGGATTAGCCACGTCCTCCTGCTGTTGCGATTGGGCAGGTTGCCAGCCACCGAGTAAGGTAAAGCCCAAAATACCTGCCCCCATTTTGCTTATTGCCGTCCTTCTACCCATGTTAGTTAAATTTTTCATATGCTATTTTATTTGTCTATTGATATTCGCCTTACTTTCTTCCAAAATAACAGGGCTTGAACGTTCTTGGTTGAAACATCTTTCTCAAATTTCTAAAAACGGGTATATACCACCTTAAATGAGTAGAATCACGCCGACGAAGTCATTAATGCTGAAACAATGGTGTCTATCGTACAACACAGCACTATGTGCTCACCAGAATGAGCTGTGCGCAGATTGGCGGTCAACCGAAACTTTTTCCAGTTGGTGGTTGTTCTCATTTTATCATAACAAGCAATTTTAAGTATTTTAACCTACCACGATTTAGTGATGAAAGATGTTGTATGTATGGTGGAGACACCGAAAAACTCCAATGCAAAATACAATTATGACCCCGGGCTTGGTGGTCTTGTAGTAGCGAAATACTTGCCTTTGGGATTTGTGTTTCCCTATGATTTTGGTTTTATTCCGGGGACCATGGGCCAAGATGGTGATCCGTTGGATGTCATTGTCATTGCGGAACAGGGCAGTTTCCCGGGCAGCTTTCTGAAATGTAGGGTTATTGGTGCTATAAAAGCAGTACAGCGGGAGCGAGACGGTTTAATAATCGAAAATGATCGATTTCTCGTCGTTCCAGAAAACTCAAAGGTATTCGCCAATCTGACACGGGCAGTACAACTGCCAGATGATATCCTGGCCGAACTGCAATACTTCTTTAGCTGTTATAGTCAAATAGAAGGCAAAGATTTTGAACCACTAAAAGTCATCAGCGCAAAAGACGCGGTTAAAGCAATAGCGACCGCAAAGAACAACATGGAACCGATCCGGAAGATTGAGATTTTCGTGCCTTTATCGGATGACAATGGAAAACCTTTTCCAGCTTATCTCTACAGAAATGTAAAAAAGAAATTAATTAAAGACTTTGGCGGCGTGACTGCCTATACGCAAGCTCCGGCGGAGGGGGTCTGGTCCGATGAAGATCAAAAGGAAATCAAAGACCGCATCATTGTTTATGAGGTCATGGTCGCTGAGATCGATAGAGACTATTGGGCTTCCTTTCGGGAGCATCTAGAACAACAGTTTGATCAAAAACAACTGATTATCCGGCAGAGTACAGTAGGCTTGTTATAAGCTAAGTGGATATCGGAAGCTATTGGCTTTGAATGTCCTTATATGAGCATATTTTATTGTTCACGACGCCGTCCGTGAGCCGAGTCGGCAAAAGATGGTTTAAAAATATAATAGTATGAAAAAATCACTTCAGACCACGAATGGAATCGCGCTGGTAACAACAATTATCATTAGTTATCTATCCAACAAAGGAGTTTTTAATGGTGAGACCATGGGCACAATATCTGCAAAATATGAGAATTTATTCACACCAGCGGGCTATGCATTTTCCATCTGGGGCCTAATTTATCTACTTCTCTTTGGTTTTATCATCTATTTTGGTCCTATAACGAGACAGACACAAGAAAAAGAATGTGTACTGAAACAGATTGGCTGGTGGTTTGTAATTTCCTGTTTTGCCAACAGCCTTTGGGTACTAATCTGGCTATATGATTTCACCTTCTGCAGTGTATTGTTCATGATCTTACTTTTGCTATCGCTTCTAACGATCATCGAAAAGACTGAAGAAGGACGCCATCCGCAGTCTGCCGCTATGACTATTTTTTTAAGACTACCTTTTCAGATATATGCTGGTTGGGTCTCTGTCGCATTAATAGCCAACGTTGCGGCATATCTCAAGAAAATCGCATGGAATGGTTTTGGCATATCAGAAACAAGCTGGACTATCGCGCTATTTGTCTTCGCGCTGGTCATCCACCTGTTTATGATTTGGAAACGCGGCATGCCGGCATTCGCTTTGGTCGCGGTCTGGGCATTACTGGCTATTGCAGTTGCTAATCACATCATCGATTATACCATCTATATTGCAGCTATCGTGTCAGCAGTTACTATTTTCATAAATATCATTATTTTCTTTGTGAGAAAATCAAAAGATCCATTAACCCGATAACAAAAGAGAAGATTACGTTGCCATATACAGTTATCGTTTTCAAGACTGCACACGACGCGCTTGTAAGCAACGATAGATAAACATACCACGAATAATAATAAATTGCCACCATATTTTAATTTACAATTATCGGGAAGAAAAAAAAACATACATTTAAGTGTAAATAGCATAGGCGGCATCGATTGAAGAAAATTTGCGCTTCTACTAGTAATCGGGGAGACGTACAAACAAAAAGGTGTTATTGCGAATTGAAATTGGATGTGCACTATAATACACAATACTTAGAAATATATGGGGAATATCATATTTAGGTTCTGGTTGGTAAACGTCCTGTTAAGTATACTTTTATTTGTACTATATCGTTTCTTGATGCTAGATAGTGAGCTTGTTGATTCAACATTCTTTGAAAAAGTCCTTGGTATAGTGGATGCGTTTTTAAATGCTTATCTTTCAACTGTCTATGTTGTAGTAATCACTTTAGGGTCAGTTTTATTCTTTTTGAATCAAATCGAGAAAATTAGGAACAGTTATTTCTTATCGTTAATCACCTTTTCCGGTGTACCATTCATTAGCGTTATTTTTCTTACAGTCATTATTTTGGGAGATACATACCAATATGGCGTAACAGCAGCTCCATTAAAGTTACTATTTGTCTTTTCAGTACTTTATTTGCTATGTACTATTGTCGAATTTCTGCTCTTTAGAAGGAAAATATCGCTGATTCATAAATTAAGATAAAAATGAAAAAAAGTTATTCTAATAGAGCGTCTCAGTTGATGCGTCCCTTAGACCTTTCAACAGCCTGAGTCGTCACTGGCGTAAAAAAATTGATCAGATTTCCGTCGGGATCTCTGAATAGTAGCGATCGGTTCCCCCACGGCATCGTTGTAGGCGCCTGTACAAGATGCGGCGCAATGAACTGTTTTATCCGATCGTAATCGTTATCTACATTTGGTGAAATAAATTCAATGATTGCAGTATGGTTTTGTGCGGGTTTGGCTATATGATCTCCACCGAACAATTCCAGGGTTTTGGTACTGCCAAATGCCAGTGTGGCTGCATCAGTTTTCAGTTCAGCAAAGTCCTGCGTATACCATACTGCCTTCAGACCTGTTATTTTTTCATAATAATCAGTTAACTGCTTTACATTTGCTGTAATAATCCTTATAGAAAGAAGATTCATCATATATAATATCTATTGAACATTAATTTGAGCTACATCGTGTTGAGCAAAAATCGGATTACTATTGACAACAGTTTGTCATGACGAAGATTAAATATCAAAAAATCTATTATTCGTTGAGTCCATTGTTCAAAATCGCTATCCAATGCCAAGAGGCGGAAAATAGCCATCCCGCAAACGGATAGCTACTTTTAATATTTGATGATGTATTAACGGTTTGTGTAAGTTTAATTATGTGGTCGCAAACACGCTAGCAAATTCTATAGCGTACTCTTCCAGCTTTACTTTCCCCATCGTCGGCGTGTGCCTGTCGTAATCTTCATGGAGCGTGCCATTATGGATCGCTTCGCTGAGTTCAACGAGATTGGCAGCATGTTCGTTCGAAAGCCCATTTTCCAAAAGACTATTAAGTACCAAGTCCTTCGGTAATCTTACCCATTTCAGATCTGGATTGCCGACTGCATGGCCGATTACCGCTGCGATTTCATTGCAGTTTCTATCATCGCTACAGATATAACGGACAGCACAAATGTTCTGTGTCTTAACCAGTTCTTCTGCCGCAGCTTCGGCGATATCTTGTGGAGAGACCATTGGTAATCGGTCTGTGTCTCCATAGACTGCTCCAATGTTGCCAACTGCTTTAATCAGGGGTATGAAGGCGAGTAAGTTGTAATAAAAATAGGTCGGACGTAGATGAGTCAGATAAATATCAGGAACGCTGTTCAGGATTTGTTCCACATGATATGCGCCTGTTATAAAGCCTGTTCCGTACGGCAAATGAGCTCCATAACTGCTTAAATATACCACTCTTCTAATTCCTGTTTTTAGAATAGCCTTTTTGTATTTTTCGCCCAATCTCCTATAATAGGCGATCTGATCAGGCTGTGTATAGCTCGGTGGAACCATACAAAACACGGCATCCTTTCCAGCAAAGGAACTACTTAAAAATTCGTCATCATCCAAAGAGCCAATCAACGAAGTAGCTCCTATTTGCTGAATCTCTATCGCGCGTTTATCAGTGCTGCTGATCACCTCCACCGAATGTCCACTTTTTACTAATGCCATGCTTAATGGTCTTCCGATGTTCCCAAGAGAACCTGTAACAACTATGTTCATCGTAAAATTATTTTGTTACCCAAAGTTCTGCAAGGAGCGGATTCCGCTTGTATCCATATCCACTTTTTTTGTATCCAGATACCCAGATGCATCTGTATGTGCCGATATTCTAGATTCCTTTCTTCAGGCCACATTTCACAGAGTCCTCAGTGTCGCTCACTCTTAAAGTTAAGCCATAAGCGCCTAGTATCTTTTTTGATCTTTCAGACAGTAGAAACACCTTCTGTTAGTTTTACCCAGGTGCTTTCGGATCAGTCGTTCCCCGCAAATAGGACAGTTGGATTTAGTATGTACCAACCAATGTTTCTTCAGCACAAAATCTCTCTTCCAGTTTAGAAAATCGAAGCTATAATTACGCGCTTCCGCGATTAATTGATTTAACTTTGCTGTTGGCAGGTTGCCGATCAAACTTTCTGGCTGAACTCCGATCCTGAAGAGTACTTCATTTTTGATGATATTTCCAACTCCAGAAAAAATTTGCTGGTCCAGAAGTGCATCGCAGACCAAGGTGTCCGGCAAAGATATCAACTTCCTGACAGCCTTTTTAGGATCCCATATATCGCTCATTACATCTGCTTGCCAGTCGATTTCTGTTAAATAACTATGCTCAACTTCCTTTACTGAGCAGGTATAGAAAAATATGCTACCGCTGTCAAACCAGATCCCCAAGCGTAGGCTTTTTTCAGGTTTCGTTTGCTCGTCGATACTATAAGAACCAAACAGGAGCAGGTGAATTCTTAATACCGCCTTCTCAAATACGAGATAAAATTGCTTTCCGAACGTTTTTATACCCAAAAGCACTTCATTTACAAGCCAATCCTTTTCGAATTTGGCGTTTCCTGAAACCGCAGTGATGGTGTGACCGACAAACCTTTGCAGATTCTCTTTTATCAGAACTATGGATGGACCTTCTGGCATATTCGACACGATAATTTAAGCGCATTCGCGTAATGGACATTTCGTCATTGACGTTTATTACTATGAGCCATAATCACATTTATGGCACTCTGACTTAGAACAATACTTCCGCAGGCATAGTTTTACGCTAGTGTGGTCATCCGGTAGTTAAAGGCTCGTCTCATTAAAAATGAGACGTCGTGTCTGATAAAATCTTGAACACCTTTTCGAAAAGTACGTCAATGCATCGCTAGCTTAGCAAAGAACTTTAGTCGCCTCGCCAAGAACATATTCTAGAAAATATTGTTTCCTAATAAAGTAAGAGAACAACAAATATAAAGACTGTTTTATATTCTAAACATCATAAGTTTTACTTACATAACCTTATACTATGGAATACAATATCCCCAGTCATCTCAAAGGCCTTAGCCAGGAAGAGGTAAGTATAGCTCGGGCGCAATATGGCTATAACCAATTGGAAGAACAACAAAAAAGTAGTTGGCTTGATCTTCTTATCAGCATTTTAAAAGAACCCATGCTGATTTTGCTTATCGCCATTTCCCTTATTTATGTCATTGTGGGGGATTATGCCGAGGCAGCTTTTATGGCCTTGGCGATTGTAGCAGTCACAGCTATTTCTTTTTATCAGGATAACCGAAGCAAGAGGGCGCTGCAAGAGCTTGAGAAACTCAACGAGCCGTTGAGCACAGTTATCAGAGATGCGCAAGTAACTAAAATCCCTACCCGTGAAATTGTCGTTGGCGATCTGTGTATTACAGAAGAAGGACGTGTCATCAATGCAGATGGACGGATTTTGCATAGCAATGATTTTTCGGTTAATGAATCGTCCCTCACCGGAGAGAGTTTCTCCGTTTTTAAAGATAGTACGACGGAAGATAATTTGGTGTATAGTGGTACAGTAACAGTGTCAGGCCTTGCTGTTTTTGAAGTATTAAAGATAGGTAAACAAACACGTGTAGGCAAGATCGGCGAATCCATTCGTACCATAAAAGAAGAGATTTCACCCCTGCAAGTGCAGATCCAAAAATTTGTTAAGTCGATGGCAATCGTTGGAGTAATTATTTTTTTGTTGGTCTGTCTATATAGTTATTTGGATACCAAAGATGTAATTGTTAGTTTACTCAGCGGACTGACCCTAGCAATGTCCGTTTTGCCCGAAGAAATACCCGTTGCATTTACCACTTTCTTGGCTTTGGGCGCATGGAAACTTATGCGTGAAGGTGTTATTATAAAAAGAAGCAGCATCGTTGAGACCCTCGGAAGTACAACGGTGATCTGTACGGATAAAACAGGTACAATAACCGCCAACATGATGCAGTTAAAACAACTTTATGACTATCGCTCCGATACCACTTATTCGGAAGATCAATTTGATAATGAGTTGCTTGAGGAGCTGATTGCTTACGCCATGTGGAGCAGTGAGCCGGTACCTTTCGATCCTATGGAGATCACGTTACATAAGATATATCAGGAAACGCACAGCAAAGATTTAAGAAAGAATTATGAATTATTTTACGAGTATCCTCTTGAGGGCAGACCGCCGATGATGACACACCTTTTCGAAAGCAAACAGAAGGAGAGGATTATTGCAGCTAAGGGAGCCCCCGAAGCCATATTGAGCGTCTCTAAGCTTTCCGATAACGAGAGGCTGCGGATCAGAAATATTGTTGAGCGCTTTGCCCAACAGGGGTATCGCATTTTGGGCGTTGCCAGATCAGATTTTTTTGGCGATCAATTTCCCGCTAAGCAGCAGGATTTTAACTTTGAGTTTTTAGGGCTAACTGTGTTCTACGATCCACCAAAGATTGGAATAGAAAAAGTCTTTCAGCAGATTTATGCTGCTGGGATAAAGGTGAAGGTGATCACGGGAGACAATGCTGCAACAACTAAAGCCATCGCCTTACAATCGGGCATCACCAATGATACGCCAGCAGTCAACGGAAGTGAAATCATGGGCCATACAGAGGACGAAATTGTAGCGATAGCTGATCGCACCACATTATTTACACGCATGTTTCCTGATGCCAAGCTCGCCGTTGTCAACGCGTTAAAAAAGAAAGGTGAGGTGGTCGCCATGCTCGGAGACGGCGTTAACGACGGCCCCGCACTAAAAGCTGCTCATATCGGTGTGGCCATGGGGAATAAAGGGACTGAAATTGCTAAATCAGCTGCAGCGTTGATTATTACAAATGACGATCTGGAGAAGCTTATTGTAGGCATAGCCGCGGGCCGCAGGATTTATGCGAATATTAAGAAAGCGGTTCAATACATAATTTCTATTCATATTCCCATTATACTTACAGTCTCCTTACCCTTGTTCTTAGGATGGATCTATCCGCAGATATTCACGCCGGTACACGTCATTTTTCTGGAACTTGTCATGGGCCCCACCTGTTCAATTGTCTATGAGAATGAACCTATTGAAAAAAATACGATGAATCAGCCGCCGAGAGCTATGGGAAAGACATTTTTGAATATCAAAGAACTTGGTATAAGTATCGTTCAGGGGCTTGCCATTACAATTGGGGTATTGTTTAGCTATCAACTTAGCATCATGGAGGGCGGTGACCAAGAAAAAACAAGGGCAATGGTTTTCACTACCCTGATATTTGCGAATATCTTTCTGAGTTACGCAAACCGATCATTTTATTATGGCATTATAGAGAGTTTTAAGAATCGTAATTTACTGCTCGTTAGTATTACGTTAACCGTGCTAATTCTGCTGTTGTTTATTCTTTACTGTAAACCAGTAGCATCATTTTTTGACGTTACTGCACTTCGTATATCTGAGTTGCTAACTGCATTGACTATTTCGGCGGTATCCGTACTTTGGTTTGAAGTTTATAAAAAGATAAAAAGAAATTCTGACAAGTAAAAAATCAACGGATTTTTAAAGGCTGACTTCCATTGATACCGTAAAATTTACCATTCAAATAAATTATTTAGGTAAAGCTCCGAGAGCCAGTACATTCGTAAACAACTATTTTACGAATATGAGAAGAGCAACTATCTTTTTGGTTTTAACTATCGTCTTGCTACTATCAAGAGTCACCCATGCAAAGAAACAATACACATCACAGGATACCATCCGGGACAAATCTATTATACTGAGCGGAGTGACTATTACCAGAAAACTCAACCCTGTTAAACTTTCGCCCGATAAAATAAGCATACGGGTTTCCAATAAGTCACGCAACACTTCAGGTAGCGTTTTGGATCTGCTGCGGAAAATGCCAGGCGTAACGATTTTGCCCAATGGAAGCATAAGCCTAAATGGACAAGAGGGTGTACAGATACTTATTGATGAAAAGACAAACTTTCTTACCGCAGAAAATCTGATTACCTTTCTGGCTTCGATGCCTGCGTCATCACTGGAAACAGTCGAACTGATTACACAGCCCAACGCGGTATTGGATGCCAACGGCCATGGAAGATTTATCAACCTAAAAAGGGCAAACACAGCACAAAAAGATCTAGCGCTCATTATTTCAACAAATGCCGAGCAAGGTAAATATCACAGAAATCACCATCATTTAAATGTTGTGTTTACGCGGAACAAATTCAGTCTTTCAAATACATACGCATTTAGAAGAGGAAGTGAACTAGTGGACGTTATGTCCACCCGAAATATAATTGGCCTTGCAGGTCGCACCCCGCTACAGATTGATATGAATGCTATTAGGCATAAGAACTATAAGAATCACTACTATAATGGTATATTGGATTATACAGCGAGCAAAACTATAAAACTAAGTACATATTTACTTATTAGCGATAATAAAAGGAGCAAAGATGAAATAGCGGGCTCACTATTTTTTAGCGATCAATCGGTGGTCGATTCAACTACAGAGGCCAGAAATGCGATGAGACAAAACTTTAGAAATTTAGGAGCTGGCGGTCAGCTGATTTTCCATATGCAAGATCATTCCAAATGGGAATCCTCATTTGATCGGCAATACTTCCAACAATCGGAATGGCAGGACCAAATGATAAATAAATTTACAGATGAAAGGTCTGCTGCGGCCCTGCATACATTAAATGGGACGGCGCAGGGAGAAGTCCGAATCTCGACATTACAGTCCAAATATACGCTTGATTTCGGACCAGACATCACCGCCATTCTGGGCGCCAAACTTACACATGTGGCTATGTCGACGGCGTCGTTTTTTCATGGCTTCAATGGAACGGATTGGAAACAGCGCAGCGATCTTAACAGTGAATTTGAGCATCATGAAAATTTGAAGGCTCTATTTTCACAGGTGCGATATGCGGCATCTGCCCGCATGCACTTAAGTTTTGGGTTACGTTATGAGGACGCATCTTTCGATAGCCAGACACGCAACGCGTCAGATCGGAATATTCTTAACAGGTCGTACAGAAATATTTTTCCAAACTTGACTATGACCTACGCTTTACGGAAAAAACATCAATTGTCATTGAATTACAACAGGCGGGTTAACCGGCCTAACTTTCGGGATCTGAGCCCCGCTGTTGAAGTCAACGACCCCTATCTTTACGAGCGCGGAAATCCCGAGCTGAAGCCAGATTTTACAAATACTATCGAACTTGGCTGGTTATACCAAAATTTATACTCCTTACACTTATTTCATAGCTTAATAAAGGATGCGATCAGTAAAAGCTATCATCTCGACCCGTATGGTCGCACGGTCGTGCAGCCCATGAATATACAATACGTATCCATCTTAGGGCTGCGGTTAAACGGAACAAGTATGACTCCCATAAAGCAATGGAATATACAATTAAACGCTAATCTCATTTACAAGCAATTTGAATGGCGGGCAATGGCAGGAAACCGAAGGAACCGGCAGTTGACCCCAACGCTACAAATACAAAATAGTGTCAATCTTCCTGGCAAAATGAACCTCGAAATCAACTGTTTTTTTAATGGACCGAAGGCTGAAGGGCAGGCAACAATTTCGCCATTATGGTTTATAAACACGGGACTACATCGTAAATTCCTTCAAGACAAATTAACTTTGTATATTTATACCAATGACATCTTGCAAACAAATAAGCCTAGGATAATTTTTAACGGAGAGTCTATGAGAGGAAGATACCGTGAGCTATATGATAGTAGAGCCGTTGGCGTCAGTGTATCTTACAACATATTTAATAGCAAAAAAGTTAGTAAAAATGCTCAGTCAGGCGATCGCTTAAAGGAAAACGATAGAATTATCTTTTAATCTTAGTATGAGTATTATTACAAGATCAAATCCGTTACGTTATCTAGGCCCCGCAATTTGGGGGATAGCTTCTTTCAATATTCTGCGTGTGGTTACCGACTTAACTAAAAAAGATCAGTTTTGGTCAGGGGGTATACGGATCCACTCGATAGGTCTTTTTATTTCCATAGCTTTCTGTTATGTTTTGACAGCACTGTGGCGCAGGAGACTTGATAAAATCTTTGGTGACGTGTCCGTCTTTTCTGTTAGTGTGGCGAGAGAATATTTAGCCGTTATCATTCAGATTGTTATCCTGCTTAATCCTGTTATTTATAGTGCCGAGCATTTTGGATGGGTATATATGGGGGATGGCTATATCGATTATATCTTGGTCAATGCTATTTATATACCGCTATTTTTACTTTATTATACACTGATGCGAAATGAGCAAATTGACCATGCCATGGCCAGTAACCGTATATATGTAGAAAAGATAAAATCAGATAAATTAAGTGCTGAACTTCAATTATTAAAGAGCCAGTATCACCCGCATTTTTTATTTAATGCATTGAATACGGTATACTTTCAAATTGAAGATACCAATACGTTGGCGAAAAGGAGCATTGAACAACTTTCAGAATTATTGCGTTATCAAATTTATAATGTTGACGAAAAAGTAAGCATGGACCAGGAAATTGTCTATATCAGATCTTACGTATCGTTTCAACGACAGCGGTTACCGGAGAGATTAAATGTCCAAATGAACATTGATCCGGACTGGCAGGAAATACGTATCTTTCCGCTACTTTTTCAGCCATTGATAGAAAATGCTTTTAAATATGTCCGTGGTAAATACGAAATTAAGATCGATATCAAGCTGCGGGATCGGGAAATAATTTTCGGTATCTCGAATAGTCTGGACGATCGTTTAAATCCTGACAAGGGAAAGATAGCTAAGAAGGCCGATTCAGGATCAGGTCTGGCACATCTCGTCAGGAGATTGGCGTTAGTCTACCCTAATGCTCACAAGCTATCTACAGAAATGCAATTTAATCAGCAGGAAGGACATTGTTATCTTGCTGAATTAAGAATAAAAATCTAATTATATGCAAATGGAGATAAAATGTGCTATAGTCGATGATGAGCCATTCGCGCGAAAAGGATTAGCATCATATATAGAAAAAATAAGTTTTTTGAAATTGGTTGTCGAGTGTGAAGACGTAATGGCGTTAAATGAGTATTTAAGACAACATCCGATAGATCTTCTTTTTTTGGACATCGAAATGCCCGAAATGTCTGGGCTGGACTATGTTGCCACACTCAGAAATCCGCCTAAAGTCATTGTCGTTTCTGCGTATGAACAGTACGCCCTCCGAGGTTACGAATTGGAGATCGTCGATTATTTATTGAAACCTGTTTCTTTTGAAAGGTTTTTTAAAGCCGCAAATCGTGCAGGAGAGAGCCTTGGCTTCGCTTCTCTGACTATTGGTGGCCAACATAGTGTTCAAGAGCAGCATATTTTCGTAAAAGTTGACAAAAAACTAAAAAAGATTCAATATAATGATCTACTTTTTATCCATAGCCTCGGTAACTATATCGTTATTCAAACAACTTACTCGCAAGAAATTATCTACTCTACACTCCAGCAGATGATCACCATGTTACCTTCAAATTTATTTATATCCTGTCATAGATCTTATATTATCAATAAGCAAAAAGTTACGATGATCGAAGGCAATCAGCTTCAAATAGCAAATCATAAAGTGCCGATAGCAAGGAATTTAAAAGATGAAGTGTTGCGATTGATCATAGGTGATAATTAGTTGTACGATACATAGGCATGAAACAATATGGCTATAAAAGAGTACTTAGCAAACAATGTGGAATGATGTTTAGTATAATTCGGATGTAGCCACGTATCCTCTCAATAATAGGTATGCTTCCCTTGCTTGCATTTGGCCAGTTGCGGGCAGTTCCCCAATCAACGACTATAAAACCGTGCCGAACGACAATTATTAGGCCTGATTTCGACAAATATTTTCGTGATTGCCAAGTGAACGGCGCTATTGTTATTTACGATAATGCCAAACAGATGCTAATCGTGTCAGATACGCTAAGCGTAAAAACACCAGTGCTACCGGCATCCACCTTTTAGGTGGTCAACATGCTTATTGCATTAGAAACAGGCACTATCAAAGATGAAAATGAAATCATGAAATGGCCGGGGAAGACAGATACGGTCAAATATGGTTACCGTCCCGATATCTATCGCGATATAACGGTGAAAGAGGCATTTGAAGTTTCAGCCGGTTGAGCGTTTATTGAGCTCTCCAAACGAATAGGTAAGAACAAGTATCTTAAATACTTATCGGAATGCAATTAGGGAAATGTACTGAATTAGCGCAGCAGTATTGAATGATTCTATTGAGCTTATTATGATTAGCTCAGTCTATCGTTCTGCAATGATCACCTGTGGGTGAGTATTAAATTATACATCATTAGGTTGAATTGCACTCAACAGCTGAAAATTTTCGTCGTCAAAACAAACAATTGTTATCTGTTTGATCGTATTATCCGATTCCAGAAATTGATTTATAGCTTGGACCGAGAGTTCCGCTGCCAACTTTTTTGGGAACCTATATATACCTGTACTGATGTTTGGAAAGGCAACAGTAGAGCACTTATACTCTGCAGCTAATAGGAGAGAGTTTATGTAACAGTTTCTCAGCAAAAGCTCTTCATCTTTTTTGCCGCCATTCCAAACCGGGCCGACAGTATGGATCACATACTTAGCAGGTAGGTTACCAGCTGCAGTAATGACTGCTTCGCCTGTTCTGCAGCCACCTTGTCGAGCGACGATCTTTCGACATTCCTCTAAAATAGCCGTTCCGCCAGCTCTGTGAATAGCACCGTCCACCCCGCCACCGCCTAATAAAGAGGAGTTCGCTGCATTCACGATGGCGTCTACCTCTATTTTTGTGATATCTCCTTTGATGACTTTAATTATTTGAGCCATACTTTATGGAATTATGTCCGTGAATATTGATACGTTTATTATAGGATCACGTATATGTTCAATAAACATCAAAATTAGTAAATATCCTTAAATTGGCTACAAAATTTCCCGATATGACTACAGTTAATGACCTGTGATCTGGCAACTTTGTTCTACAAAATTTAAATATTCAAGTTATGCAGACAAACCAAACAAAAGTGGCCCTCGTCACTGGAGCGAATACCGGTGTAGGATTTCAGATCGCCAAAGCGTTGGCGGAAAACGGCTATGTTGTTTACGCTGGATCTCGGAACCTAGAAAAAGGGGAAGCGGCCGTATCGCAGATCGGCGACAAAGCTAAAGTTATTCAGTTGGACATTACAGACAATCAGTCAATTAACGCAGCGGTTGAGACCATAACAGGTACGTATGGACATCTTAACCTTTTGGTTAACAACGCTGCGATCTCGCATGCCGGAAAGCCCGGCCGTACCATGGAAGAAATTTTGGGCTCCCAGCGTGCTAGTATTGCATCCATTAGTGAACTTAAAACCGTGTGGGAGACGAATGTGTTTGGAACACTTGCCGTCACCCAGGCCTTTTTACCCTTACTCCATCAAACAGCAACTGCACGTATCGTGGTGGTTTCAAGCGCATTAGGATCTCTTGGAATCAACTCCAATACCGAAAATCCATATCGTGTTCATTTTGATGCAGTATATGGCGCTTCTAAGACCGCGCTCAATGGGATATTTCTGTCTTTGGCAATAGAACTGGAGCATACGGGTATCAAGGTTCACCTCGTCAGTCCGGGATTCGCAGCAACAGCGCTCAATAATTTTCAGGGAACGGATACCGTAGAGGAGGGAGCAAAGGAACCCATCCGCGTTTCACTGGCTGAAGACCTTCCGACAGGTAGTTTTACCGGCCCAGCTCCTTTCAGTGCAAAGGGCAACATTCTGCCGTGGTAGTTTTTTTGAGATCAAAACCTATGATCATTTATCATAGGTTTTTTACATTTATAGCATGAAAGGCAAAGACAGTAAATTGGTCCGTTTTATATCCATATCGGAAAGCCATGAGGCCTTCGGCCTCCCCGCACCACAGCATCCGCTGATTAGCCTCGTTCATTTCAATAAGGATAATCCTTTCAATACGGAGATGGCACCCATTTATGATGTCCTGAGCTTCTATAAGATCACTTTTATCACACGAAACAAAGGACGGTTGAAATATGGCCGCAATTATTACGATTACAATGAAGGTAGTATGTTGTTTCTGGCCCCGAATCAATTGGTCGGAAGCACAGACTATAACAGCGAAACCTATTGTTACATTCTGCTGATCCATCCCGATTTTTTTCGGGGCTATCCCATAGCTAATAAGATTAAGCAGTATGGCTATTTTTCGTACTCATCTAATGAAGCCCTGCATTTGTCAGAGTCCGAAAAGGAGATTATCCTTTCTATTTATAACATCATGGAACAAGAGCTCAACAGCCGCGTTGATGAATTCAGCCACGAAGTTGTGATCGCACAGTTAGAGCTGCTATTGAGCTACGTCAATAGATTTTACAAACGCCAGTTCATCACCAGAAAAATCATTAACAACGATATTCTTCAAAGAACTGAAGCTATTTTGGATGAATATTTCAATAGTGAGAAGTCTTTAATTGAAGGCATTCCTACTGTACATGATCTATCTAAGCAGTTAAATCTTTCGCCGGGTTATTTAAGCGATATATTACGGTCGCTCATCGGACAGACTGCCCAGCAGTATATTCACCATAAACTAATTGAAAAAGCAAAGGAGAAATTAACAACTACACAGTTGACAGTCAGCGAAATTGCATATGAGATGGGTTTTGAACATCCTCAAAGCTTTAGCAAACTATTTAAAAAGAAGACATCGAGAACACCATTAGAATTCCGTTCTTTATTTAATTAATTTAAGAACGATTTGAGTGGGCAGATATTCATCATTTCGTCTTAAGTTGATTTTAAGGCTTATCAGTGGTAGAGGAAAACGGTTGGATATCTAGTAACGGGGGAGCCAATATCATATCGACAAGACCTACCTCCAGAGAGCTCCATTACAACAGAGAGGAACCATGGATTTGGAAATATAAATTTATTTTGAGCGCTTATGACTTTGATTTAGTAAATTTATCATTAAATTCATCGTCCGTATCAATTATGAATTTGCCAAATGAAATCTCCTAAAGAAGCTGCGATCCTGGAAAAACTTAAAGATGGAGATCTTAATTCATTTAATGAAATTTATTTCCAATACTCTCCAAAGATCTATGTCAGATTAATCCGATTAGTAAAAGATCAGACTATTGCTGAAGAAATCCTTCAGGACGTATTTACGAGAATATGGCTCCATCGCGAAAAAATCGATCCTACTAAAGGATTTGTCTCATTTCTTAACCATATTTCAGATAACCTGGCCATGGATTTTTTCCGAAAAGTGCAAAGGGATAAAGCGCTTCAGCTGGAAATATGGGCCTCGGCGATAGAATTGTACTACCATACAGAAGAAAAACTGTTTTTAAAAGATAAGCAACAGATTCTATCAAAAGCAATTGACTCCTTGAGCCCTAAACGGAAGGAGATTTTGATGCTCAATAAATTTGAGGACAAAAGTTACAAAGAGATAGCTGATCTGCTTGGTATTTCAGTTTCTACAGTCAGCAATCAATTGGTCAGCGCACTCAAGGATATCAAAGAATATATTCAAAAAAACTATCGAGACGAGTACATAATCAGTTTTTTTGCAGCTTTTTTATTCACTTTATAAAAAAAGATAAAAAAGCGATAGTGTGATTCTCTCTGACAAACGTATAGAAGAGTAAATACAGCATTGTATTGAACTAATTATAGACAATTTTGAAAGAGCAGTCCTTTAAAGATCAGTTGGTAGCATATATCCACAATCGGCTGGAAGCCCAGTATTATGAGTCTTTTTTTGATGAAATGACTAAGATTGATACTGCGATTCTTGAATCATGGATCGCCGATGTATTGGATCAGGACGAAGAACAAAACATAAAGCAGATCCGTGTGCCTGACTTACAAAGTGTCCATCAGAAAGTGCTTGAGAACATTTACGCTGTTGATCCACCCAAACGTCCACTAATAAGAAGAATAGGCTTTTGGACCTGGGCATCCTGTGCTGCGGTACTGCTTTGTGTACTGTCAATCCTCTATCTGAAAAATCTCCCAATATCACCGGAAGGCCATATTACATGGTATGAAAATAACAATGCATATACCATGTCCATACAGCTTCCTGACAGTACCACCGCTATTCTCTATCCACACGCTAAGATCGGATTCGAATATGCCAATCAAGGCCGCCATGTGCAGCAATTGCAAGGGCGTGTGGTCTATAGAGTACATAAGAACAAAGCGGCACCATTTCGGGTAGACTACAAAGGATATCTGACAACTGCTTTGGGTACAATATTCAGTATCGATCCAAAAAACGCAGATCAGGTATTGATAAAATTATTGGAGGGTAAAATTTCTGTGGGACCAGTTGGTGCAGACAGCCGACGGGTCATTTACCTTAAACCAAAGGAGGAAGTATTGATTAACCTACATTTGCAGCAGATGCACAAGTTTTCCGAACCCGAGTTGGCAACCACGCATTCGTCCCGCGTCGATAAAGACCTAAGGAATTTACTGCCAAATTTAGCCGCTAATGTAGAGTGGACCAACCAGTCTGTCAAATTCAACCAAACTAAGAACATTCAGCTTTTACGGGTCATTGAGAGCCTTTATGATGTTTCGATTATTTGTGATAGTCCTGATTTACTTAATAATTCATTCACGGGAAGTTTAAATAACAAAGAACCTTTAACCAATTTCTTGACAAGTTTCTGTCAGCTAAACGGTTGTATGTTCCAAATGGACAATGGCATTGTCCATATTAGTGATTCGGGAAGAAAGGAGGCCAAACAATAGGATAGGAACATCTCAACAAGGAAGAACAAAACAATATATAATCAGAATAACCAACTGTAAACAATTATGAAGCATATTCTAATCAAATTAATGCTCGTGGGATTGCTATTTCCATACTTTTCCGTAGGATTTGCGCAATCTAATCTCAGAGTAAATGGTAAAATAGTAGACACCGAAGGTAATACATTACCTGGAGCAACCATTGATCTTGTCCACGAAAAGACAAACAAAAAGCTACACTTCGTGGCAGACAACAACGGATTGTTTGTTTTGTCTCCACTTATTGCTGGTGAAAATTACAATATCTATGCCCATCATCTCGGATATGATACCGACTCGGTCAAACATTTTGTAGCAACAGCTACCAGCAAGAATACAGTACTCATTCGGCTTAGATCAAATACAGGTCTAATAGACGAAGTTGTGGTCGTCGGGTATGGGACGCAGAAGAAGGTCAATTTAACTGGTGCAGTATCCGCGGTATCGGGTGATGACCTAAACAATAGACCGGCCGGGCAGACCTCTTCAGCTCTTCAGGGGATGGCGCCGGGAGTCACTGTTACCCAGCGTTCCGGTAAACCCGGGGCCGATGGTGCAGACGTCCGTATTCGCGGTATTGGTACACTTGGCAACGCAGCCCCCTTAGTGCTGATTGATGGAATTGAAGGCTCTATTAATAATATCGACCCCAATTTGATAGAGAATATTTCGATATTAAAGGACGCTGCGTCATCATCAATCTACGGTTCTAGAGCTGCCAACGGTGTAATCTTGGTTACCACCAAAAGAGGAAGCTCCGATAAAGTCGCTATAGCTTACAATAACTATTTTGGCTGGCAGTCGGCGACCAATATGCCAAAGATTGTCAACGCGCTGGACCATATGCTGCTTACAAACGAGGCCTACACAAATGTAGGTGCGAGCCCGCTATATCCCGAAGACGTCATTGCTGCATATCGTAGCCAGGGAGATGGAAGTTCGGACGAATATCCAAATACCGATTGGCAAAAAGAATCATTGCAGGGGAGTGGATTCCAACAAAGTCATTTCCTGACCATTAATGCGGGGACAAACAAAGTAAAAATGTTGACGTCTGTAGGCTATTTCGACCAGAAAGGCCTGACACTAAATAGTTCATTTAAGCGCTATACTGTACGCAACAATGTAGATGTTAAGTTTTCAGATAAGTTAGCCGCAAAGTTTGATCTCCAATATGTCAATCCTATTGTGACCTCGCCGGCTGCAGGAATCGAAGAACTTTTTCAATGGATGAACAGTATTCCAGCCAATCAATCTTTCAGAAACTCCAATGGAACATGGGGCCTGGGATGGAATGGAAATAATCCTGTATCAGCAGCTGCGGACGGAGGTATCGCCACTAACAAAAGCCCTTTTGGAAGTATCAATGCCTCATTGATCTATAAACCCACGGGCTGGCTGACCGCGGAGGTCAACTACGCGCCAAAATACGCTACACAGGTAAATAAAAATTTCAGAAAAGCTGTTCAATCTTACTTCCCTGATGGCACACCGAGTTTTTCTGTCCCTGTCCGGACGGCACTTACGCAATACAATAGCCAAGAGCTTTTTAACAATATAAGAACGACTTTGACTGTAGACAAGGATTTTGGACAACACCAGTTGAAAGCACTGATCGGTGGTTCGCGGGAAGACTACAAGATTGATTACTCCCAGGGTTTTAGAGATACGTATGTGCTACCTGACTACGAGGTACTCAATGCAGGATCCGCTTTGAATCAATCCGCTACAGGAAGTGCATCTGAATGGGCGTTACAATCATTATTTTCCCGTATCAATTATGTATTCAAAGACCGCTACCTATTGGAACTCAATGCGCGTTACGATGGTTCATCCAGGTTTGCCAAGGGCAATCGCTACGGATTTTTTCCTTCTGCGTCCGCAGGATGGCGTTTTTCAGAAGAAGAATTCTTGACAACAACCAAAAGCTGGCTTACAGAGGGAAAAATCAGGGCTTCCTGGGGTAAATTAGGAAATCAGAATATCGGAACATACCCAGCCGTGGCGTCATTAAATCTCGGCTCATACACTTTGGGCAATGGCATCGTCAATACGGCAGCCCTAAATGATATGTCCAACCCTGATATCACCTGGGAGTCTACAGAGGAGAAAAATATTGGTATTGATCTCACCTTATTTAAAAGATGGACGATAACTGCAGACTTTTACAATAGGAAAACCAGTGATATATTGCTACAATTGGATATCCCACTCATTATTGGTCTAAATAAGCCATATCAGAATGCCGGCGTCGTCGAGAATAAAGGCTGGGAGGTTTCCATGGGCTATAGAAGTAATCCCGACAAAGAGTTTAAATACAATGTTACGCTCAACATCTCTGATGTCAGAAATAAAGTTCTGGATATGCGGGGCATAAATCAGAGCGGACTTACTGTCAATCGAGAAGGATATCCTATCAATTCAATCTTTGGCTATGTGACAGAAGGATATTTCCAGACTGCGGACGAAGTCAAAGCACACGCTACGCAATTCGGTACAGTGGCTCCGGGCGATCTCAAATATCGCGACCAAAATGATGATGGCGTGGTTAACGAATCCGATAAGGTCATCATTGGTAGTACGATTCCTCGATATACCTATTCACTAAATTCCAATTTCAGTTTCCAGGGATTTGACCTCAGCTTTCTAGTACAGGGAGTTGGTAAAGCTGATGGCTACTTGTATGGAGCCGGAATCCAGCCTTTTACAACTACTGGGGCAATCGGTGGCACCATCCGCGAGGATAATAAAGATCGGTGGACGCCTGACAATACAAACGCTAAATATCCGAGACTAGCTTTTGGGCAGAACAACAATCAACAGTCCTCTCAATTTTGGATGAAAAACGCAGCCTACCTTCGGCTGAAAAATTTGCAGCTCGGCTATACGTTCCGGCCTGACTTTGTCAAGTCGTTGGGAGTGAGTAGACTTAGGATATTTGTCAATGGATCCAACCTTTTCAGTATTGATAAATTCTGGGATGGGTATGATGTCGAAGCACCAATAGGCTATGGCAATTTTTACCCGCAAGTAAAAGTGTATTCTTTCGGATTGGATATAACCTTATAGACTTTAGTATTTATGAAAACGTTAAATAAATTCACACATTATATTGCTTGCATCGGCCTTCTCCTTATGATGGGCGCTTGTGAAAAGTACTTGGACAAATCGCCCCTAGACGGTCCTTCAGATGAAAATTATTTCAAAAACCAGGATGAGCTCACATTAGTTGTCAATGGCCTATACAGTGCCCTGGCATTTCACCCCACCGATGATATGCCCATTAATTTGACACTCGATGACGCCACAGATATTGGCTGGGATCGCAATACCTCCGATCTACAGGCTATCGGGAGAGGAGATTATGACAGCAACAATGGTTACATCAGAAATATCTGGACAAATTCCTATAAGGTGATTGGCAAATGTAATTTTATCTTGGACAATATCCATAAGCTTGACGGAAAAATGGACGCAAACCTTCAGAAACGCTATAAAGCGGAGACACAATTCATTCGGGCCTATGTCTATCAATATCTGATTGACTATTTTGGTGGCGTACCATTGGTAACCAATGGCCTAAACCTTGCCAATGCAAATCTGCCTAAGACGACGAAGGCTGAAATTGCTGCCTTTATATTAAAAGAGCTTGACGAGGCAGCAGCAAGCCTACCTATAAGCTATGGTGCAGCCGATGTAGGAAGGGCGACCAAAGGAGCAGCGTTGGCCATACGAGCTCGGGCGGCACTCAATAACGGCCTATGGGAAGAAGCGGCGCGCTCCGCAAAAGAGGTTATGGATCTTAAGATATACCAGTTACATCCCGATTTCGGTCAACTGTTTACTTACGATGGCGAGGCCTCCAAAGAGATTATATTTGCTTTTCAATACCTACGATTACAAAAAACCAAGACTCACAGTGCCACACGCGCATTTCTGTCACGGAATGCACAGGGCACTTCCAATAAGATACCATCACAATCAATCGTTGACAATTACCTGTGTACCGATGGGCTACCCATCGATAAGTCTTCATTATATGACCCTAAAAAGCCGTTCGTCAACCGCGATCCGCGTTTAGCGTATACGATCGCCCTTCCCGGTACTGATTTTTTTGGTTTTCAGTTTGAAACACATAAGGATAGCATATCTTGCTGGAACTATTCCTACAATACATCTACAGCTGTCCGCATCCAAAATCAGGATGCCATCAATGCCTATGCGACCTTTTCAGGCTATTGTTGGAAAAAATATGTCGATATTAAGGATAAGGACTTTACGATGGAGTCCGAGTTAAATATTATTCAAAGCCGATATGCAGAGGTCCTATTAATCTATGCAGAGGCGATGATCGAGAGCAACAAGATTGACCAGTCAGTTTATGATGCGATCAACAGCATCAGACAACGCCCCACTGTGGCGATGCCTGCCGTTTCCAGCGGTAAAACACAAAATGAACTCCGCGAAGTCGTGCGAAAAGAAAGGCTTTTTGAACTTGCAAATGAAGGCTTCCGCATGGTTGACCTCAGACGTTGGAAACTCGCCGATAAATTAATGAATTCGACTCTGTACGGCCGCATTCCCAAGGGACTGCTTGCCAATGCTCCGATCATCGACACAGATAGCCAAGTAAATTATAATAATGTGGCCAATAAGAAAGATATGCGCATTATCGAAATCCGTAAGTTCGATGCCAATAAAAATTACTTATGGCCCATTCCGAATATTGAAATTGTTACCAATAAGAATTTGGAACAAAATCCAGGTTATTAAATCGAAAACGAGATGAGAAAAACACTAATAGTTGCTATCGTACTGTTGACAGCTTTCGTGCACATTGTCAGGGCGCAATACGACAAACAGGTAGATTTATGTATCTATGGGGCAACCTCCGCCGGAGTAATTGCCGCTTATACCGCTTCGCAAGCTGGCAAATCAGTATTGCTCATTGATCCCGGCACTAGGGTGGGCGGCCTCAGTTCTGGAGGTCTAGGACAGACCGACATCGGGAACAAATACGTGGTAACCGGATTGGCCCTAGATTTTTATCGCAAGATGGGGAAGCATTATGGCAGTTTTGAACAGTGGATCTTCGAACCAAAAGTCGCGGAATCCATTTTCAAGGATTATTTAAAGTATTCACAGACGCAGCAGCTTTTGGGCCACCGACTTACCGACGTAAAGATCGAGAATCGGTCGATCAAATCGATCGCTCTGCTACCAAGTGAAAGTAAGGACGGCAAAAAGCTGCTTGTCTCAGCCAAAATATTTATGGATTGTAGTTACGAGGGCGACCTTATGGCCAGAGCAGGCGTGTCCTACCATGTGGGCCGCGAATCAAATAGCACCTATGGAGAGACTCTTAATGGGGTACAATTGCTGAGTGGGCACCAGTTTCCGAACGGTGTGGATCCCTATAAAGTAAAAGGAGACGCCGAAAGCGGAGTTTTATGGGGCATTAATACGGAGCCGTTGAAGCAAAATGGAACAGGAGATCAGAAAGTGCAAGCCTATAATTATCGGATTACCTTGACCAATGTTCCCGAAAATAGAATTGAAATTACCGAGCCTGAAAACTATGACGCATCCAGATATGAACTATTAAAGCGTCAAAAGGAGATTCAACCTTGGAAGAGCATACAGGATGTCTTTATCTGGAGCTTGATGCCTAATGGAAAAACTGATATAAATAACAGGAATGGATTTTCAACGGATATGATTGGAATGAATTGGAGTTATCCCGAAGCAGATTATTTCCAGCGGAAAGACATTATCAAAGCACACGAAGATTACACTAAAGGATTGTTATATTTCGTAGCAAACGACAGCTCGGTGCCAGAGCCGATCCGCAAAGAATTTAAAAAATGGGGCTACCCCAAAGACGAATACCTCGAAAACAGGCATTGGTCACCACAATTATATATTCGTGAAGCTCGGAGGATGATTAGCGACGTCGTTATGACACAACATCATTGCCAAGGCCGTGAAGTCGTAACCGATGCTGTGGGATTTGCAGCCTACACGATGGATTCACATAATTGTGATCGTGTGATCGTAAACGGTATGGTCAAAAATGAAGGTAACGTCGAGGTGGGCGGATTTTCTCCCTTTCCGATTTCCTATAGGTCCATTGTGCCAAAGAAAGACGAAATCAACAATCTTTTTGTTCCTGTATGTATGTCGGCGAGTCACATCGCTTTTGGTTCGATCCGTATGGAACCGGTATTTATGGTGTTAGGTCAGTCAGCCGCAGTGGCCGCCTGTGAAGCTATTGACCATAAAATAGCCGTTCAGGACGTAGATGTTAAACGAATCCAAAAAATATTGCGCGACAATCCAAAGGCGGACGGTCGCCGAGCCGATTATATCATTCATGTTGAAGATAAGGATCGTGTTAGGTTGAAGGGCGCCTGGCGCAAATCTTCCAAGAAAGGGTATGGCATGAGCTATCAGGAAGTGGAACACGATCCCTTGGCCGTAGCGCGGTTTGCACCGGGGAGAGAGTTTGCGGCTGGAAAATATAAGCTCTATAGCTATTTTCCGAAGACAGCGGAAAGTACGGCGACAGGCAGATTTATTATCTATACTGGAAAGATAACGATGGAAAAAACTATAAATTTTAAAGAGGTTAACATTTTGGGACAGACCACGAGCACCTGGGTAGAATTGGGCGAATATGAGTTTGAGAAAGGAAGTAGCAAACCTTTTGTCGAGATTACCTCCAGTGCTGAAGGCGTATTGGCAGCCAATGCCATGCTGTGGGTTCCTGTCTCAGACCAAAAGTAATTGTATGCAAAAAATAAAAATAACGTTAAAATTGGTGCTTGCCTTAGCCTTTTTTCAGGTTGAAGCGCAGCATTTAACCAAGAAAGTTGATGTTTTGGTTTATGGAGGAACACCAGCAGCCATTACCGCTGCGTTACAAGTGAAGCAAGGAGGCAGATCTGTCGTCGTCGTATCTCCAGACAAGCATTTAGGAGGCATGAGCTCGGGGGGTCTTGGTTTTACTGATACTGGTAATAAAACAGTTATCGGTGGCTTGGCAAAAAAGTTTTACCAAGACGTATACGAACATTATTCCAGAGAATCCAGTTGGCATTGGCAATCCCGGGCATCCTTTGGCAACAGGGGGCAAGGTACCGTGGCTATGGATAGTGAGCATAGCACGATGTGGATCTTCGAGCCCCATGTTGCCGAGAATATCTTTGACTCGTGGGTTCGGGATCATGAGATTGAAGTAGTTCGCGAGGCATACCTGGATAGGCGGGAGAGTTCGATAGAAAAACAAGGCACTCAGATCAAATCGATTAAAACTTTAGATGGAACGATCTATGAGGCGAAGATATTTATCGATGCGACATATGAAGGTGACCTGATGGCTCTGGCAAAGGTAACGTACACCATTGGCAGGGAGGCAAATCAAACCTATGGAGAACGATGGAATGGTGTCCAAACAGGTGTATTTCAACATCGGCATCATTTTGTTGCACAGATAAGTCCATACAACAGGGAAGGTGATCCACGCAGCGGTTTGGTTTTTGGGGTTTCCGATGAAGATCCCGGATTGTACGGCACTGCAGACAAAAAGCTTCAAGCCTATTGTTTTCGTATGTGCTTGACCAATGATCCCCGGAATCGTAAGGCGATTCCTAAGCCGTCCAACTACGATCCACACAATTACGTCCTGCTGCAACGTTTGTTCCGTTCAGGCTGGAATGAGCCTTTTCAAAAATTTGATATGGTGCCCAACAATAAGACTGATGCCAATAACCATGGACCCTTCAGTACTGATTTTATCGGGATGAACTATTCCTATCCGGAAGCAAGTTATGTGCAGCGAAAAGCCATTGTCGAAGCACATCGCAATTATCAAATGGGACTGTATTATTTTATGGGAAATGATCCGTCCGTACCCGCTCCAATCAGAGAGAAAATGGCTGAATGGGGTTTAGCAAAGGACGAGTTTCAAGATAATGACAATTGGCCCTTTCAGCTATACATACGTGAAGCTAGGAGAATGGTAGGGCAATTGGTAACGACCGAGCAGCACATTTTCGGCAAACGTAAAGTCGAAGATCCCATCGGGATGGGCTCATATACCTTAGATTCACACAATGTACAACGCTATGTGACGGAAGAGGGGTATGTACAGAATGAGGGAGATATCGGTGTTCATGTACCCCAGCCTTATGCCATTTCATACAGATCAATAATACCAAAAGGCCGCGAATGCACAAATTTGCTTGTTCCGGTCTGTTTATCTAGTTCACATATAGCATTTGGTTCGATTCGTATGGAGCCGGTATTCATGGTGCTGGGACAAAGCGCAGGCTGTGCTGCTAATTTAGCTCTTGATAATGATGGTGTTGTACAGCATGTCGACTATGGCCTGTTAAAAAAACAGCTGCTGGATTCGGGGCAGGTATTGGAACAAAAATAATATATTGCAATAGAATTTTACTTGGAGGTACGATGGATTTAGACAATATGAATGCGCTTACACTAGTTTTCGCGTCAATACTAATCTTCGCGATTGCATACCGTTGTTACGGGATCTTTATGGCACAGAAGGTACTCCGACTCAATGACGCCATAGCGACGCCTGCCGTCGAGTTTGCAGATGGCCATGATTATGTCAAGACAGACCGCAAGGTTCTGTTTGGACATCATTTTGCTGCCATAGCGGCAGCGGGCCCATTAGTAGGTCCAGTACTGGCTGCGCAATTTGGATACCTGCCCGGCGCACTATGGATTCTGATCGGCTGTGTATTGGGTGGAGGTGTACACGATATGGTCGTGCTTTTTGCATCAGTTAGGCACAAAGGTCAAAGTCTTGCTACGATTGCCTCCAAGGAGATTGGTCCTGCAGTTGGTGGAATAGCGGGGATAGCCGTTCTGTTTATTTTGATCCTCACTTTAGCCGGCCTTTCCTTAGCCTGCATCAGTGCGATGCACGAAGCACCATGGTCATTATTTACGATTATTTTAACGATGCCGATTGCGATATTTATGGGACTGCTAATGCGCTATAAAGCTGGGTCTGTCACGTTGGCAAGCATATCGGGGGGTATTCTACTGATCGCCGGCATCATTGTCGGGCATCGGTTGATGGAGGTTTCAGTGATTCACAACCTTTTCAACTGGGATGTGAAGACCATTTCAATAGCAATAGCGATCTATGGATTTTTGGCTTCCGTGTTACCTATCTGGCTACTTCTGGTCCCTCGGGATTATCTGTCCACCTATCTCAAAATCGGCACGATACTTATGTTGGCTATAGGCATTCTCTTTGTGCATCCAACGATACAGATGCCAGCTTTGACCGATTTTATCGGCGGCGGAGGCCCAGTCATCGGTGGGCCCGTGCTTCCCTTTATTTTTATCGTGATAGCATGCGGAGCAATTTCGGGTTTCCATGCCATTATTGCTACCGGCACTACACCCAAAATGTTGTCTACTGAAAATGAGATCCTTTTTGTGGGCTATGGAGCCATGCTGGTCGAGGGATTTGTCGCATTGATGGCATTGATTGCTGCCTGTACACTAATGCCCGGTGACTATTTTGCAATTAACACCCCAGTGGGTGACTATGCACATTTTTTGACGCAGCATCCCGAGTTAAAGGCTGTGGATCTACAGCATTTCTCCGATCGGATTGGTGTAGATCTCCACGGACGTACTGGCGGTGCCGTCTCACTGGCCGTGGGGATGGCCCATATTTTCGATAAGGTGCCATTTATGGATAATGTCATGGCATATTGGTATAATTTCGCCATTATGTTTGAAGCTGTATTTATTCTTACAGCCATCGATGCCGGGACGCGTGTGGGACGTTTTTTTCTACAAGAAATGCTGGGAACTGTCATTCCTGCTTTTAAGGAGAAAGAATGGAAGCCCGGTGTATGGCTATGTAGTGCAATTTTCACCTTTTCATGGGGATATCTTGTTTTTACGGGCAACGTAAGCAGTATCTGGCCACTTTTCGGAATCAGTAACCAGTTGCTGGCAGCTTGTGGACTTATCGTCTGTACGACGATACTTATTCGGATGAATAGAGGAAAATATGCTTTATTTACCGCGATACCAGGCGTACTTATGGCAGGCATTACGTTTTGGGCGGGGTACCTTCAGGTGGTTGATATATATTTGCCTGAAGGGCAGCGATTATTAGCTTTGTTGGCCATATTGGCTATGCTGCTGATGCTACTCGTATTTATCGGTACGTTCCGAAAATGGTATCAATTACTAAAAAAGGAAGCTGATTTTGTTGACCAGAACGGCGAATCTGTGAAAGCTCTAGTGGAGCGCTAACCAATCCGCTGTGATTATACAGTAAAGACGATTATTTTAAATTTCTTATTTGTTTCTAAAAATATATATCTTTATTGCCTATAGACCTTATTTTATATTTTCGTTATGCAGGGTTTGAACCAATCATCTTTTGTATGGACTGAATTACGCTATGCTATTGCGTTCGATCGGAGCCAACCTGCATTTAAAATTTTGTTCAAATATTTTCACACCGACTTATATGAATTTGGGCTAGCTATCCTTAAATCTCCCGAACCCGTTGAAGACATCATTTCAGAAATTTTTTTGAAACTATGGCTATTAGAAGATCGGCTGATGGATATAGATAACATCAAGACGTATCTTTTTAGGTCCATTAAGAACAATACAATAAAGTATCTGGAGAGGCAGGCTTCACATATTGATATCTCAGAGATCATCGACTTCCATTACCATGCGCCAAGTGTCGAACAGGAATATATTTCCCACGAGAATCTAAAAATTATACAGCAGGCTATTGACGGACTACCTACCAAATGTAAAATGGCTTTCACATTAGTAAAAGACATGGGCTGTACCTATCACGAGACCGCTGCTATTATGGAAATTTCTACCAACACAGTTGACCGCCATATACAGCTGGCACTTCGTCGTTTAAGAGATTCCATTCTTTCAAAAAAAATAAAAGACTAATATTCAACTACTTGAGCATATATATTATTTTCTATTGGTGATTTGTACCTTGTTTTGGCTCTTATGTAAAAGAACCAAAGGAATATGGATCAAGATCACTTTCTAGATTTATTAAATAAACAGATTCAGGGAAAACTCAGCCCTGATGAAAAAAAGCTTTTAGAGCAGCTGATCGACGACAATCCGTATCATGAGGTTCTTTATAAATTTGTCAGCAATAGTCGAGTCTCATCCACGGACGCCGCACAGGCTGACCGAGCGTTTGCTGACACCTGGCAAAGGATTCAAGAGACCGAATCGGGGGCATCCGAAAATAGATTCGCATTGGAGCGTGTTAACCCCTTGCGGAACCTAGGTAAACAGGCTATTAAACGTCCTTATCCATTTTATTTTGCCGTAGCATGTCTACTAATGGTACTGCTTATCGGTATTTTGTGGTATTCAACCCAGTATAAAACGTCAACTTACGGCATATATTATAGCAGTGCAAAAGGCGAAAAACGGATACTCAGCCTTCCCGATGGCAGTACAGTTTGGTTGAATGGGGATAGTAAACTGTATTTGGCGACAGACTTCAACAAAAGAGAACGTCGGGTCAAATTGGTCGGCGAAGGTTTTTTCTCCGTTGTCAAGGACAAAAAGCACCCCTTTGTCGTATCCTATAAAAACGCAGAGGTAAACGTGCTTGGGACCAAGTTCAATATTAGAGCATATCCAGACGAAAACAAAGTACAGACCTCCCTTGTAGAAGGGGCCATTGAAATGACGAGCCAAAAGGATGGTCATGTATTCAGTATGGCGCCGGGAGAAAAAATAACAATTCCTTCTATTGAAACTAGAAGTGATAGGAGCGAAAAAGGCCAAGTTGGGCCCGTAAGGCGAACATCACTGAAGGTCCAGGAAGGACAGAAATTACCTTCTGAAATTTTATGGCTTGAAAATAAGCTATCCTTTGATGCAGATCCAATGTCCATTGTTGTCTCCAAAATAGGGAAATGGTATAATAAAAGCATTTCAATCGAAAACCCTGAGCTGGAGAAAACTACCTTCACTGGTACAATGGAAGGGTTTAGTCTGGACAAGGTTCTAAAAACCATCGTTCTAGCTAATCCAGGCATACATTTGAAATACGACAACGAATCAATTATTTTATATTAATCCTAAATAAAGATGAAAACAGACTATAGTTAAGATACAGAAAAAGGATACACCACCTGGCGTATCCTAAATGTTCATGAAATGAAGAGTACAAAGTCCCTGAGAAAGATTAATGTACTCTATGGTTCCATAATCAATTTAAAACTATGAAAAAAAATTTACATGGTCAGGTATTTTTTGCACAAAAGCCTGGTACCATTAAATATGCATTAATGACTAAATTAACATTAGCGCTAACCCTTGCATTCACGGTAAAAGCCTTCGGCATAAGCACCAGAGCACAAGAGAAAGTATCTATAAAAATCAAGGATACCGACCTTAAAACTGTTTTGAGAACAATTGAGAAGCAGACCAAGGTGAAGTTCATATATTTTGACAACGTGTTAGAAAACAAGCGTCTGCCATTTATTTCCGTTGAGAATCAGAATTGGAATAATGCATTGGCTCCGTGGCTGAACAAATTTCAGCTTAAGATGGAGAGCATGAGTGAGGACACCTACGTGATCACAGCCAGTCGCAGCACATTACAAGGACTAGATATCAGAGGAAAGGTGTTAGATCGACAGGGCCTCCCATTATCAGGGGTTACAATCGTTGAAAAAGGTGGTGATCGTGGTACCAGCACCAACGATAAAGGGGAGTTTTCTCTTAAAGTCAGCGGTCCTAACGCAATTTTACTGATCAGTAATGTCGGTTATACAAGTCAGGAAGTCAAAGTGAGTCAATCTTTTATGCATATCAGGTTGCTGGAGGATCTAACATCTCTCGAAGAGGTAGTTGTCGTGGGCTTCGGTACCCAGAAAAAGGCCAATCTTACCGGTTCTGTTGCCTCCGTTGACATGGAAAAGGTATTGGGGGACCGGCCAATTAGTAGCAGTTCACAGGCATTACAAGGCGCGCTGCCAGGCTTACAGATTACCTTTGGAGGAGGCAGACCGGGTACGCAAACAGATCTGAATATCCGGGGCGAAACGTCCATTAACGGTGGGGCGCCTTTAGTGCTGGTTGATAATGTCCCAATGAATATGGATGATGTTAATCCGAAAGATATTCTCAATGTCACTGTCTTAAAAGATGCGGCGGCATCTTCGATATATGGGGCTAGGGCCGCTTTTGGCGTGATCTTGATCACAACAAAAAAAGGTTCCCGAAATCAACCTACCAGTGTCAATTACTCCAGCAACCTAACTTGGAGCCGTCCATCCACCTTGCCTGAAAAAGCAAGCCCCATAGAATTCGTACAAGCTTTAAAAGACTTTGGCAATACATCAAACTGGGCGGGACAAAATGTAGACACATGGCTGGAATTACTCAAAGATTACCAGGTCAATCCAGGTAAATATATCGATGGAGTAGCTGAGGTGAACAATACCAAATATCCCTTGAAAGAGTACGATCTGTACAGTGAGGTATTCCAGACAGGATTCGAACATTTGCACAATCTTTCGGTTAGAGGTGGTTCTGAGAAAATCGCTTATCGACTGTCGGGAATGTATAGCAATGAAGATGGGATTATGATGACCAAAAAAGACAGTTATAGCCGTTACAATTTCAACGCGTTTGTCAATGCTGAACTCTTCAAAAACGTTAATGCGAGCGTCAATGTATTCTATAAAAAAGATAATCGGCTGACACCAGCAAATATGGGAGAGATGTTTTATAGGGCACTCACGTTTGGTTCTTATCTTAATCCGGGCGAAACTGTTGATAATGATGGCAGATCCATACCGTATGGTACACCGAACAATTACCTGAAATACGAAGACGCGGCGCGGCGATATGAAGAAAATCTCCGGCTCTTTGGCAAGTTAGAATATAATCCCTTACCGGGCTGGAATATCACGGCGGAATATACCTATAGTAAAACTAACCAGAATACTAAAAATGCCCAAAATAGAAATCGATATATGAATCCCAACAACTTCAATACCGAGTATCTATTCAATCAAGATTTTTATACCCGTTCCAATGCATTGACAGATTATAACGCCTTAAATCTATACACAAGCTACAATCACACGGTCGAAAACCACAACATCAAAGTGCTGGTGGGTACAAATTATGAGAAAAGTTATTCCGAATACTTCTCCGCAACCAGATATGGCCTCTTAAGTCCTGATTCTCCATCATTGGGTACGAGCACCGGAACACAGAATACAGCCGACAGCTTTGGGCAGTATGCTGTGCTGGGCTATTTTGGAAGATTGAACTACGATTATAAAAACCGATATCTTTTGGAACTTAACGGCCGCATAGATGGGTCTTCACGGTTTCTTAAAGATAATAGGTTTGGTTTTTTTCCGTCGGTCTCTGCCGGCTGGAACCTGACAGAAGAAGGGTTTATGTCCAATTTAAAAAATCATCTTTCGTTGTTGAAGTTTAGGGCTTCTTATGGCGAGATAGGTAATCAGGTCGTATTGGATACAGATAGAAACCAAGTTTATTTTCCTACAGTTCCGCAGATGAATGCAAGCAATGCAAACTGGATAGATCCTAATACAGGAATTCGTTATCTGACAATTAACCCACCTAATTTAATCAGTTCGAATTTTTCATGGGAAAAAGTCCGCACGCTTAATCTAGGGCTTGATTTTGCATTGTTCAGTAGCAAGTTGAACGGAAGTTTTGATTGGTTCCGCCGTCAGACGATTGGTATGCTCTTTCGAGGGGCCGACCTACCCGCGGTACTGGGAGCGGAGCCACCCTATCAGAACATCACCGATCTGGAATCCAAAGGATGGGAACTGGAGCTCTCTTGGCGAGATAAAATCAAGGATTTCAAATATTCGTTTACCTTTAATCTGTCCGACAACAGGGCATTTATTACCAAAATTGATAATAGCGCAGGCCTGGTCAATAGTTATTACAAAGGGAAAGAGCTACATGAAATATGGGGGTATGTCACCGAGGGTTACTACACAGTCGATGATTTCAAACCAAATAGCCTCGACGCCAGTCTGATGAATGGTCAGCTCAAAGACGGCATTCCATACTTCAAAGGTGTAGCTCAAAATCCAGGCGACATCAAATACGCAGATCTGAATCATGACGGCATCATTTTTAATGGGACCAACTCCGTGTCTGACCCAGGAGACATGAAAGTGATTGGCAACAGCAATCGTCGTTACCAGTTTGGATTAAACAGCAATTTCTCCTATAAAAATTTCGACCTGAGTGTGTTTATACAAGGCGTGGGTAAGAGGGATCTCTGGTTAAGCAATTTCTTGATGTGGCCATATAACAATCAGTTTGGCACCCTTTATAAGAACAATCTGGATTACTGGACACCAGACAATATCGATGCAACCTATGCACGGATATATGCCAACGCCGGTTTAAATACAGGAGCAAATAGGCGGGTGCAGACAAAATATCTTTCCGACGGATCCTACCTTCGTGTACGGAATATTACGCTGGGATATACCGTTGACAATAAAATGTTGCGCAGTAAAGTAATTAATAATATCAAGTTCTTTTTGTCAGGCGAGAATTTGTTCAAAGCAGATCACTTGCCTAAGGGAATGGAAGCCGATGGTGAAGATATCGGATCGGGTGGAATATACCCCTTCCTAAAAAAGTACAGTTTTGGTATTAATGTCACTTTTTAACCATTCAAATCGCAGACTAACATGAAAAAAAAATTTATACACTATATTATTTGTCTTGGGTTGCTAACCTCTTCGTCCAGTTGTAGCAATTTGCTGGACTTAACTCCCGAAGGCAGCTTAACAGAACAGAGTACGTTCACCAACTATAATAACTTTATTTCATATGCTTGGCAATTTTACAATACCTTTACAGGGTACACCAATGTTGCACTAGATTCGGAAGTTGATGGTGATCTATTTGCAAAAGCTCAAGCCAACAGTACATCAGACTGGATCTGGCAACGTAAGGTGGTGCCTTCCACTAGTGACGATTATAACAGGCCGTTTGTGCATATACGTGCAATTAATGTCCTTCTGGACGCGATTGATCAGGCCAGTCAATTGTCCGATTCCGAAAAGAAACATATCCGCAGCATAGGGTATTTTTTTAAAGCTTATCAATACATGGATCTGCTCAATAAGTTTGGTCAGGCCATTTGGGTGGAACGTACCATTGATGACGGAGATAAGGATATTCTTTATGGGAAACCGAGCAGTCGTGATCAAATTGCAGCACATATAGCCGACATGCTCAGTTATGCCATCGAAAATATCAAAGAAAATGGTGATGGTCCCAATACCATTAACCGTAAGGTGGTATTAGCTTTGACGGCCCGATTCGGATTACGGGAGGGGACCTGGCGAAAATATCATAAGCTTGGAGATGCCGAAAAATACTTAAGTTTATCGGCTGTAGCGGCAGAAAAGGTGCTCGCCAACAACATTCCATTAATCAGTAATTATGATTTGCTTTTTAATAGTGAATCATTGGCCAACGTACCGGAGGTTTTTCTATATAAGCAGTATGAGATGAACCAGATTACCCATAGTCTAGCGTCCCTCGCTCGCAACTCGGCTGGCCGATGGGATTTAACCAAAAAGGCAGTGGATATGTATTTGATGAAAGACGGGCAGACACGTTGGACAAGTCCGGTATTTGCCGGGGATCAAAATGCGTATGATGAGTTTCGCAATAGGGATACCCGTTTATATTATACGATTCCACCACCCTATAAGGTTAAACTCGGAAAAACGAATATGTTATGGGAGTATACGGATGATCCCAGGGACCGGCAATACATCGACTTAATGGCAACCTTATCCGACGATAAACATAAGACATTACCTTGGATGAACTGGGAAGGTTTGATATTGAGGGAAGAGCCCCATTACGTGGATTTTAATAATGGCCAGCCATTCAGCGTAAGTTACACGGGATATCGATTGTATAAATTCAGCAACAAGATCAACCGCATTCAAAATGTTGATATCAATGATGCTCCTATCTTCAGGCTGGGCGAACTGTTAGTCGGTTATGCCGAAGCCAAATATGAATTGGGTGAAATCACTCAGTCAATTATTGATCAAACCATCAATAAATTGAGGGCACGCGGAGGCATCGCCCCGTTGCAGCTTGCGTCTATTCCCAACGATCCGAAACGCGATCAAGAAGTCGATCCCGTACTGTGGGAAATTCGAAGAGAACGTGCCGTGGAATTGATGGGAGAGGGCTTTCGCTTTGATGATCTCCGGAGATGGAAAAAAATGCAATATGCTGTTGCGACAAAATTGGGCCGATATATCACAAAAGGTGTAGACGTACCAGCCAATACACCAATACCACTTGAAAATGGGCAGACAAAGGGTTATATTTCTTATGAAGGGAAAGCGCCATCGCCTTTTCCCGACTACTACTATCTGTACCCTATACCGTCGGCAGAACTGGTCCAAAATGAACATTTAAGACAAAACGAAGGATGGTAAAATACAGAGTAATTTTAATTTAATTTTATATATGCAAGCACTCAAAACATTGAATATCAGAAGAACAGTGACGGCTATTTTTCTAATGCTCTTGTCTGGAGCAACAATTGCACAGAATTTGGATAGAAGGCCCAATATCGTATTTATTATGGCAGACGATCTTGGATATGGAGATCTGGGCGTCTACGGGCAGAAAAAAATAGAAACCAAGCGTATAGATTCTCTGGCCAGACAGGGTATGAAGTTTACCAACTTTTATGCGGGTACTTCAGTCTGCGCGCCATCACGTTCATCGCTTATGACTGGGCAGCATACGGGGCATACCTATATTAGGGGCAATAAGGAAATTGAACCAGAAGGCCAGCAACCATTGGCAGATTCGGTGCAGACTATCGCAATGCTGCTGCAGAAGGCGGGATACGTTACAGGTGCCTTTGGTAAATGGGGCTTGGGCATGGTCAACACCAGCGGTGCACCAGATCAGAAAGGATTCGACGAATTCTATGGTTACAATTGTCAACGACAATCGCACCGTTACTATCCGACCCATCTTTGGCATAATAATCAGCGTATAGAACTTGAAGGTAACGGACTGATGGCAAAGGGCCAGTATGCGCCGGCGTTGATACAAGAACGGACACTTGCATTTATCGATGCAAACAAAGACAAACACTTTTTCCTCTTTGTACCCACCGTACTGCCTCATGCCGAACTTTCAGGACCGGAAGATGCGTTTTACCAGCAATACGCAACTAAGTTCGAAGAAAAAGTCCACAGAGGAAATGATTACGGTCTCAAGGCAACTGTGGCTGGCTATGCCAGTGTAGATAAACCACGAGCCATGTACGCCAGTATGGTCAGCCGCATGGATGCATATGTTGGTCAGATAATCGATAAGCTTAAGCAGCACCAATTGCTTGACAATACCATCATCATTTTTACTAGCGATAATGGTTCACATAAAGAAGGGGGGGCAGATCCAAACTTTTTTAACAGTTCCGGAGGTCTACGTGGCAATAAACGCGATCTATATGAGGGCGGTATCAAAACACCATTCATAGCCTATTGGCCGGGTAAAATTGCCGAGGGAAAAACGTCCACCTATCTCGGGGCGTTTTGGGATATCATGCCGACGCTTGTAGAACTCGCCCAGGCAGAACAACCACATTATACCGATGGTATTTCCTTTGCGCCGACGCTATTGGGTAATAACAAGCAACAGAAGCACCACGACTACCTTTATTGGGAATTTCATGAAGACGGCGGGCGTCAGGCCGTACGAAAAGGAGACTGGAAACTCATTCTACAAAAGGTCATCAGTGGTAGTCCAGTTGAGGAGTTGTATAATCTCAGACGCGATCCGAAAGAACAAACGAACGTAGCGCAAGATAATCCGAAGAAAGTGAGAGAATTACGTATTCTGATTGAACAAGCACATGTGGAAACGCCTATCTTCCCATTGACGAGTAAAAAATAACAAAAGAGGTTAGTAAAAGCTCTTAAAGCATAAAGTGAGACCGCCTAGAAACAACTTCAGGCGGTCCTTTTTGTTACGTCAAAAATAAACACTGGACCATGTGAAATTTTCAAAGCTGCACCAATCGGGTAGCCCAATATTCATTTACCTTTACGCTATCTTAAAGACAACACAGATACATTTATCTGCTGATATTCCAAATAGATAATATAGTAAATGACTTGGTATAACGACAAAGATATGAATCAGGACATCGTTAAAAATATAGATTCTGTACAAAGAAGAATAGTAAAGGCATGCGCTGCCAGCGGCCGTAATCCAGACGAAGTGAAGCTATTGCTGGCGACCAAAACAGTGCCTGTCGCTCGTATAAAGGTTGCCTTGGAAGCTGGATATACTTTAATTGCCGAAAATAAGATTCAGGAATTGAAAGAGAAATTTGAGGGCCTAAAGGAACTTCCACACGTCAATCATTTTATCGGGCACTTACAGAGCAATAAGATTAAAGAAGTTCTAAAATATGATGTGACGTGCATTCAATCTCTGGATCGATATGATCTTGCGGAAAAGCTACATCATAGATTGCTACTCGAAGGAAGGCAAATGGAGGTTCTCATACAGGTCAACACCTCCTACGAGGAGAGTAAATATGGGGTAAGTCCGAATGACGTTTTAGCACTCGTCGAGAAAGTTTCCAAATTGAATACGATAAGGATTAAGGGGCTGATGACAATAGGCATGCTGAGTAATAAGGCAGAAAAAGTCCGGAAGTGCTTCCGTCTGTTAAAGGAGATACAACAAAAGATCATTTCTAATAACTTTGATCATGTTAATATGCATGAACTGTCAATGGGTATGAGTGATGATATGGAAATAGCGATTGAAGAGGGGGCGACAATGATTCGCATAGGAACAGCTATTTTCGGGCACAGGCCGACACCAGATAGCTTTTATTGGGACGAATAATAGAGTTTGAAAGATAGACAGTTTAAATGCGTTGTGTTCTTGATATCGCCCTCAAGATTAAATCAATTAAAAATGAACGTACATTTTATACGATTAAAACTCTGGTGACATTTTTAGACCGTGCGAAGAATAAAAAGACCTAAGGCAGCTTTTTCACATACTATCTAGTCAGCTGTGGTTCACACCAGATCGACCAAGCATTAAAGTTGTTTCCTGTCCTATCTTGTGTGCAAAGCTCGAGATCATCGATTTCTGTTACATCTAGATCAAAAAAATGCTGTTCGCCTGGTTTGACATCGTGCGAAGACAGTATTTTTCCATTACCTCGAATAAAAAATTGAATACCTTCGGGTTTGTCTGCTCCGTCCCGTAAAGCAGCCATGATATGCAGTTTTTTCCACTTTCTTGCTAGACTGTACTTATAAACAGAAGGGGAATGTGCATATAACCCTTTATTAAATATCTTACCATTGCTTTCCAGGAAAAATAGTTTGTTCGATTCAGTAGTGTAAAAATTTCGTGCGGGGTTTTCCCAGCCTACAGATGCGTCATCCCATTTTGCATCCGAAAGAAAAATGCTGTCAAGATTTGTGTTGTCAAGGCTTACTGGTGTTTGGTCTTGCAACAATTGGTGTAATAGTTTTAGTTTTGTCTGTCTTTGACTATGTTGGTCATCGCGTTCTATTAATCTGATAAGGTCATTTACAGTTGCTTGACCATAATTATCCAAAGTCAAAAAATGACCACCATCGTTATGCAGTATCATTTTTCGGTATTCTTTAATAGATCCATTGTTAAACAAAAATAATATCCTGATTTCATGAGGTGTATTAAGCTCAAAACCAGAAATGTCAATCTCTGCTGAGTTTCTTTGATCGATGACCGTGATATAGCTGCTGCTCAGATATTCTGAGATATGGTAAGGACGAACTAACGTGACAGCGCCGTATGGTATTGTGTCTGCATGGTAATACAGTTTTAGCTTCGTATTACTTTCGGAAAGAGATAAGTTGTAGGATTGCAGTAGAAATTCATTCTTATTGTAAATAGATTTTGGCCTTTGAGTAAAAATCGGATGACTACTCAACTGAAACACCGAGGCCCGGGATAACTTAGAGGAGACTATACCACCCCATTTTTCTTCTTTGTAATGTCGGCTACCATATTCTCCCATTAAGGAGATTTTATTTTTATTGAATTCGCCAGGAAAGCCGTTGTCATGTGGTAATCCGAACAAATGGCCCATTTCATGAGCTATTCCCCCTAAATACCAACTGTTGAACTCTCCGACAGAACATTCTTTATCCGTGGCAAACATTTCTGTAAAAACCATTTTTGTTGTTGAGTCGCTTAGGAATTCCGGGTCCAAAAGTTCGCAGTCTGCAACCATGCACAACCCAGAGGAAGCAGATCCCCTTCCGTAGTATGGCGAATGAAATACATAGGTACCTTTCTCATTTTTATAGTTTAATGAAGTAATTACAAGGATATGCTCTATACTTGGATTCATAACAGGGGCTAACTTTTCGAAAATTTCCTTTTCTATTTCTGTCCCAGAATTTATGTTATAATCAGCTGACGGCTTACAGCCTTGAACGAGGTGGTATCGATAGCCCGAATTTTCCGTTTCAAATGGAATTCCGCTACTTTTAACGCCTGAATTTTCAAGTTCCTCTTTGTAATAGGACGAGATATCTCTAAGAATTCGATCTAGGCGGTTACTCCAACCTTGAGGCGCCTCTACGTCAGCAGCGTAAAAATAAACAACCCGAACTGTGTTAACATGTTTATTGTTGCTGGTTTGTATAGACGCGTGCACGAAATGGCTAAACGTTAATAACAAAATGGACAGCCATATTTTTCGGAAAATTTTCTTAGCTACTTGTACGTTCAATTTACACTATTTTGGGTTGCCTAAAAAACATATTTGTCTAAGGAAAACTGCAAGATTGCCTTACGAATGTTTGTCTCACATAACATCTTCAATTTTCTACAATTCTCGTGTACTTCAAAATGAGGATTATTTTCGAGATTCAAGGACAAAGCCTGCTTGAAATCTTCACAGACATTTTACTCATTACCAAGGTGCAAAAAATTGCGGTCCGATTAAAATATGCATATCATAATTTTGATTAACTTTCAAAGCATTATCTATTTCGACCAATGCTTCTGTCGGTTTATTAAATTTTCTGCAACATGTGGTAATACTACGGTTGCACGTAGCTAATGTAAGAAAAATTTAATTAATCACCTATTTTAATATATCAAGCACATCGCCGATATCCTAGCGAATGTTATCTTCCGATGTATGATAAATACCGTTTTTATTACCAAATCGTTTTATCGGGCAAAACAAAAACATGTCATATTATATTACTAGGTATATAAACTTAATTCAATGAATGGTTCAAGACGAGATTTTATCAAAAAAGCAAGCTTGCTTGGAGCAAGTCTGTATACTGGGGCTAATGCTTTCAGTGCCTCCAGTTATCGCAGAATCCTTGGTGCAAATGAACGCATAAATATCGGTGTAATTGGATTTTCTGACCGCCACAAGGGAGCTCACGCGCCCTCGTTTCTGGCCGCTTACAAAGATTTAAATTTTGACATCATTGCTGTGAGCGATATCTGGAGACTACGTCGGGAGGAAGGAACTGACTTTTGGAAACAAAAGCTGGGACACGATATCACCTCTTGTCGGAACAATGAAGAGCTTTATGGACTGAAAGACATTGACGCTGTAATGATTTCAACGGCGGACTTCCAGCATGCGCTGCATGCAATTGAAGCCGTTAAGGCCGGTAAAGATGCGTTTGTCGAAAAACCGCTGGCAGAAACCATGGATGACGCACGAGCCGTATTAAAAGCGGTAAGAGATAGTGGCAAGATTGTACAGATTGGATCGCAGCGGAGGAGCGGAGCGAATTATTTTGCCGCGGATGATTTTATAAAAAGCGGAAAATTCGGCGATATTGTGATGGTAGAGCTTACGTGGAATGTCAATCAGCCTGGCCGTTGGCGCAGACCATCCTTAGTCGCCAAGCTTCGGGAAGAAGATGTGGATTGGCGGCGCTTTTTGCTCAACAGGCCGTATGAAGCATTCGATGCGAGACATTATCTCGAATACAGGTTATTTTGGCCATACTCATCTGGTATTCCCGGACAATGGTTATGTCATCAGATCGACACGGTACACTGGTTTAGCGGCCTTCCCCATCCACGCAGCGTAGCAGTCAACGGCGGAAATTATGTATGGAAAGATGGACGCGAGAATGCCGATACATTTACTGCAGTATTTGATTACGGCCCATTTGATGATAAGACCAAAGGGTTTCAGGTGTTGTTCAAGTCGAGACAGACTAATTCCGGTGTTGCAGATGGGGAAGAGGTAAAAGAAATATACTACAGTAATGGCGGGACACTTAACCTCGATACGAATAAAATCACGCCTTTAGGAGGCCTTACCGAAAAATATGCCAGCATGATGGGCCTCAAGCCCAATCTATTACCCGAAACAAGCTTAAATGATATTCGTGTAGCGACATCGGCTGATACCGGAGGTGATCCCGTAACCATGGCCCATATACGCAATTGGATGGAATGTGTACGCAGCCGTAGGGAACCCAATGCGCCCGTCGAGGCGGGCTATAATCATTCGATCGCCGTCATTATGGCCAACGCTGCCTACCGTACGGGCCAAAAAGTAATCTTCGACCGTGAACGACAGGAAGTTATCGCCGGTGATAAGGTATTCAAATATTAAGTTTAAAATAGCTAACCAACATGAAACATTTTATCCTATCTCTTTTACATTTAGCAACCATGGTCGGGCCCATATATGCACAACATAAACAAAAGATCACCGTCCGACACGATAAATTGCACAAAAGCGTTACTGTCGAAGCAGATGGCCAACCTTTTACTGCTCTTATTTATCCTGATGATCTGGAAAAACCGACGCTATTCCCCATCCATGCCGCCAATGGAGAAGTTATTACACGTGGCTATCCACTTATGTCACGAGCGAATGAACCCACCGACCATCCGCATCACGTTGGTCTATGGATGAACTATGAAAGTGTGAACGGACTCGATTTTTGGAACAATTCCTCTGCCATACCACCGGATAAAAACAACAAATACGGCTGGATTAAGACGACTGCCATCAACGAAGCTAAAGGTGGCGATACGGGACTCATAAATTATACCGCGAACTGGTGCGATATAAAACAACAGGTTTTGTTGAAAGAAAGTACCACGCTAGTCTTTCAGTCAACAGGAAGGGTCCGAACGATTGACCGTACTACCATCCTCACTGCTCAGCAACCAGTATCTTTTACCGATGTTAAAGATGGTCTACTCGGCCTGCGTGTTGCTCATGAACTGGAATTACCGTCCGATGAAGAACGTCAGTTTACCGATACGCATGGTGTAGTGACGAGAGTAAAGAGCAATCCTAACACGGTTACCGGCAACTATTTGACCAGCGAGGACAAGACCGGAGATGCAGCATGGGGCTCAAGGGCCAGATGGTGTATGCTCTATGGGAAGAAAGGGGGGGATACGATCAGTATTGTTATCATGGACCACCCCGACAATATAGGATATCCAACCTACTGGCATGCGAGAGGCTATGGGCTTTTTGCCGCCAATCCATTAGGACAGAAAGTGTTCAGCAAAGGTGCTGAAGCCCTAAATTTGACATTGAAACCGGGAAAGTCTGTCACATTTCGATATCGCATCGTGATCGCGTCGGATAATAAAAGACTGTCTACAAAAGAAATCGGCCGGTTGTCCGACAATTTTGCTAAGTCCCGATGATTTCATTTACAAGTGGTTGCCGGACCGGAGGGGTCGGCAACCTAAAAGCGATCCTTTTTTTATCTTTGATTTTCGTAAGCAAGAAGTTCTTCCACGCAAATTTTACCAAATTTATCCGCGGCAAGTGGGCTGTCTGCTGTAATTAGTTTTCTGTCCACATGACAATCGCCGCTGATCTTCTTGTTTAGAATTTCCACACCAAGCTTTTTTAATTTTTCTCCATAAAACCAAGGCATCTCTCCGGGTTGGTATCCACTTTCTGGCAATGTAAGGTCCATTTCATCAGGAAAAGAATTGATCTTATATCCTTTATACGGAAAGTTGCCCTCGCTGCTAGCATCCGCTGCACTTAAGAGCACCGCAGGGCCATGGCAGATCGCCAGCAAGTATTTGTCTTCAGCAACCACCCAATTGATCAGCTCCTTTACATCTTTGCTTTCTGGCAGCCCCAACATTGCTCCGTGCCCTCCCGGAATAAACACAGCCACATAGTCCACATAAGATTTCCGGCTGTCAGCGATAAAGTCTTTGAGGCTATGAGGATTTGAAAATTGCGTATTGTACTTTTCGAGGATCTTACCGATGTGTTCATCTTCATAGGGCATCGCCCACATTTCAAACTTAACTGAATCGCCATTTGGCGTGTAAAAGTCAACTTCAAATCCCGCCTGCTCAAAATGAAGAATAGGTACCAGCGTCTCTACAGGGTGATTACCTGTAGAGAATTTTTTTCCGTTTTTCATTGTCATATAGCGTTGTTCTGTACAGAGAACGAGGATCTTTTTTCTGGTATCCTTGTTGGTGTCGTTGTACTTTTTTTTGCTGTAATCTGTTTTGGTCGAGACCATTGCCTTTCTCGAAAAGAACGACGGTTCATAACCAATGCCGTCAAATACCGGCTCTTTGCTTAAATCGTTTGAAAATAATGCCATAATATATTTTTTATGATTAGCGATTCTTTTAATTGTGCAAACTGCGTGATACTTAAGTCGAAAGCTGAGAAGATTTCGCTTGTAGACCGTCTTCAACTATAAAACATAACAATTTCGAGAACTATGCCGTTCACGAAAAAAGATATTTATATGAAAAGGTGAATAAATAGCTATCGCGTTTCGCGTGGTTTAAGCTCGGTGGAAGATCTTCGCAAGGATTTTATCCAGTTTTCAGCGAAAATTGACATTAAAAACATACTATATAGTATGTTATTGTTTTACATTTGTGCCATTGGTCCAAAACGAGTCAACATTCATGAATAAGGCTTATATCGTATTATTGGGTATTATCTTTATACCGGCACTTTTGATCGTACTAAACGACAATGGCATAAATTCAAATATTGAAGATAATATTGAGTTCAAGAAGAAGCTTTCCCAATACGGATTATTTCAGGGTAAGTTGTCAGACCTTACGCCAATAGCAGAGGCTGAGCAGCTAGAAGTTTCGTCAGCGCTCTTTACCGATTATGCTGAAAAGCAACGTATTCTTCTGCTTCCCCAAGGTGGAAAGATGGTTGCCCTAGGGAGCGGGCTTCCCGACTTTCCGGACGGTACGATACTGGCCAAGACCTTTTTTTATGTCGACACCGTTAGAAAACCTGGAGCCGGAAAACGTATTATAGAAACGCGACTGCTGATTAAGCATAAATCGCAGTGGAATGCAGCTACCTATAGATGGAACGAGAGGCAAGATGACGCCTTCTTACTGACCAGGGGCGATACCGTTGCAGTTACGTTCTGGGATGAAAAGCGAAGGAATAGGAAAACTGCCTACAAAATTCCATCCAGGGCGGACTGTATCGCATGCCACCGGCAGGGTAGTGGTCTCTTTCCGATCGGCCCCAAACTCAGAAATCTCAATGTCCAAATCGACCGAGGGGATAAGCGAGTGAATCAGCTGGATTACCTCAGACAAAGGGGGAAGCTGGAACTCAAATCGTTAGCGGCAATAGACAAGATGACCGACTATAAGGCTCTTTCCACACCGCTGGACCAGCGGGCACGGGCTTACTTGGACATCAACTGTGCACATTGCCACAGTCCCGGGGGTATTGGCGGCATTACCCAACTTGACCTGAGGTATGAGACTCCAGTGAATGAGACAGGTATCTTGTTCAAGCAAGCGAAAATTGCCGGCAGAATCACCATTTCCGGTGAGCTTCATATGCCCAAGATCGGCACGACCGTTCCTCACGATGAGGGCATCAGGCTAATCTTAGATTATATTGAGCAGCTTGACAAGAAGAAATGAAAATTAAAACGCAGAGAACACCCAATTATGGGTATCTTTCAAAGGACAATAACGAACACAGCGTATTTACCATGAAAAAGGCAGAAACAACCCGGTTAATGATCCTTCGTAAAGCTTTTGAGCTTATCTATGCAAAAGGATACCGAAACACCAGCATCGACGAAATAATTGCCACCACAGCGGTGACCAAGGGAGCATTCTATTATCACTTCAAATCGAAAGATGCAATGGGCCTAGCCATCATAAACGAAATACTAAAACCGACTTTAAACGGAAGTTTTATCGAGCCTTTACGGTCTGGGGCAGATCCTGTCCATAGCATCTACGGGCTGATCCGTTATCTATTGTTGGAAGATGAATTCTTACAGGTCGAATATGGCTGTCCCGCAGCCAATTTCACCCAGGAAATGACGCCCTGGGATTCCAAGTTCACTAAAGTACTGGAAGAGCTTGCGGATGAATGGGCAAAGGTCATGGTGGCGGCACTTGAAAGAGGGCAGCAGGATGGGCTGATTCGCGCCGATGTGGTGCCTGGGCAAGTTACGCTTTTTGTCATATCTGGCTATTGGGGCATCCGGAATTTCGGAAAACTGGCAAACAGCAAAACCGTTTATTTGCCCTACCTGAAAGAATTAAAGAATTACTTGGCGAGCCTCAGATAACTGCATTGGGCTATATTGCAGGCAATGCTGAACGTAATGCTCAATTTGCCGCTACAGCTAACCGGAGTAATTTTTTTACATTAAAAACATACCATATAGTATGTTTTTAATGTATCTTTGAAATCGGGAGCCGCGTTCACAAATTCGGCGCGTATCCATTCCGCAAATAATGTATTACAAAGACAAATATCAACATACAATGCACTCCACATTATTACTTTTACATTCATGGACACGATGGCTTGTACTGGGCTTTTTGCTTTATGCGATCTACAAGGCATCCATAGGGTATTTCAAAGACACCCCGTTCACCAAGGCCGATGACAGCGTCAGGCACTGGACGGCAACTATTGCGCATGTCCAACTGATGCTGGGAATCATGCTGTTTACGAATAGTCAGATCGCCAAGGGCTACTGGTCATCGGAATCATTTCAGGATTTCGACATGACCTTTTTTGGGCTGATCCATGTGATCCTGATGCTGGCCTCTATCGTGATACTTACCATCGGGTCGGCCCTCGCCAAGCGCAGGACTGCTGATCGGGAAAAGTTTAGGACCATGCTCCTCTGGTATTCAATCGCTCTGTTAATCATTTTTATCGCTATACCTTGGCCATTTTCACCACTGGCGAATAGACCCTATTTAAGAATACACTAAAGATGAAACACTATTTTATTACATCTGTCGGCCGGCTAAGGCTGCTCGCTTTTTTGGAAGGCGTTTCTTTGCTCGTACTTGTTTTTGTAGCAGTACCGATGAAACATTTTTTTGACAACCCTGCAGCTGTAAAGGCTATAGGTCCTGTGCACGGCGCATTGTTTCTTCTTTTCATTTTCAATGCACTTCGGGTTGGCGTCGAAGAGCGGTGGAAATTTCGGGAAACGACTTGGAAGGTCCTTTTGGCCTGTTTTGTGCCCTTTGGCACATTTTATATCGATTACAGCATTCTTCGCAACCTCGATTCGCGGGACTAAGCCATTGAATAAGCCATTGAATATTTCATGGATGTTTACCGCCTGCCTTTTTTGGGGCACGGCGGTAAATGTATAGTTAGTTTGACTATCCTGCTGACATCACTAGCGTAAGGGACGTAACAAACTCAAGACCTGTAGTTGTCAGTGCCTTAATCGTTATCTTGTAACTACCAGCCATTAAGCTTTCACTTTTCTTCACGGTAATCTCCCCTGTTTGGGTATTTACGCTAAACAGCTTTTCCGTATCAGCAAACGCGAGCCCATCCTTTTGTATCGAAACAAGCTCAAAAGTAGATTTATATTTCTCGGGATAAAGAGTAGGTGCTGCAGACACATAACCGTTTGAAAGACCAATATGGAGGAGACTGAAATCGATGGTCAGATTTAGGTCGGGGTAATATTGCCCAAACAAAAATTTAATTTGTGGAATGAGGATGACCCTTAAGGTTGTCGAAGCCACAGGAAAACCATCTTTCCTAAGTTCTGGAGTTAGTTCGAAGGATTGTTCAGCTTTCTTTTCCGGATCGCCGGCATCTTTGGAAAGTTTGATATTCGCGCCCACGATGGAAGCTATATGTTCCTGCCCATCTTTCATTTTTAAATGAAAGCTAGCGCCAGCAGTAGGAAGCCCAAGAGGATCGATTTCAAAAACAGTCGCTTGGTCACTATACAGCACGTAGGAATAAGGTAACCCGCTGTCGCTTTTTAGCCCCTTGATACCAATCATTCCACTACTTATTTTTAATGAAAAACTTTCCTTGGCTACCACCGCACCATGCGATTCTTTAGCAACCAACGTGATCCTATATTCATCAGGAATACGCGCATCGATGGACTGAGCACCATTTGGATACAGCAGTGCACTGTTAATCTGTATACTTTGGCTTTCGCTATGATATTTAATAGCCTGGTTTAGTCTGTCGCTGAGTTTATATCCGTTACCGATATTGACATCCTGGGTCTGGGAAAAGTCAAAGCTGAACGTCAGTCCAGCAGCTGAGAATAGGTTATCCGACAATTTAATCTCCCGGGTCTCGCCGTAGCGAAGACTAACCTGCGAAGGCAACGACAGCAGGATTTCAGAAGGAGCGGGGGTTGTTTCCTTTTTACAAGATGATAGACCGCTGAACATAAGGATCAGGGCAGCTGTGATAGCAGATCGTGTGTTGATGTATTTCATATCGTTTGAAAAATTTTGACGAAGGTAATGATTGTAAATTATTAATGCAACATTATTGCATTTAATACTTTCTTTTCTATTTTTGCAGCACACACAGGAATAGATTACAATATGGTACCCCATCAGAAAAGAATATTTTTCGCATCCCTGGCTACGTTGGTGACTGCAGGATCTGTACAGGCACAAAACGAAGCATCAGTCGATACATTGCGAAACATCAAGCTGCCGACCGCGCGCGCGACCGGCCTTATCATGGATCAATGGCAGAAGACAAAGCTTGATCGAAATCAGCTGGACCGTGCCCAAGCACAGACGATTGGCGAGACTTTGAGCCATATTTCAGGCGTGCAGAACGCTTCTTTTGGGCCCAATGTGGGGATGCCCATGATACGCAGTCTTAGCGGAAGCAGAGTCAGTGTGTTGAACAATGGTCTTTCGATCAATGATTTATCGGGAATCAGTCCAAACCTAAACCCCAATATTGATATCCACAATCTACGTGAAGTAGACCTGTATAAAGGAGCTTCGACTGTATTATTTGGCGGAAAAGCGATCGGTGGGGCGGTAAATCTGCAAGATAATACGATTCCTATAGCTCGTTTAGAAAAGCGGATCAAAGGCCAGGCGGTATCAGAATTGGGTACGAATAGCGGAAATATCCAATCGCTCTCTCTGAACACCAATATTGGAAATTACTGGGCGGCACATATCGGCGCTATGCGACAAGCGCATGGTCATCTCAAAATACCCGGTAATACTAAAGCTCCGATTGCCTATGATCCAACAATTGATCCACTAACCGCCGCCATGGCACAGGTAAACGTCGAGCGCGAGACCGTTCAAAATCTGACCTTATATCCGTATTTGAGCCGGTTTGTACTCGATAACATGGGCGATCCAACCTGGGGCTTGTCCGAAGCTGATCTATATACCTTCGAAAGTTATTCGTTTATCAATGGCGAAAGGGTACCGAACCCTAAAAATGACAAATATATCGCGGGACAAGATCCAAATACGCCACTTTATTCCGAAGTTGTCCATGGGATTACAGATTACGCTCCTGTGAAAAAGGGCATAATGCCCAACAGTCATGCCGACAGACGTTCGGTTAATGCAGGAGCTAGTTACCTCAGGGAAAACTTTCGGATAGGTCTGGGGTTATATGCCCTTGAAGGTTATTATGGTGTCCCCGGATTTGCTCAGCTGAATAGGCCTGTCCACAGCCATACAGCGGCCTGGATTCCGGTCTATGAAGCAATCAATACACGTACTTATTCCTATGCCTGGCAATTGGAATCTGCCTTAAAAACAAAAACAAAACTGATGTCAGAGATCAAACTGAAGTATAGAGGTGAACTATCCGATGATCGCGAACTTCTGGGCAAATATCGTGTCAATAAGTTTGATAGCCAGCGCCATACGCTTCGTACAGAGCTAACACAGCAATTCAGTTTTTTTTGGCATAGTGTCAGCGGATTTGACTTTTCCTATCTGGAATTAAAGGGACAAGGTGAGCGGCGCTATATTCCCAATAGTTCGAGTTGTGAAGGTGGGATGTTTACGTTGCAGTCGCTTGATTTTTACCCGATTGCTTTTAAGCTGGGCTATCGTCATGATTGGGCTAGCCGCCGTGCGCTGAGCGATCCCACTTACCAGCGGAGCCGGGGGCTTTCCGGAGGAAGTCTCTCTGACCGGCATTTTCAGTTAAACCAGCTTTCTGGAGATATGCGATATACCTTATTTGATATTGCTTATGTACAAGCTACATTCTCCCATGCGGAGCGCGCTCCAGGGGTTAATGAGCTTTACGCTGGTAATGATCATTTTGCAATGTTGGTAGAGGAGAATGGGGACGACCGGTTAGTGAAGGAGCTTTCAAACTCCTATGAGTTTTCTGGGGGAATAAAACATGGTGGGTTTAAATTATCGGCCGCCCGTTATCGAAGCTTTTTTAAGAATTATTTATATCTTGCCCATACCGGCATTTCTCGCTCCGGTGGATTCTTGGTAAAAGAATGGCGGGCATCGGACACGGAAATTCACGGCTGGGAACTGGAAGGCGGCTATATGCATACATGGTCTGCAAATCGCCAGGTAGAAATGAATGCTTATGCTGATCTTGTCAAAAATATGAATACCTCCGATGACAGCATGCGTAAATGGGCAGAAGGCGACTACATGCCAAATCTACCAACAAGCCGATATGGAATTTCATTGTCAGTACAATTCAAAAACTTCTTCGGAAGTGGCAATTTCGAACGGTACTTGAAACAACGATATTTAGGTAAAAATATCAATATGGAACCGGCAATGCCTGCTTACTCGCTGGTAGCAGGACAATTGGGTTATAAAATGAGAATTAAAAGCTATGAAATTATGTATTTCATTAGTGGAACAAACCTACTGAATACCGAAGCACGTCCGCAAAACTCAACCCTTAAATACTTGGCGCCACTTCCCGGCCGTAATATTTCGTTCGGTTTAAAATTAATCATATAATAAATGCCGCATGCGTCAGCTACTGGCGGGCGTCATGCCGAAGAATTCGTTCGCTACGTTTTTTTGCCTGTACGATAATTGCTAGATTTGGAGACAGGATCTACCATATAATCCGTAGACAGCAAATGAACGAAATAAAAGATCGAAATAACACATAATGGCTGATGTATTAACAAGTTATCTATTTTCAACGGGACAGCTATCAGCTGAGGAAGTCGAGTGTTCTATACCGTTCTTCCGGCGGATCATCTTAAAAAAGGGCGACTTTTTTATGCGTGAAGATGAGTTCTGTCGCCACATAGGCTTTATTGCCTGCGGAGCTGTAAAAGCCTATGCTACCGACGACGAAGGGAAGGTAAATATCACCTGCTTTAAGTTTGAAAACGAATTTGTCACCTCGTTTGCTGAGTTTGTGGCGCAGGAAAAATCCTGCAGGAGTATCCAGGCGATAGAAGATAGTATAATCTATGAAATAAACTATCCCGGCTATCAGCATTTGCTACTTAATGTCAATGCTTGGAACAGCATTATAAAGTCGATATTGGAGCAGGAGTATAAACAGAAAGAACGTTATCTACTGAACTACAACAATCGGTCTGCAGTGGATAAATATCGCCATGTCCTGTGCAGTGAACCGATGCTCGTCCAGCGCGTAACTAATCAAGATCTCGCATCCTACCTCGGCATCACCCAGCGGTCGCTTACACGTGCCAAAGGACAAATACATAAACTCAATGTATTATAGGACAAATGTCCTTATCAATGAGAAATCAGTGCTGTACATTTGCGTAAAAAGAACTATGTTACGTCAAATTGCTCCTGAAGTGTACCAGCTTTCACTGCTGCCCCGCGATAGCATTAATTGCTATATTATAGAAGGTGTATTGGTAGACTCCGGTATACGAAGTTCCTATACGGCCATAAAGCAAGCTCTCCAGAGCATTCACGTTTACCAACATATCCTGACGCATGCACACGCAGATCACCAAGGCTGTAGCGATCGGGTATGTGCGGATTTTGACATTCCCTTATTCTGTCATCCTGCTGAAGTATTCAGAACCGAATCAGGCTTGGTAACCAGCGACTACCCAGCTCCGCATCATTGCGTCGCCAGACTTCAACAAAAATATTGGGCAGGGCAGGGGCATTCCGTCGCAGGGACGGTCGTAGAAAACGATAGGATTGGAAACTTTCGGGTCATAGAGACACCCGGACATTCGGCCGGGCACATTTCTTTGTTCCGTGAACGAGACGGTGTTCTCATACTCGGTGACGTAGCGACGAATATGAATCTGCTTACCACAGCCACAGGCCTGCGGCTGCCACCAAAGCTATTTACTTCAGATCAGCAACTCAATATCAAATCATTGCAGAAATTAGCAAAACTGAGTCCTGCTATCATATGTTTTGGACACGGACCCGTCATGCGAAATACCGATCATCAGTTTGAGCGATTTGTGGCTACGCAGCTGCTAAAATCGGATCGTTGGTACAAAGGTCACTCGAGTATTAAGTTTAATGAGTGATACACATGGATGTTATTTCTTAATGTACATTAATCTTTAGAGCAGTTATATAAGGTAAATTTGTATACACCGTTGATGTAACGATGAAATATATTCTCAGCCTGATCAACGATGCGATAAAGGTGTAAAATAGGAGTTCATAAAATGAAAAAATCAATTGAAAAAATCTTTCCTCGTCCAGCCCGCCCAAGTATGGTGGGTGACGGTTTCCGCGTGTTTAATATGGTGCCGGGTAGGGGTATTACAAAGGAAAGAATGAGTCCATTCTTGTTATTAGATTTTAACGCTGAGTATGATTTTGGCCCTTCTGACCATCTTCGCGGTGTTGATGTCCATCCCCATAAAGGATTTGAAACAGTGACAATTGCTTATAAAGGAAGCGTTGCTCACCATGATAGTTCCGGCAATAGTGGAGTTATCCATCCGGGCGATGTACAATGGATGACTGCTGGCGCGGGAATATTGCATAAAGAATATCATGAGGAAAACTTTTCGAAGACAGGTGGTCCTTTTGAAATGGTACAATTATGGGTGAATCTGCCTGCGAAAGATAAAGTCACATCGCCACATTATCAGGCGATCGCGGCTGACCAAATGGGTAAAGTGAAGCTGCCTCAGGGAGCAGGGCTCGTCAATGTAATCGCAGGAAATTTTGAAGATACAAAAGGCCCCGCGAGTACGTATACGCCGGTGAACGTGTTCGACATCAAACTGGAAAAAGGCGGTCGCACTGATTTTTCGCTTCCCCGAACGCATAATTCGGCTATACTGGTCGTTAATGGTGAGATCGAGGTGAATGAAGAATTAGTCAAAGAGCATAGCTTTATCCTGTTTAGAAATGACGGAGAAGAGATTTTTATTCGGGCGACGGAAAAAGCCGTATTGCTCGTTTTGAGTGGTGAACCTATCAATGAGCCCATTGCAAGTTACGGTCCTTTCGTGATGAATACTCAGGAAGAGATCTATCAGACCTTTGAAGATTATCAGGCTGGGAAATTCGGGACACTCGATTAAGCTATCATCATAGCAATCGATAATACGGTTGTTCAAAAAGAGAATTGCCCCTCAAAAGTTGGACTAAAACTTTTGAGGGGCAATATTTTTGCAATAACACCCATTTGAGCATCAAATACCCATCCCGCGAACTTAGTATCCATGAAGGCATGATATCCGAATGGGTGAAGAGGACAAGATTACCACGGGACGAACGATTCAATATCATCCCGCGGTAGAACATGCGACTAGAACGCCAATTTATTTTTCAAGAGCGACTTCCTGTGCTTTATAATAACTTTCAATCAAGGCCTGATAATTAGGCATCACCAAAGAAAGTGCGTTGGCATATCTTTGAGCTTTCGTATGTTTCCAGCTCTTCAGTATCTCACTGATTACAGCTGTGGTAGTAATTGGGATGACGCCAGCCATTTGTAATCTTGCTACTGTAACCTGGGTAGACAACGAGCTCATATCGCCGGAAGCATCTATGACAGCGAAAACATCATAACCCTCGGCAACTGCGGAAATTGCAGGGAAAGCCACACAAACACTTGTTAATACACCGGCAATAACCAATTTTTTCTTACCAGTAGCTTTTACAGCTTCAACAAAGCTAGGAGTATCCCAAGCATTTACCTCGCCTGTGCGACCCACATATTGCGCATGAGGCGCAATCTCGTGGATTTCAGGCATCAAAGGGCCGTTAGGCCCTTTTGGTTCAGAGGCCGTCGTGATCACAGGGATGTTTTCGACTGCCGCGATCTGAGCGAGTGCAACAACATTACTCCTTAACGTGGGTACTTCAATGTCCTTCACTGTCTGAAATAGACCACTCTGATGATCAATTAATAGAAATGCGACATCATTCGCATTTATCCGTGTTGTAAGTGCCATAACTTTTAAATTTGATACGAGTGTTTAATTATTTAACTAATTTGTTTAACATTTAAAAGGTCGCAAATAGTTCCTTTCACTTCAAACAGTACGGGTGTGTTATAAACTCCCAAAAGGATAGGTGCGCCGTTTGCTTTCGTTAGGTAAAGTTAAAGAGAGAAGTTATGGCGAAGAATAAGGTATATTAAGTATTAAACTTAATATACCTTAAGTATTCCACATTGTGATCAATGGGACTCTATATATCAAAAGAATAAAAACTATAGCTATTAGACTATAGTACTTAAAAATTCAGGGGTCACACCAATATAAGAAGCAATATGTTTTTTGGGAAGAGACCTGATCAAGTCAGGGTAATGCTTGCAAAATTGCTCATAACGTTCTTTTGCCTGCATATTCAACGTTTCGACCAAACGTTGTTGGCTTCGTATATAAGCTCGCTCGGTAATTAACCGAAAGTACCGTTCCATCTGAGGTATAGATTGATAAAGCATTTCTTGGTCCGAGTTTGCGAGCATGATTATTTCACTATCGAATATCGCATCTATATACAATATGCTGGGCTGTCTATATTTTAGGCTATTGAGGTCTCCGATCCACCAACCTGAAGGGGCAAACTGCAGATTACGTTCAATTCCGTTTTTGCAGGCCGAAAAGCTTCGTAGACAGCCGGAGTTAACAAAAATACCATGTCGTTGAATGTCTCCTGCTTCAAGTAAATATTGCCGACGTCTTACCTTTTTGACTTTCAGAAGTGAAATTACAAATTCCTGTTCTTGCAGGTTTAATGTAACATGCTCGGCGATACTTTTTAATATGAGGTCTAATTCCATTGATTTAGTAAATTTAATAGAAATTTACTAAATCAATGGTAGATCCACAGATTTTTCAGATGATTTATTCGCTCCGAAAGGATAAGTACTGACTGAAAATATGTGGGGTCGAGTGGCCTCATATATTGGAGATTCCGGAAGAACCTGAGAAAAAACTAAATCCCAGTAAGAGAAATTATCTGCAAGAAGTATAAACTATTTTAGTGACGGTAGCACAAGATGGAAAGCGACATTTCGGCTTAAACTTGGTAGACCAATGACTCGTATCTAAAAATTTTGGAAGAAATGCAAATAGAAGGATTACGGTTAGGCCCGCATCAGTACTTCGAAACTGAACGGGTAACTTGTACCGCATACCGCGCACATTTACATTCTTTTGACTGAATTTTTCGGATAGCCAAGCAGAGAAGAAACGAAAATAATAAAGCCATGGCTACCGTATTGCCGTTTTTCGATACGTATTGGGTGTTACACCTGTGTATTTTTTAAAAAAGAAATTAAAATTGGGCTGATCCGAAAATCCCACGGCATAACTTATCTGTTCTAAGGACCATGATGTCTGCAGCAAAAGAGCTTTACTTTCATCTAACAACCTTGCCTTTATGTGCGTACTCACATTTTGCCCGGTTCTTTTTTTTAATATTCGATTCAAATAATTTGGATGCAGCTGCATGGAATCGGCAAATTCCTGAGCGGTCCTCAGCTTAATTGAATTCTCATAATTGATCTTAGCAATCTCTTGCTCAAGCAGTCCGAAAAAGCGGTGGATATGATCATAATCATCTTCTGTATGTTCGGGAACGACAGTTTTCGACATTCTTGCACTATCAATCATCAACAATTGGATATATGCTTGGATAGCTTCTGCACCCAATTGATTTTCCTGTTCCTGATACATACTTTCCCAGAGCCGTTTAAATCCGGGTAAATCACTCTCTTCAACACAGATTACACTTTTGTTTTTGTCGCTAAACAAGGCCAATCTGTCAATTGTAGACTTCAGCATAGGATGATGATTGATAAAATCTTTCTTAAACAATAGGTAGTACCCAGCGGATTCACCTGATGTTTTCTGCCAGGAGATAATATCATTTGGATGAATATAAATAATCGTAGGTCTGTCAATCTGATACTTGTTTAGCCCCAGCGTAAACACTCCGTAGCCGCCCGTGATCATTAGTATTTTATAGAAATCCCGTCTATTGGCCGAAAGATAATTTCTACAATCCTCAATTTCTCGATTAAATACTTTGATCTGCTTAGAATCAAGGGATTCCCTATAAATAGGCGTCAACTCAGGAAAGTTTCGAAGAAGGTCAATTTCCTTGTGGTCCGAACGGGTTTTCATAGATCTAATATCTGGTTTTGTCCTATAAAGATAGGAAAAGTGGGAAAAAAGGACAACAGGTTTGATTTTCATAATAACAGGGATTTTTTTCCTATAAGGAACCGGTTAAATGTGTTGCAACTTTGTCATAGCAGAATGAAAAACTTACAACATTATGGAAATCAATCTTGATGAAACACGACAAGTTGTACAGATGGCCAGAGCCAAAGCGATACAACTGAATGTAAATGCCAACATTGCTGTCTTAGATACAGCGGGGCATTTGAAAGCGTTCGAAAGAATGGATTATGCTTTTTTAGGGTCAATGGATATTGCCATAAAAAAAGCGAAGACCGCCAGTCTTTTCAGAACGAGCAGCGAAAACGTGGGCGAATATCTAAAGCCCCAAGCCGCTACCTATGGGATGGTAGACACAAACGGCGGATTAGTCGGTTTCGCGGGTGGTCTGCCTATTGTAAAGGATAACGAAATCATTGGATACATCGGAGTTTCAGGGGGAGCAGTTACCGAAGACCTTCAAATAGCGACCGCAGGAGCGGAAATTTTCCATCAAAGTGCAATTTAATAGTTCAAAAAAACACAAAGGCAATAACCAATAATAATTACTAACTCAAAATTTACAATAATGAAAACTAAAACAATTTTAATTACAGGAGCAGGTTCAGGCTTCGGCAAAGGAGCAGCAATAGGGATGGCTAAAAACGGACATAACATCATCGCCACAGTGCATGTATCGTCACAGGTGACCCCACTTCGCGAAGAAGTAGCAGCATTGGGTCTATCCGATAAGATCCGTGTGGAGCGTCTGGACCTTACCGATCAGTATGACATCAAGCAAGCTTTAAAATGGGATTTTGATATACTCTGGAACAATGCAGGTATGGGAGAAGCAGGACCAGTGTGGGAGATTCCTGTGGATCTGGTCAGAAAAAATTATGAGGTCAATGTCTTTTTACCCTTAGTTCTAACTCAGGGCGTCGTCCAACGATGGGTAAGAGAAGGTAAAAAGGGAAAAGTGGTATTCACTTCATCCATGGGAGGTTTGTTTACACCGGCCAACTGGGGAACCTACGTGTCTACCAAGCACGCACTGGAATCCTTTGCAGAAGCCTTGCAGCAAGAACTTCAGGCATACGGGATCAAAGTACAGACTATCAATCCGGGAGCCTATTACACTGGCTATAATGAAACCATGGCAGACAATCCGTTCCGTTGGTTAGATGATGAAGTCAACTTCACCAAACGAGCTGACCTGCGCAAAGGATTTGATGACTTCTTTGCAACTCCAGAGGGCAAAATGGATCCGCAAGAAATGATCGACCGTATGATCGATATTGTACCTTCTGATGAAGGAAAATTCAGAAATGTCGTTCCTAAGGTAATTGAAGACATGTTGAAAGATCATCAGTTAAAAGCTTGGGAAAATACAATTTAATTACAGGAAGGCGCCAAAAGGGCGCCTTTCTTCTTACGCTGAGAGCATCCGTCCCCATAATCCCATTCTGTTGTCGATAGTGGTACATGTCCAATTTTTTACTGACGGTTTACCTAATTTGTGATCGGAATTCTTTAGTTTTGGTTGTACTAACTAGAGAAACATCAAGATATTGTCTCCTCTACAAAGGGAATGTTTGGAAAACTCAGAAATACGGACGAACAATGATATTGAAAGAAAGAATCAGCCACAACTACCTGAAATACCTGCTTACCGGGGTACTTTCGGCAACGCTGGTTACAGGATATGCGCAGGAAGTGGACAAGCAGCGAAAAGAGAAGAAAGAGAAGCCACAGTCCAGTGAGCAACGGAATGAAGGGCAAGTGGCCACTATGGATTCCATTGATGTCGTACGCGACTACCGGCCGTTGTTGGCCGATGCCGTTAAGGTTCGCAGAAGTCCCGATATGCGCCATATCAACCGGGAAGCCATTGAAGCTGAACTGCGCCAAATCGCTACCGCTACCTATTTTTCAAGAAAGGGATTCAGGCAAGCTTATTACCACGAGTTACTGAAACGGCATCCCAATGCTTCACGCAACAATATTGATAATTATCGCATTAGCTTTCTGGCCTACCAAGCACACGAATACGAAAGAGCGGCCTCTATCTTGCGGTCGCTAGTGGCTTCAGATGCTTTTTATCAAGGTTCCATAATGACTTTAGGTCATATTGCGATGGAAACTGGCGATAAACAAGGCGCACGAAATGCATTTGTTAAGGCGATGAACTTGGATTTCGACCCACAATTAAAAGTAGATGGACTATATAACTATGCCAAGATCCTGTTCGAATTGGACTCTACCCAGGCCGCACAGCAAGTTCTCACGAGATATATCACTCAAGAATATGGTGATCTTGATCCGGGTACCCAAAAACAAGAACGTCCCGAAACACTGTCAGCTCAAATCTTACTGGGCACCAGTAACTTTCATGCTGGGGTAAGTCTACTGGAATCGATAAAGGATCGGGCAAGGGAAACAGATGCGACCTATCAAAAGGCAACGTACTACCGTGGCTTGGAGTTTTATAACGAACGTGCTTTCGAAAATAGTATATCGATGTTCATGAGATCGGAAAAATTTCCGGTTGATGCAGAAATGGCTGCATTGGCCACCTATTGGAAAGCGGAAGCGATGTATGAAGTGCGGAAATACGGCGAGGCGGTGGAAAATTTCTCCCGTTTCCTTCGGTTGCCTGCCGCCCGAAATACTGAAGTATACAATTATGCAAATTATGGCCTGGCATATGCAGCATTCCGCAATAACAGTTTTGGTATGGCGGCCGATTATTTTGAACGTTTCCTGGCTGCCGAGGGAAGTTCTGTAGATCAGAGCATACGTTATGACGTCATCGCACGTTTGGGCGATTCTTATTTGTGTCTACGCAACTATGGTCGCGCCAACCAGTACTATGATCAGCTGATCAACAGTAAAGCTCCCAATCAGGACTACGCTTTGTTCCAAAGAGGTGTTATCTTTGGATTGCAGGGAGACAATGAAACCAAATTAAGTACCCTGCGGTCTGTCGTAAAACAATTTCCAAGCTCCAACTATGCAGATGACGCGGCTTTTGAGATCCCATACACATACTTCACTATGGGAGATTATGACCGGGCTATCGAAGGCTTGCAGGCTATGATAGACAAGTATCCACGTAGTAGCTATCTTCCCCGGGCATTAATGACGATAGGACTCGTGCAGTACAACAACGATCAGCCCGAGGCAGCAAAAGCGACCTTCCAAAAGGTCGTGGAGAGATATGCCAAGACCGATGAGGCACAACAAGCAATGCGTTTCATCGAGAACATCTACCTCGATCAGGGCGATGCGTCGAGCTATATCCGTTATGCGATCGGCACTGATGTCAGTAACCTGAGTCCTTTGGAGCAAGATGATATGGCGTTCAAAGCAGCCCATTCTTTGTTTACCAAGGGAGAGTATGCAGCAGCTGTGGAAGCGATCAACGCCTATTTTGATAAGTTTCCAAAGCCCAAACAAGAGAAATACGCGCGTTACATCCGCGGGGTCAGCTCATATCGTACCGGGCATCCGAAGGAAGCGTTGCACGACCTAAATATCATCCTGAATGACTGGACGAGCAAATATACAGAGAATACCCTTCTGACGGTTGCTGCGCTATATCTGGAGCTCAAAGAGTACAATGAGGCCATAGTACACCTCAAAAAATTAGAGCTCAATTCAGAATATAAAAAACATTATGGCTACGCTGTAACTAACTTGATCGCATGTTATTTCGAACTCGGCGATATGGAGCAGATGGCCAAGTATGTAAAGTTGATAAAAGATTACCCTGGCGCTTCTGAGGAGGAAATTGCCAAGGCATACTTATATAGCGGAAGAGCCTTATTACAGGAGGGTAACAAAGAGTCCGCCATGAAAGAGCTCAGTCTCGCCGCTCTCAAGAGCCAGGGAGCGGTCGGTGCAGAGGCACGGTATCGTGTTGGACAACTGCAATATGAAAATAAGCAATACGATAAAGCCCAAGAAACGGCCTTTGATGTGATCAATAATAGGGGAGCACACGAGTACTGGGTGGCCAGAAGTTTCCTATTGTTAGCAGATATCTATACCCGCAAGGGCGACACTTTCCAGGCAAAGAGTACATTGAAAAGCTTAATTGATAATTATGAAGGCAATGACGATATCGTTCCATCTGCCAAAGAGCGTTTACAGAAATTGAGCAAAAAGTAGTTGGCAACTTATTCTTACCGAAAAATAATGGGATTGCTATAGGAATGACGATGTAAAGACGTAAATTTGTGTATCATCAATCAAAATTTAAGTTATGATATTTTTAGGAGTTATCGTCTTTTTCGGACTTATCACATTATTTGCATCTTTTTTTACGGTAAAACAGGAAACCGCCGCTGTGGTTGAGCGATTAGGCAAGTTTTTAAAGGTAAGCCACGCCGGCTTGCATTTAAAAATTCCTTTTTTGGATCAGATTGCCAAACGTTTGAATCTCAGAATACAGCAATTGGATGTGATCATCGACACCAAAACATTGGATAATGTTTTCATAAAGATAAAAGTCTCTGTTCAGTACCAAGTGATCAGAGAAAATGTGAAAGACGCCTATTATCGTCTGGAAAATCCTGAAAATCAGATCACATCCTATGTTTTTGATGTTGTTCGTGCGGAAGTGCCTAAAACAAAATTGGATGATGTTTTTGTACGAAAAGATGATATAGCAAACGCTGTAAAAAGCGAGTTGCAGGACGCCATGCAAAGCTATGGTTACAATATTATCAAAGCTTTAGTGACGGATATTGATCCCGATGAACAGGTAAAACACGCCATGAACAGGATTAACGCTGCAGAGCGTGAAAAAACAGCTGCAGAGTATGAATCTGAAGCACAAAGAATACGAATTGTTGCGGTTGCGAAGGCCGAGGCAGAATCCAAAAAACTTCAGGGGCAGGGGATAGCAGACCAGCGGAGAGAGATTGCCAAAGGACTGGAGGAATCGGTGAAAATGTTGAACGCCGCTAATATTAACGCTCAGGAAGCCTCTGCTTTAATTGTCGTTACTCAACATTACGATACGTTGAATGCCATTGGAGCCAATAGCCGAAGCAATTTGGTGCTGCTGCCCAACTCGCCGACAGCGGCGAGCTCCATGTTGAATGATTTGGTCGTTTCTATGGCAGCAGCACAAAAAATCAATGAAGACAACAAAGTCCAATCGTCGGACTTCCCCAGAACCAGAGGCCCTCAGGAATAAATAACTGTTAAATTTAAATTCCAGATCAGGTGGGCATCCATCGGCAGCATAGGAACATAAAAAGAGTCCAAGTTTGCCTAATGAGATCAGCTGTTGGAAGAATATTTGATTTTGATAAGGAATAAAATTAAGATGAAGCAGATATTATTTATTTTAGCTTGGTGTCTAAGTATGAGTTGCAACAGCCAGATGCAGCAAGATGCTAAGCTGCTCGGTAAGTGGAGCGGCTTGATGAAGGAATCAGAAACAGGAAATCCGGTCGAAAAGATTATTCTTGAATTTAAAGAAGATGGACAATTTATTCAGTATCTGGGAGAAGGTAAAATGCAGAATAAGATCGAGGCCACCTATAGAATTCACAATAATAAATTAATTACCGTGGAAAATGAAACCAAAGACGAGACTGAGGGGATATATACGGTGAAGAATGATACATTGACGGTTCTGTATGAAGGTATAGAGAATAAGTACGTAAGATTTAAATAAAAGTTATACTCGCTTGCCTCTTTGATCAGCAAATGTACAGAGTGGCCTTAGGATTTCGTTTAATCAGGTTGCTCTAGACAACTGGTTACTAAAGCAATAAAAAGCATGGGATTTTTCAGTAAGATTTTTGGGGCAACAAGAGAGCATAAGGAACCGCAAAAAGTAAGGGCCCAGTATAAAGATAGTAAATACTTCAATAAGGAGCTCGAAAGAATAAATCTGTGGATTAGCGATGACGATGAAGACTTCCAACGGTATGAAGAGAAAAACGGTAGGCTAGAAAACCATCATTTTATTGAAGCCTGCAATATCAGGCTTCAGAAACTTCAGGTTGACTACGCTAAAGGAGAGCCGATCGATCAATTAATTCCCACTTTAGATGCAGCGATAGACTTTCTCCTTAAGGCAGATCCCCAAGAGTTCAAAAATAATTCACTATTTATTAAATGCTGTTCATTGTTATTTCTTGTTGACAGGTTACAGGAGCACACTGCAGCGGTGCATCGTTTCATAAACGCTTGGGAGAACAGTCCTATAGAATCATCATTTAAACCAGTCCGATTGATTTATTTTCTTACAGGACTTGATAATAAAGGCATAAGTACCAATGATTACAAACCATTTGTTGTCTTACAAAAAATTATAGATCTTCCTATTCGAGAAGCAGGAGCAGCCCTTGTTCAATATCTTGAAGAGTGGTATTCTCTTCACAACGAAGAAGCGTGGTACGATTCACATCTAAGAGAATGGGGCTATACCGGTTACTGGTCATGGGAAGCCGCTGCAATTGCCAAAAAAATGGAATTGGATAGCAGTCGTTTCAAAGACAACCCATATTTTCCATACGACATATTTTTATCCAAGTAAAAGGGCTGAAACTAATTCAAATAGATGAAAAAGATTGAAAAGGAGTTTAATAATTCGGTCCATCAAAATTTTGATGAGATACAACAATCGTTAATTCGCTTGTTTGACCGGGTTATGGCCGCCGCTTCTAATCATGAGTATTGCGGTTTGTTGAACTCCAATACCTGGGGCGATCACTATCATAAGCTCTCATTCTCAGAATTATTTTTGATGAACCTAAATGACAAGGAGATACTGGGAATATTGAATATCGCCATTTACCAAGCGGTCGTTGACAACGACTATAAGCAGCTGTTAAACGGCATATTTACCTATTCACGACTGAGGCTGTTGAATCGGGCATACCTTTCCGGACCTGCTGACTGGATCATAGTCGAAGGTGCAGTCAACAAAGACACCGAACTGCAAGGTTTAGTATACACCAAGTCACTTGCTTTGGATAATACGGTTTCCTATGACAAAACACTGCTGTTAAGTAGAAACCTACTCAGAGCAATAGTGATCGAGCCTGATTTGAAGAATGAGACAAAGGAACTCTATTCAAAATTAATCGGCGAGGTTACATCAAAGTTTGACAGAGCGTTTTTAGAATACCTATATGGTGTGATTACAGGAGATTACCAGCTCATTAGGGCGAACTTCGAAGAAATGGAACAGTGTTATAGCAGGTGCCAGTGGCTGTCTTCCGGCTGGTATCGGGAAGCAGGGCTGAATAAAACCGTCCCGGTGTTTCTTTTGGGTCTTTACCAGCTAAAAAATGTTGTTAATAATAGTATCGAGCTTCCATTAAAAAACGAGTATTTAAGGGAAGCTAGCCATGTTATACGTGAGTCTCCAGACTATAAACCGCAAATTTTTAAACCATTTGAAGGTAGTCTCCAGTTTTTAAACGACATATTAATCAGCGATTTTGTTCCTTTTTATCGCGGTTACAGAGCAAAAATAGAAGCAATAAGGAAAGTCGTCGGGAGAAGCAACTAAGCAGCGTATGATTTGATCATTTCTATGGCACACGACAATCACTAAAGAAAGTAAAATTCAACAACTGAACTTCCGCTGATAGAAACAATTGTTTTGAAGAACCAGAATTTCACAGCGATAAAACAGCAAAGAACTGTATGCATAAAGAGAAGGCTCCATTATATAGAAGAGTCAATGCCAAGACTTACGGCATTAAACACAATCCGCTTACTTCAAATCACCAATCCGACATTAACCGCTAAGGATATGAAGCCGTTCTGTTCTTGTTGTACGCATACTTTCAATGGCGTATTGTTCGGAGCAGATCAGATCAATTTATAATTTGGATTCTTGCCCAATAGCTGATAGCTTAGTCAATTATAGGTCTATTTCAAAAATGATGAGAAAACCAGTCAAATTAGCTTTGGTTCCGTTACTATCAATCCCTTTGATCACAATAGGGCAGACCGATGAGACCTTTACTATTCATGGTAAGATCGACACCATTCCGAATGCAAAATATCGGATCATGTATAAAAATAATGATAAAGTAATCCGTGATTCACTACAGTTGTCGGCTGATCGAACCTTTACTTTTAGAGGCAGTATCGGAGAACCGACACACTTTAATTTAATTATCGGCAATACTTTCAATCCCCGGCTGGTAAAAGATCAAATTGTATACGCATTTTGGGTTTCTCCGGGTGACAATTTAATTTTCCATGGCCTTACAGGTTGGCTGTCGGGCAGTAAAGATAATTTGTATACAGACGAGTCCAAATATGAATTGAAAGGTTCGGCGCTGGATAAATCAGCCTTAGACTATGTTGAAAAGCAAAGAACCCTATATCTTACCGATAAAGACCAAGACAATAAAACGAGACAGGTAGATAGCTTAAAAAGAAGATTTATTCAAAATAATCCGAACAGCTTTTACAGCCTCTACCTACTGAACAGATCGTTTCGAACCTGGAAAGATCAACCTGAATTATTGGACTCATTGTATAACGGCCTGTCTGCCCAGCTCAAAAATAGTTATTCCGGTATATTACTGTATAAAAAGATGATGGCATCTGCTCAGTTGGAGATTGGAAAAAGTCTTCCCACGTTTGAACTGCCCAATGCTGATGGAAAGCTCATTAGCCTCGACGATTTCAAAGGAAAATATGTCTTGGTAGATTTTTGGGCGAGCTGGTGTGGCCCATGCCGCCAGGAATTCCCTTATTTACGGTCACTGTATAACGAATATCGATCGAAAAATTTTGAGATCTTAGGAATATCCATCGATGAAATAAGAAAAGATTGGCTTCAGGCTGTCCATGACGAAAATTTGACTTGGACAAACCTATCCGATAGTGGAGGCTTTAAAGGTGAACTCTTCCAGATCTTTGGTCTCAACGGTGTTCCAGATAACTTTCTGTTAGATAGGAACGGAAAGATTCTGGCGCGCAACCTTAGAGGTCATGAGTTAAAAACAGTATTGGAAAAACTAATTGCGCAAACTAAGTAAGATCGTCTACTTTTTGCTTTGTCGCCCGTGATCTTAACCGAAAACGCCACGGGCCCCTTTAACCCTTAGATTCGCGCCATGAAGGAATCATTCCTGGTTGTTGTCAAGTCGAAAGTGCTTACGAGCGTTCAATTATGGATATAGTAAATACTTTTCACGCATCAGCTTGTATCTATCAAGGCCGGGCTTCCAGCTTTTACGGATATCATCTTCGTTCATGCCTGATATTATCTGCTCTTCTAACAATTGGCCTCCTGCCAACTTATCGAAAATGACAATTTCCTTGCTCTGTTTATTATCAAAGAATATTTCTTTATTAGGAAAGTTGCGATAGGTTTCAATTAGCCATGACAGATTTATTTTCTTGTCACTTCTAACCTTCTTTAGATCCACATTTCGCAAGTCCAGTCCAAAACACACTTTTCCTAGATGAATCGGCGTAGCACTCATGTTCGCGATACTTTGAGGCGTGAATGAGAAGTCATAGATGCCCTTGAAATGCGGCGCTCCAATTACCGTGAACGGAAATTTTGTACCTCTTCCTTCACTCAATACCGTTCCTTCGAATAAGCATGTAGACGGGTACAACAGAACAGCCTGGTAGGTGTTGATATTAGGCGACATATGAACAGGTGGAATATATTCCATGTCATGACTATAGTTGGCGACCGGTATAATCTTTATATTACATTTGATGCCATTTGCCAGCCAGCCTTCACCATTGATCATCTGAGCATATTCGCCAACTGTCATACCATGAGTAATTGGCACCGGGTGCATGCCAATGCCCGATTGATATTTCATGTCGAGGATAGGACCGTCGATGAAGTATCCGTTCGGATTCGGCCGGTCCAAAATGAGCAGTTCCTTGCCATTCTCCGCACAAGCTTCCATAACACGGTGCATGGTTCCTATATAGGTGAAATACCGCACTCCAATATCTTGTATATCGAAAATCATTAAGTCAACATCCTCTAACATCTTCTTCGTGGGCTTGTTCGTTCTTCCATAAAGGGAAACTACTTTTATTCCCGTTTTGGAGTCAACATCGTCTTTTACCTTGACACCAGCTCCAACGTCACCACGAAAACCATGCTCAGGACCAAACACTTTAATTATGTTGACTCCCAAGGATAAGAGACTGTCAACACTTAATTTGTTTCCAATACGAGAAGTTGGGTTCACCACCATCCCAATTCTTTTACCCTTCAGGTAGTCAATATATTCCGGTATTCGATCTGCCCCCGGCGTTATCTGTGAAATTGCAGATTGGGCAATCAAAAAGAAGAGGCAGATAAGGGCGGTGAATTTTTTCATTTTCATAAGGATTTATGTTCTAAATAAAAAGGTGCTGTACATAAGTTTATAATGGATATAAGCTTTATCAGAAGTTGATATACACTTTTTCTAAAGTTTAATATAAGAATATAGATAAAAAACCAAATACGCAAGAAAACGCAAAAATAATCTATAACGTATGCGTTTTGAGCTTATATAAATGTTAGTGTGCCGATAAATAAATCCACAAACAAATCCATCCTGCATTTAAGTTCTAGCGTTAATTTAATCTATTCTGACAGAGGTGTCGACTACCAAAGAGAACATAGAATAATAATGATAAAAATCGGCAACAAATTGAAACAGAAAGGCTGTTCATCTCTTTGTTTTTAAATTATCTTTCAAAAAATATAAAACTTTAAACGATATTGCATAATATTAAGCATTAAAGGCGGGCAGTTCCATTTTTGGTTGATAATCCAATAGGGGGCAGTCTAGATAATAAACCAGGGTGAAAATCAATTATAAAATAAATCAAGATCAAAAATAAACCAAAAATGAAAAGAAGAACCTTCCTGCATACTTTAAATCCCGGCATCGTAAGAGCAAATTATATCATGGTGAACGAAATGCCACATCTTTTACAAGTATCTTGAGTGATGCCTCTCAGGAAACGAATGCTCCATTGATCAAAAAGTAAATTAAATGATAAAGAAGATGCTCCTTGTTTTAGTCATGTCAATATCCACATGGGTTATTTTTCAGGCGAAAGGGCAAACAGAAAAAAATAGCAAATACGATTTTTTTGACACTGTCGTAAACAATCACAATCAAGTCTTTGAGGTTTCAGGCATCCCCTCAGCCATAGAAATGACGCTAAAGTATTGTAAAGCCGTGGGTTTTAATTTTTATGACCTGCAATATAAATGGCAGAATAAAGCCGACGGCTCTTTCCACGACTTTGACAATAAGGAATTTTATGGTGTTACATTTTCGCACAAGTTTGTGATGCCACGAAATGAAAATTTTCCGATCGACAGCCTTTTCCAAACGATAGAAAATGAACTGAAGTCTGGAAAAAAGGTTATTATCGCATTGCAGCTGGAAAACAGCTGGCCTATTTTTGTTGTCCACAAACAAACTCCAGACGGAGAATTTGTTTCTTACAGCAAATTAGGAACCCATACGCTAATACTTAGGAATACAAAAGAACTGGTGAGACGGTCTAGGGGTACAGAAATCATGACCTATAGCAATGCGTCTGGTCTGTAGGGTGATGTCAGCATCTCCTGTGTTATAATCATAAAATAAGTTAACTGATGAAAAAGATCCTCCTTACTTTAGTTGTGTTAATAGCCACACCATTTGTTCTTCATTTGAAGGCGCAAACAAGAAGAAGTGATAATCCTGATTTTTTTGATACTGTCATCAACAATCACAATCAGCTTTTTCCAATGTCGTGCATTCCATCTGCTGTCGAAATGGTGTTAAAGTATTATAAAGTAGTAGATTTTGACTTTTACGACCTTCAAAACGCATGGCAGAACAAAGCAGACGGTTCTTTTCGCGACTTTGACAATAAAGAATTATACGGTATTACTTTCTCCCAAAAATTTGTTTTGCCCCGGGATGCCAGCTTTCCGATAGACAGCCTTTTTCAAACGATAGAAAATGAACTGAAGTCTGGAAAGAAAGTAATCATCTCACTTCCAGCAGAAAGGGACTGGCATATGTTTGTTATATGCAGACAGACGTCGGATGGAGATTTTATATCCTACAGCAAACTAGGAAGTCATACATTAATTCTTAGGAATACAAAAGAGATCGTAAGAAATTCCAACGGCACGGAGATCATGACCTATAGCGTGCCTCAGGGTTTATAGAACAATGTAAGTTCTTAAAAATTCATCCTGCTTCTGACTGTAACTGTGAGAAATCTTGTTGTTTAGTTCGTCTGGATAAATCCGAACCTGAACACTATTGTACGTGTTTATTTTGGCAGAAAAACCAATAATGAGAACGAACATAACTACATTCCTTGCCCTTCTTCTTACGGTCTTATTGTGCAATTTATCTAAGGCCTTTACCCGTCACGACAGTTCTTCGGACCCTGAAATGCAGCGTTTATTAAAAAAGCTTGTCACGGTGTTAGAGAAGGAACACATTCCCGGTCTGATGATTTCGATCGTTAAGAAAGACAGCATCCTCTTTTCGGGGGGATTGGGATACGCCGACTTGGAGCAAAAAATCATGGTCAATGCAAATACGCAGTTCCATCTGGCATCCGTTACAAAATTTTTCGTCGCTATGGGTATCCAAATATTGATATCTGAGGGTAGGTTGGACCTCAATGATCGATTGCACGATATAGCCCCAGAAATTCCATTTACTAATCCCTGGGAATCGACTAATCCAGTCCGGATCGTCCATTTATTGGAGCATACAGCAGGCTTCGAAGACATCCATGTGAGCAAAATGGTCAATACCGAACGAATACCGCAAAAAGGAATAGATGCCATCCAGTCCGTAAAGAGTTCATTTACCTCTCGATGGAAACCGGGAGAGAGAACATCATACTCAAACCCCGGATATAATATTCTGGGGTATATCATAGAAAAAATTTCCAAAAGGCAATGGAACGAATTCTTAAAGTTAAGACTACTTGATCCACTTGGCATGCAGCACACTACTTTTGACCTAAGTGGCAACAGCCACATTTCGTTTGCGAAGGGTTATGATTTTAGCGCCGTCAAATTTAAGCCTCTTCCGCTATATGGGCCAAGTTCCAATGGAGCCAGTAGCGCTCTGGTCTCAGACGCCTCGGATATGTCCAGGTTCCTGCATTATCTACTCACAGCCGACGAAAATAGCAACATCCTTAAATCCAAAGATCTCGATGAGATGGAAAGAGTACACAGCACGCTGGCGAGCAAAAGAGGGCTGCAAACGGGATATGCTTTGGGTAATGATCTTTTTCCCAATAACAAAAAGATACCGTTGAGGGGGCACAACGGTAAAGGAGAGGGGATAGTATCGTGGATTTTTTTCAACCGGCAAAAGGGCGTTGCCTATGCCATCTCTGCCAACGCCAATGTCAACCTATATCCAGTATCGCAGCTTATCGAAGAGTATCTGATTCAGGATGTTTCCGCGCCGATACTGAGCAGCGTAGAGCTAGATGGCCATGAGATAGAACCGATGCTGGGATATTATCAATTTTTAAATCCAAAAAATGAACGATGGGAGTTCCACAAAAGAATTTTTGGAGGAATACGTCTCCTTTCTGTGGCTGGTGACAAACTGATCGTTGATAGAGGCCATGGTCAGATTGATTCATTGATCCATATGGGTAATAAGATCTTCCGGGTCAAAGGTGACATCATCCCCTCAGTGGTTGTGGGAACTGACGATGACGGAAGGCCTTTCTTCCATGGATATGGCAACGGTTTCTATAGGAAGGCTCCCTATGGTCCAGTGCTGCTGCAGAAGACACTTATTTACCTTGGACTGATCGCTGCACTACTTTCGATGATATACACAGTTGTAGGTATACCGATGGCGCTACTACGTAAAATAAGTGTTATAGATCTCTGTTTGGTACTTCTGCCCAGCCTCGGAATGATCGCATTTTTTGTTTCTTTTCGTCTGTTGGGAAAGACTGAAGCCGTAAGCAAAGAACTGTTAACCTATATGAATATGACAAGCTTTTCCATTTTCGCTGGGATGCTCTTTTTAGGAATCAGTGTTGCGGTGGCAGCCTGCCTATTATATAGGCGCTGGATGAAAATAGGAAAGAAATGGATAAAAATCGCGCTTGCATTCAACACCATTTTCCTCTTCTACCTTGTTGTGCTTTTTGCCGTGCACGGCTGGATCGGCATCCCCGTCTGGCTAATGTAATTCATAGATTCAAAATAAATACCCTAAATTTACGTAAACCGTCCAACGTATTCAATGTCTCAAATAAACACCTTTGCTGCATTTTACGCTTTTTCTTCGGGTGCCTTGATCTTATTGGGAGCCATGCTCTTATTCAAGCCCGACACAACGAGTTCCCGAGCCAATCGATGGCTCGGGCTATTCTATTTTATTCTTGCCTGCACCTTTGCACAACTTTTTCTCGAAGAATTTGGCATCGGAGGAAATTTTTTAGTCCACCTGCTCGAGCTTCCCCGATGGGCGATGTTTCCCTGTCTGTTTATGGCAGTCCGGCATTATACTTCACCTTCTTCTTCGGTCAAAGACTGGATTTTCCATTTCGTGCCTTTTCTGCTGTTCCTGTTGTTTTCCATCGTCTACCTTATGCCGGTTCTCTTTGATTATGAAAACCATATCCCCCGGCTACCATATTGGATGCGTTTTACCATTAAGTACTTTTTCTTTGTCCAGATGGTCTTTTATTGGGTCGTTTGTTTCTCTTTGTTCCGCCGACACCAAAAAAACATAAGGAAGCTCGCTTCATTTACTGAAAAAATTGACCTGGGATGGCTAAAATTTCTATTGATGTCCGTGCTTCTGCTCATCCTGATCCGCATTTGGGGCCTATGGAATATTCACTCAGCCAACTTTGCACCAGCTCTGTATTTTTTCGCAATTATACCTTTGGCGTACTCAACACTGACCCAAAGGTCCATCTATTCCGTCGAGCTGTACCAGCAGCCTGATGATAACGAAATACAACCCAAAAGAGAGCCCCATGAACGACTAACCACAGAACAGGTCACTGCACTCAGGGACACCGTATTGAGAGATACCCTATCCAAAAAAATATATCTTGATCCTGCGCTGACGCTATCGGCGCTATCGGCTCAACTAGGTATCAACCCCCATGAACTATCTTATGTGTTGAATAATGGGCTAGGAAAGAACTTTTACCAGTTTATCAATGAACTGCGTACTGAAGAAGCGAAAGTACTTCTGTTGTCGGATAACACCAAGCACCTGGATATGCTCGGCGTGGCTATCATGGCAGGTTTTAATTCGAAAACAACCTTTTATACGACATTTAAAAAAGCGACAGGACTGACACCAAAAGAATACATCAGAGCAAATTCAAAAGAAACGGAAATTAAATAAGTTCATCTGCATCCAAACGAACTTTTTCACACTATCTGATCCTTATCATTGTTTCAAAAAGATAATTATGAAAACAATGAAATCAGTCTTGTGGGCAGTTCCGACAAAATTTGAGGCAGTTATCTGCAGCTTCATGCTCGCCACCCTTTTATTTACGACGCACTGTTTTGCACAGGCTTCCGTCACTTCAAGTCCCAATCTAAAAAATGGGAAACAGCGTTCTCAAAAGGTAGTAAAGGAAGAGCTCGTGGGATTTTATCAATTCCCTAACAAAGTCGCCTTTATCGAATTCAATTTAGAGGATGGTGTTCTGAAAGCAAGACAGCTTTGGGATGGCAAAGAATACCAGTTGAACCAAGTAAGCGAAACGAATTTTGAAACAAAGCAGGAGGGGCACAAGATCGAGTTTCTCAGCGACAATGACGGCCATTTTACCAAAGCCAAGTTATTGGGCAGGATAGTGGCATCAAAAGTTTCTTTCAATCCTAAAATCGTCAGGAGGCTATCGGACGTCCAGCTCAAAAGGCTAGAAGGCAACTACGTCCTGGCAGATGATAACAACATTAAGATGCAGGTACGTTCGGTAAAAGACGAGCTGATAATAAAACAGCTATGGGACAATAAGGAAATTTCATTTACACCCAGATCAGAAACCTTTTTCCTAAATGCGGACGGTACGTTCCCACTGACTTTCGAGCTGACAGATGGAAAGGTAACAAAGGTCATCTGTTTTGAAAATGATATATGGAAAATATCGAAGTAAGATTAACACTAAAAGTAGACGGCGAATTTGTCTCTGACTCAAGACCAATCTATTCAAACATGATGAAACTATTGTTAAATACTCTAATTTTAAAATTAGCACCTTTTTCGGTTCTGATCTTGTTCACTCTTTGGGCCAACGTGGGTGTCGGGCAGCAGGTATCTGACGAAAATTTCAGCTACTCAATTATGGATCCCAAATATAGTTTAGGAAGCGGTCCACTGCTATTATTCGACGAGGCACACAGTAATGCCTCGACTTTAAAAGGTGCATATTCTGCATTCTACAAATTGCTTACAACAGACGGTTACACTGTGGTCGCAAGCAAGGAAAAGGTGACTTTGGAGATGCTCAAAAAAGCTAAGATCTATGTAACAGTCAATGCCATGTACGACCTAGAGGATTGGAATCTGCCCGCGCGATCGGCCTTTTCCAGGCGGGAAATAAACGATCTTTCAGAATGGATTGCCGATGGCGGCAGTTTGTTCTTAGTTACAGATCACATGCCCTGTGGAGGCTCTGTCAGCGAGCTGGCAGAAAGGTTCGGAATCAACATACTGAACGGATTTGCCGTTCGCAGGGATGGTCTGCCGGAAGTATTCTCGAAGAAAAGAAAGACGCTTTTGCCTAACGAGATCACAAGTTATACCGGAATGGAAATCGACAGCGTCATGTGCTGGGGCGGAACGGGTTTTATCGTTCCGCCGCATGCCCGGGTTATTACCGTACTTGGTGAAAATTATAAGATATACCTTCCCAGTGATGTCTCCCAGATCAAAAAGAGAGTAGCAGATACCGTTCCCCATATCTCAGGTATGGGACTGGTTAACGGCGCATATCTCAAATTTGGCAAGGGCCGGATTGTCATATTTGGGGATGGCGCACCGTTCTCGGCGCAGCTTCAGGGCATTAAAAGTGAAAAAAGGGGTATGAACCATCCCAATGCAGGACAGAATGCACAATTTTTATTGAATATCATTCATTGGCTGGACAAAATTTATTAGCGCTATTCGTGCCCTTTTGTATACATCGGAAGCCTATAAATAGCTGTTGAAGCTGTGATAAATAGATCGGTCCGCTCTTTTCCGCCAAAACAAACATTGGCGGTCCATGGTTCATTGATCTCGATATGTCCTATCAGTACCCCTTTCGGACTATAGATAGATACCCCTTTGCCCGTCAGGTAAATATTTCCCTGATTGTCCAATGTCATCCCATCAGATCCCTGGTCTATGACCGACGTTTGTCCGCTGAGCTCACCGTCAGATTCAATATTATATCTGTAAATTTTATTCCGCTCGATATCTGCTACAAAAAGATATTTACCATCCGCCGATCCTATAATACCGTTGGGCTTCGTTACATCATCAGCCACGACCTTTGCTCTTTTCCCTTTTCCTGGAGGGAGGTAGTAAACATTCTGTCCCTTCATCTCCGGTTTTTTTCTGCACCAATAGTCACGCTGATAATAGGGGTCTGTAAAGTAAATGCCTCCATTCTTATCCACCCATAGATCATTTGGACCATTCAGTTTCTTTCCATCTACATTTGATAGCAGCACGGTGACTTTGCCATCTTTGCTTATTGACCAAATTTCGTTTTTTTCATCCGCACAGGCAAGTAGCTGACCGTGATGATCAAAGTACAATCCATTGGCACGGCCTGCTGCATCTTTAAAAAGAGAAAGCTCACCTGCTGTACTGTATTTCCAGATTTTGTTATTAGGTTGGTCAGTAAAATAGATATTACCTTCTTTGTCCACTGCTGGTCCTTCTGTAAAGGCAAACTGCCGGGATATTAATTTCAGGCTGTCCTGACTAAACAGTTGCGCTCTTACATCTAGCCCTTTTAATGAAAGGATTAATAATAGTAGGAGTGTAAGACAGTACTTGCTGCAATTAACTGAATGTGACATAGTAAAAGTGCTTAACTAAAATTATGCTGTTTCCAAAAATCGAGCCATTGACATGATAACCTCATCCGCACACGACTTACCACCGCTCAGCACGTCGCTTGAAACCTCCGGTTCATCCACATCCAAAGATTCTTTAGGTGAGAAAAATACTTGTTAATTTTTCGGTTGTGGATAGGTTCTAACACTGGTAAATTTGTTTCATAAATCATAGGTAATTGTATTATGGAATTAAGTTTTGAGCAGATGTATCAGGCAATATTAGACAAAGACATCAAATATGAAGGGGTGTTTTTTACTGCCGTGAGGACAACAGGTATTTTTTGTCGGCCATCCTGTACCGCAAGAAAGCCGAAACCTGAAAATATCGAATTTTTCAGGTCTACTAAGGAATGCATCCTTCGCGGATATCGGGCATGTAAAGTATGTCATCCACTTGAGCTGCTGAGCGAGACGCCTTCCTATATCAAAAAGATTATCTCCGAGTTATCTGCAGATCCAAGCTTAAAATTCAAAGACTATGATTTACGTCAGCGTGGTGTCGAGCCCCATCAGTTGAGACGCTGGTTTTTAAAAAACCACGGTATGACATTTCATGCTTATCAGCGGATGTACCGTATAAATTCAGCATTTAAAAAGATCCAAAACGGTGAATCTGTAACAGACGTCGCTTTTAAGTCAGGATACGAATCCCTTAGCGGTTTTGCGGATTCTTTTAAGCATATTTTTGGAGTTTCTCCTAAACATAGCAAGCAACAAACTATAATTGATCTAAAAAGGATCGAAACTCCGCTGGGCACAATGTATGCCTGTGCTGTAACGCAAGGCATATGTCTACTCGAGTTTACAGATCGAAAAATGCTGGAAACAGAGTTTAAAAATTTAGCAAAAACACTTAACGCAACGGTCGTGCAGGGCGACAATCCCCATTTTCCCTTATTGGAAAAGGAACTCAGAGAGTATTTTGAAGGAAAGCGGCAAGAATTTACAGTGCCTCTATATAGCCCCGGAACGGAGTTCCAGAACCGGGTATGGGAAGCGCTCAAAAACATTCCCTATGGCGAAACTAAAACCTACAAGCAACAAGCAATTGCCATAGGCAGCGCAGATTCGGTGCGGGCGGTCGCAAACGCGAACGGATTGAATAAAATTTCGATCTTAATACCCTGTCATCGCGTCGTTGGGACAGACGGAAGCCTGACCGGTTATGGAGGCGGTATCTGGCGTAAAAAATGGCTTTTGGAACTGGAGGGCAAAAAATCTTAGGCACTCCCTCTACCGATCTACAATACTAAATCCCTTATTCTTATGAAAACCGTTAACAAATGGTTTGCACTATGTGTAGTGCTTACTGCACCCTTGCTATATGTAATTGATATCTTTATTATCAATATCGCGATTCCGACCATCAAGACAAATCTATACGCTTCCGATGGTGAAATACAATTAGTAATAGCCTCATATTTGTTAGGCAGCGCCTGCTTTCTGATAACTGGCGGGCGAGCCGGTGACTATCTAGGTAAAAAGAAAGTTTTCTTTTGGGGAATGCTGGCATTTACAATCACATCCTGCATTTGCGGATTATGCCAAAATGCGACACAATTAAATATCGCACGTTTTTTTCAAGGCGTTAGTTCCGCATTTATGGTAACTCAGTCTATTTCATTAATTCAAATTTTGTTCACAGACAACAGGGAAAGAGCAGTTGCAGCTTTATTACCATTCAACAAAGGAAACTGGCACGCAAACAAGATCCTTTGATTGATATCTCATTATTCAAATTAAAAGATTTTAAAGTAGGTTTATACGCCGTACTGTTTCATTTTATGCTTCACACGGCCTATTTATTGATTGTTGCTGTTTATTTACAAAGTGGATTGGGCATATCAGCCTTGGCCTGCGGTATGTATTTTATTCCCCATGCTATTCTATTTATGATTTCATCGGTCTGTGCGGGAACACGCCTGCCTCGATATGGCAGGCGTGTTCTTCAGCTGGGCCTCTCGATCATTTTAGTATCCTTTGTTTTACAAATGATATTCTTTTCGCACAGAGACCATCCATTCATTTCTATGCTGTTGATAGGACTGTATGGATTAGGCAACGCTTTAGTTCTTCCGTTTCTATTAAACGTGGTATTGGATAGTATTGAGGAAAAAGATGCAGGTGCAGCTTCGGGAATATTCTCTACATTTCAGCAGACAGCTTCTGCATTAGGAATAAGTATCATCGGCGGAATTTTCTACTCAGTTTTGGAGCATGAATACTTCAAGAATAATTATCTTTTTGCTCTACAAGTGGGATTGTCGGTGGGCATCTTTTTTCTGATCATAGTGTGGCGCATGTTATCGAAACTACCTCATTCTTACAAACCGAAAAAAGCAATCTTACATAAATTTGAATAAAGCTTTCGAAGTAGTGTGTTGGCAGCCGTCCGTGACAGGTACGATGCCAACACGTTCAATCAAATGCAGTCATCAATGGCGGCATGGTCTGAAATAGAACCACACACTTTACGTTTCCAAAGTACGTAGTGCCCAGTCCTCAAAATACACCTTCCCAGCACTGTACTGTCCTGCAGGTACCAGCAAGAATGCCGGAATCAACAGATGCATATATTTGCTCTCCTCATCAGATACCACTCTTGTGGGCTTTCCAGTTATCTCTATATATTTAGCAACAAAATCATCCATACTTCCTCTCACGGGTCCCGCAATTTCTACAGTACCATTTTTTGGCTCTTCCAGCGCGTACCGAACAATAAAATCTGTGACGTCTTCCAGCGCAATAGGCTGATACTCGACCTTGGAAACAAATACCTTGTCTCCGTTTCCCTGTACCGCGATGATCGCGTCCGTATGCTCATGAAACTGTGTTGAGCGGACGACTGTAAACGGTATTCCTGAATGTTTAATATGATCTTCCTGAAGTTTCTTTGCACGCAGATAACCGATATCCTGCCCATCGTCTGTCCCGACAATGGAAAGAACGATATGATGTTTAACACCTGCTGCTGATTCAGCTTTCACCAGATTCTTTGCTGCCGTTTCAAAAAACCTGATGGCATTTTCTTCCTCCGGAGACGAGGAGTTCGAGAGGTCGATCACGATCTCTGTCCCCTCCAGGGCGATGGAAAGACCTTCTCCAGTGATGATATCCACTCCATGCGAGGGCGAACCAATGATCACTTCATGGCCAAGATTTTTCAATTTCTTTGTGACTAGTCTTCCGGTAAGACCTGTACCACCGATTACTAAGATTTTCATATATATATTATTTAAGTTTCATACAATTGATTACAATAAGTTACGTACCCGCACACCAAACGGGTTTCCAAACCAGCATCTCCAGTATCCGTCAATTCCTTTCTTCGCGTAATCATTGGAAGTCCCGGATATATTTACAATATCACCGTTCTTTTTTGTCCCGATAATTTTCCAGTCCAATATCAATGCAGCCAGGTTGCCCGCAGCATAGATATTTCTAACGTTAATTCTTATTGGCAGCCCGAATCCGAAAGAATGCAGTAGCTCGGCGGCAATTTCGTTTCTTCCGCGCTTTGGTTCTCCTTTGCTATTGATAACGACTGCATCATCCTCATAGAAGCTAAGCATGGTTTCAATATCTCGGGAGTTAAAATGATCCACAAGAGAATCAACAATTCCTTCAGGGGTGGCCGACAGTCTATAAGTTGGGCTTCCCGCGATTTCACAACCTTCCATACGATCAAAAAATTACATTAAACACAATGCACTATGGCATTACTTATCATAATGCAAAATTGATCAATATATGGATGCCCCAACACTCACAAACGACGGTAAAAGGTGGACAAAAAAGGGAATAGGCGGTAAAAGCTGAATGCAGCAGTGACCTAGGGCTGATTGGGCTGCGGGCGATATGTCTTACGGTAATCACCTGGCGATCTTCCGGCTTTTTTTGTGAACAGCCGGATGAAGTACTTTGGATCCTTATAGCCCAGTTGATAGGAAATTTCCTTGACAGTCATTTCCGAGTAATAGAGCAAGCGCTGTGCTTCATTCAATAGCTCCTTTTGGATGAGCTGGGACACAGAATGGCCTGTCACCCTTTTTACTACATCATTAAGGTGTGCCACAGAGATGTTTAACTTTTCTGCATACTCCGAGGGGCGCTTTAATGTGCGAAAATCCGCCTTTACAAGATTTCTGAATTTTTTTGCGATGCTGATGGCCCGCGTCCCTGCTTTGCTGGAGTCGTCCAACATGCTACTCTCAAAGGATAGGGCCGCCTGGGCAATAAAGGCTGAAAGAAGAGGCTGTTCTACTTCCATCCGGGAGCCTCCATTCAGGCCTTTCAATTTTATCATTGAATCAAGAGTTGATTTAAACCACCCGTATTCAATGCCGGATAGGGGGACTATCCACGTGTCTGCTAAAGAACTTTCAAGCGCTGTCTTTGCGGATTCGGTAAGATGGCGGCCTTCAAATGAAATGTAATAGCCTGCTGCACCTACGACCTTGATAATCTGATGAACCTGGTTGGGTGGGCAAACAAAAAGAGTTCCCGCAGGCATCGTTAAGCGCTCAAAATCGAAGATAACTTCCAGCGTTCCAGATCCAACCAGCATGCACGTATAGTGGTCATGCCTGTGCGGATTTAGAGCTTTTATAATGCCCGGTGTGGATCCGTCCCAAACTCCAACAACAATATTACTGCTGTAGTCCATACTGTTCAATAAAATAGCACCATGTTTCGACATATCAAGTACTTTGATCTCCTAAGTTAGTGTTTTTTTGTCGATTAACCTTATCTACCAGCAGTCGGTGCCTTTCCAAATTTCTTTTTAAAGGCGTTAGAAAAATGGGAGAGGGTTTCAAACCCAAGATCCAGATAGATAGATGAGGGCTTTTTGTTCTTACGTTCAATTAGATGCCGCGCCTCGTCCAACCTTTTGTGCTGCAGCCACTTCCGTGGGGGCATGCCAAAGGTCTTCTGAAAATCTCTTTTGAAGCTGGAGAGGCTTCTCCCTGTGAGCTGAGCGAACTTTTCAACAGGAACATTGAAATGATAATTACTGAGCATAAATCTTTCCAGGTCTATCTTATAAGGTTCAGAGAAATCAAACAAAAAGTTGCGGAGCGCCGGAACAGCAAGCAACATCAATTTGATTCCCTCTTTCACCTTCAAAAGTCCCATTTCATCAGTCATTTCAGCACCAGAGCTGCGGGCGTAGGGAAGGATGGATTGAAAGTACCCTTTCAAAAAATCATTATTCGGAAGACATAGATTGAGGAGCCCCGTATATTTACCCTGAGCCTCCAATTTTTCTTCAAGAGCGATTTTGCGCATCAGGTCCTCCTGAAGCGATATGACCACCGTTTCATAATAGCCACCATTTTCTGGTGTTTTGGTGAGTGTCCCTAGCTGATTTTTGTGGACAAGCAGTACTTCTCCGGCACTAATGACGATATTCTGCTCCGAAGTCTCCAACGTCATCTGACCCGAAACCTGCATGACCAACGTGTGGTGGTTCCAGACACAGGCCTTTTCTTTCCGCTGTGAAGAGAGGTACGAATAAAATATAATGCCGGGAAGGATTTCTGCTGGGCTTTCCATTTATCGTTCTAGATAGGTGCTGCCTTTGATGGCCCCTGCTGCAAAGGTACTGTTTAAAATGTTCATTTCCTCCGTTGTAAAGACAATATCCATAGCCGCTATGTTTTCAGGCAGTCTTGATCTTCGGCTCATGCTGACCAATGGCATGAAGTTCTCGCCCTGTTCCTTAACCCAGGCTATTGCCAGCTGTGTAGGTGTGGCACCTTTGCTGCGAGCCATCTCCTTCAGAACGTCGACTTTTTTGAGATTATGTATGAGATTATCGCCCTGAAAACGGGAGAAGTGATTTCGGTAATCCTCCAGCGGGAAAGGTAATTGCAGGTCACCCGTTAAGAGTCCTTCAGCCGTATTGGCAAAAGCTACTACAGCAATTCCCAATTCTTTAGCAGCGGGCAGCAGCTCACGTTCGATCTGACGGTCTGCCAAAGAATAGCCGATCTCCAATGCACTGATCGGATAAACACTGTTGGCTTCCCGAAGCTGCTCGGGAGTTATCTCCGACACGCCGATATGGCGGACTTTGCCTTCCTCAACAAGTCCGGCGATTGTTCCGATGATATCTTCAGTCGGAACGCTGCCATCCATTCTGCACGGCTGGTAAAGATCAATCGTATCAATTCCCAGCCGTGTCAGCGAGTAATTCACAAAGTTTTTGATTGATGCAGGCCGCAGATCCAGACCGATCCATTGACCGTTGTGGAACATAGCGCCAAATTTGACACTGATAAAAGCATCATCCCGTCTTCCCTTAATCGCTTTTCCAATGAGCATTTCGTTGTGACCTGCACCATAAAAGTCTCCCGTATTCAGGAAGTTGATTCCGTAATCCAAGGCTTGATGAATAGTAGCTATACTTTCCGTTTCATCCGCTGTCGGGCCACCCCATACTGATGACATCCGCATGCATCCCAGACCAAGTTTTGAAACCATAGGTCCGTTATGACCTAATTGAATTTTCGTAATTTCTGACATGTGATCGATTTTAATGTTACAGAACAAAGATCTCAATTTATAAACTTCCCAGCTTTCTCCTATGGTCCAATTTACTTGTCTGTACGGTCCAGTGACGCCGAGCCGATGAAGTCGTCGTCTAGACCGTGCATGTAACAGCACTTTGGATGATCTTTTAAGAAGCGCGGTTTGAAATGGCTTTTGTAAATTTGGTAAAAATCTATTTTATCCGATATGGCTGTACCCGTTAATAAAGAAGAATTAAAAAAAGCTATTGAAACGAATTATGATAAGCTGAAAAATGAATTATCGACCATTCCTGATGAATTAACGACCGTCACAGATCTAGAAGGACACGCAAAAGGTACCACAATGAGTATTAATAATCTTGTTTCTTATCTGATTGGATGGGGAGAATTGGTACTGAAGTGGAATTGGAAAAAAGACAATAATGAGCTGGTAGATTTTCCAGAAACTGGATATAAATGGAATGAGCTCGGCAAGCTCGCACAGAAATTCTATAAAGATTATGAGCACCTTGACTTTCGTACATTATGTGATAAACTAGATGAGACAGTTTCTCAGGTTCTTAATCTAATTGAGCAAAAATCCAATGCTGAACTGTATCAGATCTCCTGGTATGAGAAATGGACTTTAGGAAGAATGATCCAGTTTAATACCTCTTCGCCTTATACTAATTCAAGAAGGAGGATTCGTCAGTGGAAAAAACAACATAACATTACATAGGGTTCGCTGAAACAACGTCAGATAGGAAACATCAGTTACGTATACCGATGCGATAAGCTTTGAGGCTCAATCCTTTGTGTCTTTTGAAAAACTTATTGATGTGACTCTCATCTGCGAAACCAAATTCAGCTGCGATCTCATGCACCCTTCGGTCGCTGAACCGCAAACGGTGTTCAATCTGTCGAATGCGGTAGGAAGAAATATATTGCTGTATGGATTCATTGCACTGCTTGCGAAAATAGTTACCAAGATAAGTTGGCGATAGGTTAAACTGTTGGGCGATTATTCCAATTTTCAGTCGGTCCGGGAAACGGATGTGCTCCTGTATGTAATTCAGGATATTTAATATACGCACATCAGCATGAGCTGAAAGATTTTCAGGTTTTGTAACCGATATATTTCTCGCCGCAACAACAATAATTGCGTTGACAAGATGCCTTAACAGATCTTCTTGATAAACATTGTGCTGGCCAACGGCACGTTGGATAACAGCAATTAAAGAAGCAACCGCCTGCCTATCATCTGCATTAACCAAAATAGATCCGGAAAGGTGGGATGCATAGTATAATAAACATTCGATATGGTCTATGCTCCGCCAGCTGTAAGTCTTGACATAATTTGGGGCAAATCGGATGATCATAAATTCACAAATACCATCGAGATCAAATGCGTGACAATCCTTAGGTGTGATCAGAAATAAATCTCCGGCAGCGAAAGCCACATGGTTACCATTAATCACGTGGTATCCCTCGCCCGATATAACATAAACAAATTCAAAGAAATTAAACTGGCGGTCGCGTAAAGGACAGCAGTCAACTTTCTCATAATATACCTCCAACGATTCATACAAATTCTCTCTGGCCATAGGTGCAAAGATACCCAAATACACTTTAAATGTACCTGTTTTCATAGCATTTATCGGTCTATTTTTGTATCAAACAAATAATTAAACATGAAAGCAATTGTCTTGAAAACATTTGGTGGCATCGAAAATCTATCCTATGAAGATATTGAAAAGCCTAAAATTGAAGCCGATGAGGTATTGATTAAAGTAAAAGCGCTAAGCATTAATCCTGTTGACGTCAAAGTGCGTGGTAGACAGGCTCCATTGGCAGAAGATCTCGTAAGCTACCAGCCCCTGATCCTGGGTTGGGATATATCAGGAGAGATTATTGAGAAAGGGGGGGGCGTAAGCCACCTAGCCATTGGAGATGAGGTATTTGGGATGGTCAATTTCCCCGGTCACGGCAGAGCCTACGCGGAGTATGTCGCAGCACGAGCAGATCAGCTTGCCCTAAAACCTCGTAATATAAGCCATACGGAAGCTGCTGCAAGCACACTCGCAGCTTTGACCGCATGGCAGGCATTCGATAGTTATGGTAAACTGAGACCGACTGATCGCGTCCTAATTCATGCAGCATCAGGCGGAGTGGGGCATTTTGCCGTACAGATCGCAAAATATATCGGAGCGCATGTTATTGCAACTGCATCAGCAGCTAACAAAGATTTTGTTTTAGGTTTGGGGGCAGACGAATATATGGATTATACAAGCACAGCCTTTGAGGAGGTGTTGGAGCCCGTTGACTTTGTTCTTGAAGCCATTGGTGGTAGTAATTTTCAAAAATCCGTGCATGTGCTGAAGCCATTTGGGACAATAGTAACCTTACCTTCGGGGCATGTTAAGGCCGATGAATGGAAAGCTCAGGAGAAGAAACTTCATGCCTGTTATTTTATGTCGGTGTACTCCAGTGGGGATGATATGCGTTCCATTGCATCGCTACTGGAGAGCGGAGTGCTGAAACCGCACATTTCCCATGTTTTCAGTTTTGACGAAGTGGGTAAGGCACATATGCAGATTGAAACGGGCCATACAGTTGGTAAAGTTGTCGTCAAGTTATGAGCAAAATACATGCAGAAATAAAATTTGAATATAACTGAATATAAAGACGTATAAACTAGTTTAAACGCAAAAAGCTGAGGTTTACACTTCAGCTTAAACTAATTAGAACTTTGCTATGCTAAGTCGTTATTTTCAGGTAATTAATTTGGCCGTTAGACAATCTGAAATGATATTTCAAAACAAGAGGACTACCGGGAAATAAACCTGAAATCTCTGCTGATAAGATGCTTTCGCTTTCATTAAAATCCAATGGTTTCATAGTCGCCCTGTACTCTCTGTTGGCTATGTTAATCCAGTTTTCAATTTCAATTTTTCCATTGTGGGTTTTTCCCTCATCAAATACTTCCGCATCTTCAGTAAAACAATTTGCGTAAGCTGCACTGTCAAATTCATTTTGTGCCTTCACTAGGTCAGAGATAATGTTTGGTAAATTCATATTTTCTATTATTCTAGATGATTGTTAAATAGTCGGTACTGTTCCGCCGTCAATTACATATTCTGTTCCTGTTAGATAACTGGCTCTTGGCGAAACAAGGAAGCCGACGAGTTCAGCTACTTCTGCAGGTTCAGCAGGTCTACCGAAAGGAATACCTCCCAACGCATCCATTACGTCTTGTTGCGCTTCTTCTATGGTACTGTTGGACTTTCTTGCAATTTCGCCCAGCCAGGCCTCCGATGCGGTGGTATTGATCCAGCCGGGAGAAACCGTCAGCACACGAACGCCTTTAGGAGTAACCTCGTTCGATAAGCTTTTGCTATAGTTTCTCAATCCTGCTTTAGCCGCTGCGTAAGGTAAAGTTGAATCGTATAGAGGTAGTTTGCCCTGAATAGATGCAATGTGGATGATCACTCCGTTTTTGCGTTCTATCATCTGCGGTAGAAAACCCCTGTCCAGACGGATCGGAGCCAAAAGGTTAGCCTGCAATGTCGATTCCCAATCCTCATCGCTGAGTGCAGCGAACCCGCCAGCAGGCGTAGATGATCCACCGAGGTTGTTTATCAGGATATCTAGTCTGCCATAGCTCGAAAGCACTTCGCTCACTACTTTTTGGGCCCCCTCTGCTGTACTCAGATCGGAAGCAATGAAATGCAGCTTGCTGTTTTCTAGTTCAGGTGAATTTCTGGCGGTAATCACCACTGTTGCACCAGCCTGTAGCAGCCTTTCCGCAATAGCCCTTCCAGTACCTTTAGTACCACCTGTTACCAAGGCAATCTTGTCTGATAACTCATTGTTGAAATTAAATTGTTCCATTTTTATGAATTGTTTATAGGACAAAATTGGGCTATAAAAACAGCCTGTACAAGTACGGAGTTACGATTCAAATAGGGATAAATTCTTCCCCTATTGTACAAATCGGAACATACCTTTAATTTTGAAATATGTATGAGAGAAAAATAATTCCGAACCTGAACTGCGGTCTTGACCTGATAGGTGAAGTGCTTTATGGCAAATGGAAAATACGGCTGCTCTGGTTTATTGAACAAGGGCACAAAAGACCCAGTGAATTGCAGCGTAAAATACCGGATGCCACTCGACGGGTACTGAACATCCAGCTGAAAGAACTGGAGGATCACGAGCTTGTCATCAAGAAAATATATCCTGTCGTGCCACCAAAAGTTGAATATTCGCTCACAGATTTTGGGAAGAGTTTGATTCCGGTGATTTCCGCATTGGGGCACTGGGGTGATCAACACGAAGAACGACTGAGAAGAGTAATTTTAAAACGAATTCCAGGATAAGTGGAAGGAAATCTCGTCCATGTCCGTTCCCCAGCCAAATTTAGGAGCTGCTTGCTCGAGCCATAGTTCCACCATGGGATTGATGATGGCTCCGGGTGATACGATATTAGAGGTGATACCCGTATCTTTAAGCTGCCTCGCCAGCGAAGCGGACATATTATGCCGCGCGGCAAGAGTAGCATTATAATGTGGCTGTTCCTTTATGGGCTGTGTTGGTATTGTACAGCTCAAGCCAGTCCTGCGTACTTGCTTCACCCCACGCTTTGTGCGAAGTAACTCCGGCATTATTGACCAGTATATCCACCGGTCCGCATGAGAGTGCTGCTGCAGCTACGGCATCGGCGCCTTCATCTGTCGTAAGGTCTCCGATAGCTACTGCTACTGATCCACCGGAAGCGTCAATCTCCGCAGCTACAGCTTCGGCACGTTCAACGTTACGCCCATGTATAATTACCATGGCACCTTCACGTGCGAGCATTTTGGCAATAGCTTCGCCCAATCCGGAACTAGATCCGGTTACCAAGGCACGTTTACCCTTTAATTGTATGTCCATTTTAAATGATTTTTTGTTATGAATGTTTTTTATTTGGCGCATAACCAAATTCCTTTTTGTAGGCAAAGGAAAAATGGGAGAGGTCCTCAAACCCCAGATCCAGGTACACATCGGATGGTTTCTCTTTTTGCTGTTCGATCAAGAAACGGGCTGTATCCAGACGCTTCTGCAACAGCCATCTGCCCGGACTAGTATGAAACTGCTTTTCAAAATCGCGCTTAAACCCCGAGAGGCTGCGGCCCGTAAGAAAAGCAAAACGTTCCATAGGTACATTGTAGCGGTAATGGCTGTTCATAAAAGCTTCCAGATCTATCTTACCCGGTTCATTAAAATCAAACAACACATTTTTAAAGGCAGGATTATGCTGAATAAGCAGCAAAACAAGCTCTCTAGCTTTTAGAGCAACAATGCGTTCATCCATTTGCTGCTGCAGGTAAGGAACCAAAGAATCTACAAAACCTTTCAATAATGCGCCTGACTGGATCAGCATTGCTGTATGGGGATTAATTATGCTATCGGCTTTCAACCCGTACTGCTCGCTCATTTCCTTTAAGGTGCATTGATCGATATGCACAGCTATAGACCTGAAACTTCCGTCTGTAGTACTTTTCACGTATTTGGTGAGCTGGTTGCGTCGGAAAAACCGGAAGTCTCCTTCATGATACGAGTGCTTTTGATCAGCAAGCCAGACATCCTGTTTACCCTGGAGGATATAGCTGAAGATATGATCTGCTACAAACGCTTCGCCCTCGATCGTATTGCCGGAATACGAATTCAGCACTATTCTAGGGCCTGTAGCAGCATCTTTTGCTTTTTCAGAAATATCATTTTTGCATTCCATAGCGATTAGCTTATGATTACTTTTGGTTCTAATTGTTCTTCGAGGCCATATAAGCCTCCTTCTCTTCCCAGACCCGATTGTTTAAATCCGCCGAATGGCGCCAGTGCATCGTGAGAGATCGTATTGATCGCGATCCTGCCTGCATTGATCTGTGCAGCCACTCGCTGCGCCCGCTCGATGTCTGAACTGCTTACATAAGCATGCAGTCCATATACGGTATCGTTGGCAATGGCAATAGCTTCTTCTTCAGTTTTGTAGGTAATAACGGATAATACAGGCCCGAAAATTTCTTCCTGTGCAATCGTCATATCATTACTTACACCTGTAAATATAGTGGGTTTGACGTAAAATCCGTTCTGAAATCCATCCGGTTTGCCCAGACCACCAACTAAAACTTCCGCTCCCTCGTCGATGCCACGTCTGATGTAATGCTGTATCCGGTCAAATTGTTTCTGACTGGCCATCGGCCCGATGACCGTATGCTCATCTCTTGGATCACCTACTTTTTGTGTAGCCATCGTTTTAAGCAAGATATCTTTAACCTCTGGCAAATCTGCTTCCGGTACCAGCAGTCGTGTACCAGCAATACAGGCCTGACCACTATTCATAAAGGCTGCATTTATCGCCAGTGGTATTGCAGTATTGAGATCAGCATCATTGAGAATGATGTTGGGTGATTTTCCGCTGAGTTCCAGTGTGACCCGCTTCATCGTGTCCACTGCATTACGGGCGATGATCTTGCCGACCATTGTAGAACCTGTGAACAGAATCTTGGCCACGGCAGGGTGGGTAGACAACACCGTACCCAAAATATCTCCGCGTCCATGGACCATATTGATTACGCCGGCTGGAAGGCCTGCCCTGTCGAAGCACTCGACCAGAACCTGAGATTGCATCGCACTCATTTCACTGGGCTTGATCACGACGGTACAGCCAGCTGCAATCGCCGCCGCCAGCTTCACGCATATGGAACCTGAATTGGCATTCCAGGCCGTCATGATACCAGTTACGCCGACCGGCACCATAGCCATTGCCGACTGGCCTATGCGGCGTTCGAAAGAAAAATCCTTAAGGATTTCCTTAAAGTAGAGGAAGGTCTCTGCGGCATACTGGTTTGACCAGCGCGACCGTTGTACTGTTGCACCGTACTCTGTTGTGGTTACTTCCTGCAGGTCGTCGAGACGCTCCATCAGCGCATCGTGTAATCGCTGTAGGTAGCCCATGCGCTGTTCTCTGCTTGTTTGAGAAAAAGAAAGTAAAGCTGTTGATGCAGCAACTATTGCAGCCTCCATATCCTGCTCATTGCCCAATACGACTTGACCGATGAGGCTTTCATCCGAAGGATTAATTATATCCATCTTGTCGGTACCTGTCGAAGGCCGAAATTGGCCGTCGACATAATGCTGGTTGATTATTTTCATTTTGCTGTCTTTTAAAACTCCGCTCAAGAGCATTGTTATCATTAACACAAAATTACTTCGCTACCGTCTTCGAAGGTTTGTTAGAAAGTCCAGATTACTTTGCTGAAAGGCTCAACTATAAGGGCATCTGTCTTTATATGAAAGATATAAGTAGTTTTTAATTTTCCCTTAACACCCAGATATTTGGGTCAATTTTTATTTCTTTTTAATTTATCAACAATAAAACCTATCAACCATCCCAATCCGCCTCCTATCAAAATATATACTACCATCTTTTTGATAAAGAATTGCCAGGAAATAATGCTAATTCCATATTCATCTATAGGAGCAGTATCCGAGTAACTTACTACTGAGTCCAAAATTGAAAATAATAAGCCTATGCTTCCACCTACTATAGTTAATACCTTTTTCATAACTTAATCACTAAGAACTCACGCAAGCTCACATTATCCGATGGATAGTGGATCGTCTTTATTTCAGGTTCAATATATGAATTTTATGGAGATCAGAAAATCATCCCGTCCCTTCAACAAAGGAGGCAGTCTTTCCTTCGTTACCGAGATGAATTGCTAATTATATTAGTAATTTAAATTTTATTCACTTATCTTTGTAGTATTAACCAATTTAAAAACAATGTATTATGATCGAGTTAAAGCAGTCGAAATATATCGATATCACGACAGATTACGGGTTTAAGAAAATTTTCGGATTAGATACGAATAAAGATCTTCTCATCGCTTTTTTAAACGAACTCTTCAGGGGGCGTAAAATCATTGCTGATTTATATTATAACAAAAACGAGCATGTTGGCGATACCGAGGATGTCGGTACCGTTATTTTTGATCTGACCTGCACGGCAGACAATGGCGAACGTTTTATTATTGAAGTCCAGCGCACGGCACAGGTTAATTTGAAAAAGCGCATGCTTTACTACAGTAGTAAGTTGATTGCGGACCAGGCCCCCAAAGGCAACCGCAGGGCTTGGAATTATGCAATTAGTGAAGTCTATATCATTGTGTTAATGGATGGATTTCGGATGCCTGATGCGGTTGAGGAAAACTATTTTTTGCACGATATTTGTCTATGTTACCGGGATCACGGTAAAATATTTTATGATGATCTAGGCTTTATTTATATTGAATTGGTTAACTTTGTTAAAGCTGAGGCAGAGTTAGATAATGATTTAGATCGTTGGCTTTATATACTCAAAAATATGTCCTCGCTAAAGGGACTTTCAAAATATTTGCGGAAACCGATATTTGAAAAGTTATTTCAGTTAGCAGAGTATGGCAAACTAAAACCGGAGGAACGAGAAATGTACAACATAAGTTTAAGGAATAAATGGGATGCGGAGAGTATCCGGAGTAGTCAGGAAGAGCTCTTGAAACGGGCGCGCGAAAAAGCAATGGCAGAAGGAAAAGCAGAAGGAAGAGCTGAAGGAAAAGTAGAAGGAAAAGCAGAAGGAAGAGCTGAGATAATCAAAAAACTTTTGCCGTTGAATAAATTTTCGATTTCGGATATTGCCGAACTGGCGAATGTCACTGTAGAGTTTGTAAAACAGATCGAGGCAGAGATGTCTAAAGGAAAATAGAACAAATTATTATTTAGGGTTTTGTGGCCGCTTGGACGATATCCAAGCGGCCTTTATTTTTCCACATTGCCTAAGAAAAGGAAGAAAGATTGCTGAAATCAAACGTATTATGAATGAAATAATATTTTTTTTGCTTTATCAATTTTTATTATCTAATTTTATGTAGTACATAACAACTATTCTACATAAAGAGAATAACCAATAGAGGGATACGATGGCTGATCCTAAGCCTTAAAAATAATGGAATATCGTGCTGGGCTGTAATAATTAGGATAGGTCATCGTCTGGAGGAGCGTCTGCAGGAAACGCTCATTTCCATTTTTGTTTTTTACACTTAAAAACCATAAATTATGATTTGGACAAGCAAAAAAGCGAGCTTATTTGTAGGTACCCAAATTTTCCTCGTATCATCCTTGTACGCGCAGCAGCGTGTCGAAGGTACGGTTCGGGATCAACAGGGGAAACCTTTACAATCCATTACTGTTTCGGGTCGGCATTCGGGCAACCGGACGCAGACCGATGCCAATGGAAAATTCCAGCTTGACCTGCAGCGGCTGCCGGACACTCTGCAGTTTCGCTCGGTCGGTTATCAGCCTTTGGACCGACAGGTGTCGGCCGGCGGCCCGCTGACTGTCGAACTCACCGCCACAAACCGGAGCCTGGATGAGGTGGTGGTGGTTGGCTACGGTACACAGTCACGCCGTACGCTGACCACTGCCATCAGTAAAGTGGATGGCAAGGCACTGGAAAATGTACCGGTCAGCACGGTGGGCGAGGGTCTGAAAGGAAAAGTGGCCGGCGCCCGTGTGTATCAGTCGAACAACAGTCCCGGGGCTGATCCCGTCTTTCGCATCCGTGGTGGCTCTTCGATCAATAAAACCAACGATCCCCTGGTTCTAGTAGACGGCGTTGAACGTTCTTTCTCGGGTGTCAATCCCAATGATGTGGAATCCATTGAGGTGCTCAAAGATGCGGCATCAACAGCGATCTACGGCTCCCGGGCATCAAATGGCGTGGTGTTGATTACCACAAAAAAAGGAAAAACAGCTGAACAGGCGACCATTACCTTCGACGCCACCTATGCTTTCCAGCAGCCGGAATCAAAGATGAATATGATGAGTGCCCGGGATTATATCCAGATCGTGCGGCCTGCGGTGGCCTTGAGCCCCAATCCCAATTACAATACGAGTTCGGGCTATTCGGCCAGTTCGGGCAACGATGCCAACTCCATTTATTCCACCCGTTACCTCCAGGCCGGTGAGGCTGTTCCTACGGGCTATCAGAGCATGCCGGACCCTTTGGACCCGAGCAAAACGCTGATCTTTCAGGACAACAATTACCAGGACCTGCTCTTTCGGAATGTGGGCTGGCAAAATTACTACGTGGGTGTCAATGGTGGCAGCCAGCTTGTCCGTTATGCAGGGAGTGCAGGTTACACGGATGACGGCGGTGTAGCCCTGGGTACAGGATACAACCGATTCTCCGCAAGAGGCAAGGGCGATGTAACCCTCTCCAGGAAGCTGTCTGTCAACACAGCCTTTGACTATTCCCTCACCAATTCCCAGGAGTTTGAAAATCAGACAAACGTCATCGCCCGGGGACTGGCGACTCCGCCAACACAGAAGATGTACTTTGACAACGGCCGGCCGACACCGGGTTACAATGCCACCTCGCCAAGTCCGCTATGGTGGGACTATACGCGCGATTATGGTACCAAAGACCGACGTTTATCGTTGATCGGCGGTCTTGACTATGAAATTGTTGATCGGCTTAAAGCGCAGATACAGATATCCAACTATTCCCATCTCTCCAACTATCACTATTTTGAAAAGGCACATGAATTTTCGGGATTGCGCAGCACCAAGGCGAGTCAGTCCCAGCTGGATCGCAGCAAAGTGGATGCCCTCTTAAAATATGATGCCAACTGGAACCAGGAGCATACCTTATCCCTGCTGGGCGGTTATTCGTATCAGCAGACGGATTTTAACTCCTTTAGTGCCACCGTCAACGGCGCCAGCTCCGACAAGGTGCCCACGCTTTCCGCCGGACCGAACAAAACGGGTGCCGATGAAGACGTTTGGCAACAGGTCCTGATCGGTTATTTCGGCCGTGCCAATTATGCCTTCAAACAAAAGTACCTGCTGATGGGTACCTTCCGTTATGACGGTTCTTCGCTCTTTGCCAAGGAAAACCGCTGGGGATTTTTCCCGGGTGTTTCAGCGGGTTGGGTGGTCAGCCAGGAGCCTTTTATGCGCGATCAGCAAACGGTCAACTACCTAAAATTCCGTACCAGTTATGGACAGACAGGAAACAACTCCATTGGACTATACGATGCGCTAGGCAAATTTACCACCGATATCCGTTACGATGGCGCAGCTGGCATTTATGCTTCCACGATGCCCAACCGCGACCTGACCTGGGAGACCTCAACGCAGTTTGACCTTGGTTTTGATCTTGCCTTGTTCAGCAACCGGATTAATATTCAGGCGGATTACTTCAATAAGACCACCAAAAATCTGCTTTTCAGCGTGCAGCTACCCAATACCTCGGGCTTTTCCACGGTACAGACCAATGTGGGTAAAGTGCGGTTCCGGGGATTTGACTTTGAAATCGCTAGCGACAATATTCGGTCGGGCAAATTCCGATGGGACAGCAAGCTGACCTTGAGTTTTGTAAAAAACAAGGTACTGGAACTGCCTGACAATGGCCGCGACAAAAATCGGATCGGTGGGATTCAGCTGGCCGATGGTACAGCTTTTGGTGGCACCGCAGAGGGCGAATCGTTGTACCGTTATTTCGGCTACAAGGTGGACCATATCCTGCAGACGCCCGAGGAGGCTGCCGTGGCCCGTTACGATGAGTCGGCCCGTGGCTGGAGTCCTACGGACAAAAAGAACGTCAAAGGGCGCAAACTTGCTGGGGACTACGAATGGCAGGACCGCGACGGCGATGGCGTCATCAGCAGCAAGGACCAGTTTGAACTCGGTGTTACCGTGCCACATACCACGGGTGGACTGGCCAATAACTTTAGTTATGGCTCTTTCGGACTCAATATCTTTGTCGACTGGGCACTGGGACATTCGATCAACCATACGGCCTACATGCGCTATTTCATGAATACCTTTGCTAACAACTATACCTTGGTGGAGGAGGTCAACCAGACCTGGAAAAATGCTGGAGATCAGTCGAAGTATGCCCGGTTTACGGCCAATGATCCCGATACCGGTAACAGCAATTTCTCGCGGACCTCTGACGTGTTCAACTACAAAGGCGACTACCTCTGCCTGCGCGAAGTGTCCTTTCTATACCAGCTGCCGGATACTTGGAGCAAACGCATCGGGATCCGCTCCATGCAGCTGTCTGTTTCGGGACAGAACCTCTTTTATTTTTCTGCCCTGCGGGGAACAGGAATATCGCCCGAAGTGGGCGCATCCACGACCTATAGCAACGATTATTATAACTATCCGGCCATCCGTAAAATCGCGATCGGCGCTAAGTTAACCTTATAAACGAAATGAAAATGAAGACAAAAAGATTATTATACGGAGCGATGATATCCTTCGGCCTGCTATCAGCTGTGGCCTGTTCGGACAGACTGGATGTAGACCTAAAAGCCGCCATCAATGCCAATTCGATGTGGCAGGACGAAAGCGATGCCCAAGCTGCCGTAACAGGAGCCTACGTGCGCATGCGTAATACCTTCGCGACAGCTTATATTTTCTGGGGCGAATACCGCACCGCTTATTGGGGGCCCGGTCTCGAAACCAACGCAAACTACAGTACAGCTTTCTTAAATCAGCTCAACAGCACCCATACTCATGCCAACTGGAATAATTTATATACCACGATCAACGACTGCAACCTGATCCTCAAGCATGTGCCAGAAATCAGTTTTGCTACACCCGAAAAGAAGAATGAATACCTGGCACAGGCATATTTTATCCGCGCATTCTGCTATTACTGGATCGGCCGGATCTGGGGCGATGCTCCGGTGCTGACCGCAGGCTTTGAGTCGCCCAATCAGGAGGACCTATATCCCTCACGCCAGCCTGTTCAGGCTGTATTCCAGCTGGTCAAACAGGATCTGGACCGGGCAGAGGAACTGATGCCGGCGACAGCAACCAGAGCGCAGTATGGCAATCTGGACGCCATCCGTTTGCTCAAAACGGATTATTACCTGTGGATGGCAAAACAGCAGAATGGGGGCACAGCCGCTCTGAACCTGGCGAAACAGTCGGTTGATAAAGTGTTGACAGGCAAGCATGCCCTGATGCAGAAATTTGCAGATGTCTTTACCACGGAATTAAATCCCGAACTGATCTTTTGCTGGCGTATGACACAGGATGAATTTACGGGCGGATATCCTTCGGACTTTCTGGTTCCGATCCAATATATTTCACCGGGCCTGGTTGAAAACCCCATTAAGGTTGGCTCGCATCAGCAGTGGATCTTTCTGACGAATAATTACAAAACATTTTTGACGGAAAATGCCGCCGACACGAGGGCAAAAGTTAGTTTTGATACGGCCTTCGACAAAGATAAAAATCTGACCTTCCAATGGATCAATAAATATGCAGGCAAATGGGTCAATGGCACACGGATCTTTGAGTCGGACCTGGTTGTCTACCGCTATGCGGATGCCCTGTTGTTCAGCGCCGAAATCGAAAACGCGCTGGGGAATGAGCAGCTCGCCGTGCAGCAGCTCAACAAGATTGCAAAACGGGCCTATGGAATGGACAATTTTTATGCAGCCGGACTGCCGGCCGATGCGATCAATACTGCCATACTCAGCGAACGGAAAAAGGAATTTGTAGCCGAAGGCAAACTTTGGTGGGACCTGATCCGGCTGGGTGTCGTATTCAACGAGGTGGAGAGCCTGAAAAATCAGCAGTCCAAAAAGAATATCCTTTTATGGCCTGTACATGACAGCTCGATCAACACCAATCCCAATATCAAACAGACCGAGGGTTACAATTAATGCACTTGGATTGCTATTCTTTTTTTGTTAATTTGTAGAACATAATAAATGATTTATTTGCTTAGTATATGATAAACGACCTCACTCCAATAGCGACGAGTACCCGCGCTGACATAGTTGAAATACGCATAAGAGAATATCTTTCCAACAAAAAATTAAAAACGGGCGACACGCTGCCGACAGAACTGGAGCTTGCCGAGGCACTCGACGTCAGCCGCAACGTGCTACGTGAAGCCCTGAGCCGCCTGCGCATGCTGGGCCTGATCGAAACCAAAAAGAAGCGCGGTATGGTGCTGTCCACACCGGATATCCTCGGTTCGTTTGAACGGGTACTGAATCCGCAGCTGATGGACGACGATACCATGAAGGATATCTTCGAACTGCGTCTGGTCCTCGAACTGGGCATGGCTGAACTGCTTTACCTGCGCAAGACAGATCAGGATATCGCCGAACTGGAGCAGATTGTCAAGAAAGATAAAAATGCCAATGCCGAGGAGTTTAGAATCAGCCAGGAAATTGCTTTTCATGGCAAACTTTATGAAATCACGGGCAATACCACCCTCAAACGGTTCCAGACCATGTTGATGCCGATCTTTGGCTTTGTGCTGAGCAAAAGCCACCATAGCATTAAGTCGGAAGTCACACATAGCGATCTGCTGCAGATACTTAAAAACGGTAACCGCGATTCTTTTTCAGATGCCATGCGCGAACATCTGCGCCCACATCTTGAATTTCTGAAGGAGCGTTAGCCCCTTCTTTCTATTTTTTTAAATTTTTATGTAGTACATAAGTACCTAAAATATGCAAATAACCACAAAAATAAAAGACAGCCTGTTCACCCTGTTCCTGCTGCTGGCCGCTACGGCGGCAGTTGCACAAGTTCGGATTACCGAGCGCCACTATACCTTACCGGTATTAGCGGATCAGCCAATCAATATTCTCAAACGGCTGGAATTTACAGCCGACAAGCAACAGCAGGTTGAAGTCGAACTTACCCTAAAGGCCGACGCACTGGCAGCGGAACAGCTGGATAGCCTAAGCTGCTGGTTTGCCGGTACAGACAGTACCCTGCTGACGCATACGCCGAGCGCCGCACATCAGCGCGTAGCTGCACAAAAATGGAAGGGGAGAACCGGAAAAATAAAGGTGCCGCTGAAACTGGAAAAAGGTGTCAACTACCTGTGGGTAACCGCCAAGGTTCATCCATTCAAAAAGCTGGATCAGACTTTTGAGCTGGCCATAACGAAGGCCTCCCTAGCGGGGCTACCGTCCCAATCCCAGCTTTCGGGCAGGTTTGCGCGCTACAGACCGGCTGTTGCCGTACACCGGCAAGGTGCTGAGGGAGTCCATACCAGCCGTATTCCGGGGGTAATTACGGCCAGAGACGGCAGTCTGGTCGCGGTATACGATGCCCGCAGAGAGCTGGGCAGGGACCTGCAGGGTGACATCGATATCGGCGTATCACGCAGCCTGGATGGTGGCCGCAGCTGGCTGCCCATGGAGATTGCGATCGATATGGGCACATTCGGCGGGCTGCCGCAAAAATTCAACGGCGTCTCTGATCCCAATATCCTGCTCGACGAGCGAACCGGGACGATCTATGTTGCAGGACTGTGGATGCACGGTGTGCTGGACGAAACAGGCACCTGGTACCCCGGGGTCAAAGACGGCCGCGAGATCCACAATCATCAATGGAAAAATAAGGGATCGCAGCCGGGTTTTGGGATCAAACAGACGTCCCAGTTTCTACTGGTAAAAAGCGAGGACAATGGCCTGAGCTGGTCCAAACCGGTCAATCTCACCCATCTGAAACGGGCGGAATGGTGGCTCTGGGCTCCAGCCCCCGGACATGGCATCAGCCTGCAGGACGGCACACTGCTGCTGCCAAGCCAGGGACGTGATGAGACCGGCAAGGCATTTTCCAATATCACCTACAGCAAGGATGGTGGCCAAACCTGGAAAACTTCCAATCCAGCACTCGCGGAATCCACAACGGAATGCATGGCCGTACAATTGGACAATGGGGACATTATGCTAAATATGCGGTCAAACTACAATGCCACACACAAGGGCGATGACAATGGCCGTGCCATCGCCCTGACCAAAAATCTGGGCGAAACATGGACCGAGCATCCCACTTCACACAAGGCGCTGATCGAACCGACCTGTATGGCCAGCATCCACAAACATGTCTATCAAACAGAAGGGAACAGCAGCTCTGTCTTGGTCTTCTGTAATCCCGATTCCAAATTTGTCCGCGCCAATATCACCCTCAAGGTCAGCAAGGACAACGGTGATTCCTGGCAGCCCAAAGTTCTGCTCGACGAAGGCAAGGGGCGGGGATACTCCTGCATTACTTCCGTGGATCAGCAGACACTCGGCGTGCTGTATGAAGGTAGCCAGGCGGATCTAATATTCCAGCAGATACCACTAAAAGAATTGTTATAATCTCAAATATTGCTAGATAAAATGAATAAAAAGCATAAAATAAAAGGCTTGATCGCCGCGGCATTTGCCAATTATGACCAAGCCGGAAATATCGACCTGGACGGTATTCCAGCCATGACGGAGCACCTTGTCCGACAGGGGCTGCGGGGGATATTTATCTGCGGAACCAACGGGGAGGGACCGAGTCTCTCCACGGCCGAGCGCATGGCAGTTGCCGAACGTTATATCAAGGCCATTGACGGGCGGGTTCTTTCTTTTGTCCATGTGGGGCATAGCTCCATTGCCGAAGCCAAACACCTGGCAGCACATGCCGAAAGCATCGGTGCTGATTATATTTCAGCGGTCTCGGCTTTCTATTTCAAGCCCTCATCCGTGGAAAATCTGGTCGATGCCATGGCCGCCATTGCGGCCGCGGCCCCCAATACACCTTTCTACTACTATCATATCCCTGCTGTTACAGGCCTGCAGATCGATATGCTCCACTTCCTGGCCTTGGCAGAGCAGAAAATCCCAACCTTCCAGGGGATCAAATATACAGCGGCCACCTTACATGAATACCAGGCCTGCCTACAATATAAAGAGGGCAAGTACGATATCCTGTTTGGTTACGATGAACTGCTCTTGCCAGCACTGGCAGTGGGAGCGACCGGTGCCATTGGCAGTACCTACAATTACGCTGCGCCCCTTTATCTGGAGGTAATCCGCCGGTTTGAGGCTGGTGCCCATGAAGCGGCACGTAACCTGCATTTTGAAGCCGTGCAGATGGTGCAACTGCTGGTAAAATATGGTCCGATCCCAGTGCAGCGGGCTATTATGAAAAAGATCGGATTAGATCTGGGGCAGCCCCGGCTTCCATTGACGCTGTTGGATGAAGACAATGAGCAGCAGCTGCTTGCCGAATTGGAACATTCTAAATTCTTGGAGCATGTGGCATTATATCAGTAAACTTCTCTTATTTTATTTTTTGTTTATGGGATATCGTGATGGAATGGCACAGGCTCTGAGCAATCGGATGGTTTGGGATACAGCTGCTCAGGTCCCTGATCAGAGGGGGTATGCCGGGGCTTATGTTGGTCATGCACAAGGACATATGTACGCTTTGGGCGGAGCCAATTTTCCTTCGGGGATTCCACCTTGGGAAGGTGGGAAAAAGGTCTGGACCGACCGGATCTTTATCCTGAATAGCGACGGATCTTCGCAGGAAGCCTCCTTTCAGCTGCCCCGTCCAATGGGTTACGGAGCCTATGCTTCGTATCAGGACTGTATCTATCTGGCGGGTGGGAGTGATCAGTCGGGCCATCTCCAGACCACCTACCGCCTTGAGCTTTCGGTGGATAGCGGCAGGTTCACACGCTTGCCAGATCTTCCTGCTCCGATCGCCAACTGTGCCTCGGTCCGGATCAAAAACTATTGGTATGTCCTCGGTGGCATCAATAGCCCTGATGCCCTGACGGCAAACAATAATTGCTGGCGGCTGGATCTCGATCATCCCGAAAAAGGCTGGACGGTATTGAGCGCCATCCCTGGTCCGGGACGCATGCTTGCTGTCGCGGGTAACGCCGACGGGGAGTTGCTGATACTTTCAGGTGTAACACTGATCAATGGTAAGCGGAAGTATCTGAAAGACGCCTATCTGCAGACAGCGGATGGAGCGTGGCAGCAGTTGCCAGAGCTTGTCCATGCTGTCGCAGCGGCCCCCAGTCCCGCCGCCCTTGATGCCGGGGCGGGACAGCTCCTGATTTTCGGCGGTGATGACGGCACATTGGCTGCGGCAAGCCCAGTGGGGCATCCCGGCTTTTCAGACCGGATCCTGGCATACGATATCCGGCAGCGCAAATGGACCGATGCCGGTCAGATTCCTGTCCGCAAAAACAAGGGGCGAGGGGAGAGTCCGGCAACAGAGCTGCTGCCTCCGGTGACGACGGGGCTGCTGCAGCAGGATGATCAGATCCTTATCCCCATGGGTGAGGTGCGGCCCGGTGTGCGGACCAACCGTATATTAACGATCCATTTTAAACCTTGATACCCTAAACGATCGCAGTTAAAAGAACTTGTATAAACCTAAAATAATGATAAACACGACATCAAAACGTTATGCCTGGCTAATCGTCATCTTCCTGTGGGTGGTCGCCTTTCTAAATTATTTTGACCGCCTGTTGATGACTTCGATGCGGGATCCGATTCTCAGCGAATTTCAGTTAAACGATGCGCAGTTCGGCTTGCTGACGGCCGTCTTTTTATGGTGTTATGGCATTGTGAGTCCCTTTGGGGGCTATATGGCCGATCGGTACTCCCGCAGGAAAGTAATTCTTTTCTCGGTATTCGTCTGGTCTGCGGTTACGCTTTGGACGGGCTATGCGCGCTCATTTCCCGAATTATTGCTGACACGGGTGTTGATGGGCGTCAGCGAGGCCTGTTATATTCCTGCTGCCCTGGCATTGATCAGTGATTACCATAGTGGCCGTACGCGTTCCCTGGCCACGGGGCTACATATGTGCGGACTCTATACGGGAATGGCCATGGGCGGTCTGGGGGGATATATCGCCGAATATTGGGGCTGGCGCCAGGGATTTCATGTCTTTGGTCTTTTCGGTGTTGTGTACGCACTGCTACTGGCCTATACCTTACGCGACCGGGTTGTTCCTGCTGCACCGAACGAACCGGCACCAGAGCAGCGAGAGACGGTGCAGCTCAAAGCCATTTTGCAAAGCCTATTTCGCCTGCCTTCCTTTTATGTCATTATGATCTATTTTGCCGTTCTGGGCATGGCAAACTGGCTGATCAACGGTTGGCTTCCCACATTTCTGAAGGAACAGTTCAGCCTTGATCTCGGCCAGGCGGGCATTTCGGCCACCGGATATATGCAGATCGGCTCTTTTGCCGGTGTCGTTATGGGCGGTTTATTGGCGGACCGCTGGCAACGCCGGAATAAGCGCGCCCGGCTGTATGTGATCGTCCTGGGCTTTGCGCTGGGCGCCCCCTTTTTGTTCTTTATGGCCTGGACCCATGTTTTTACCTGGGCAATTCTCGCGATGCTTGTCTTCGGACTGGCACGCGGATTCAATGATGCCAATCTGATGCCGCTCTTACGGCAGGTGGCCGACAGCCGCTACAGCGCCACGGCCTATGGCTTCCTAAATTTTTTGAGCACCATTGTCGGCGGACTGATGGTTTACGTTGGGGGCGCCCTGAAAGATGCCGACGTGAGCCTGGCGATTACCTATCAGGTTGTGGCAATCGGGCTGCTGCTGGCTGCGCTGTCCCTGCTGCTGGTAAAAGTTAAAAACGATACGATACAATAAAATAAGAGCTATAGCCTTTCCCTGCACGAAATGAAAGCAAACAATAAACTCGGCAGGAGGGTAGGGTTTACAAGCGACAAACTGCGTCTCGCTGGCGCATAAACAAAAAAAGATGAAAAAGAACGTAGGATTTATAATTGCCTGTTACTTGATAATCTGTACATCGCGGGCGAGGACCGTAAGTTTTACCCTGCCAGACATCAGCTGAGGGGGGCTCAGTTACTGGTATTCGCCGATCAGGTAAAGGTACCGAAGGCAGTGCGTTTTGGTTTTACCAACAGCGCTACACCCAATCTTTTCAATAGCAGAGGCCTGCCGGTATCACCATTCCGTACCGATGATTGGCCGGATTTTGAATAAGGGAAATGTAAGCACATAACATAGCATATTCTTAGCTGAATATTCAAATGGAGATTCCATAGAAAATATAGCAAAGGAATACCAGGAATCACTGAGATTTTATGTTTTTAATCCGACAAATGCATTTGGCAAAAATTTTATAATTTTGTTTTACGAGATTTGGCTCTAAATATATCTTATTCAAAACAAGTTGGTAAATATTTTGTATATTTAGATCAGGGAGGTTATTATGGCATCATTATTAAAATCAAGAGAAGAGCGCAAAAAGTTAAATCAAGCAGCAAAACAGGCTTCCGAAATTGCAAATAAGGAGAACAGAGCTTTAGATTTATCTATTCAGGTTGTAGAGAACGGATATGTCGTTGAAAAACGTGTAGATGGGACTCGTCAGATTATAAAAAAGATAGATCGGATTAAGAGTAAAGTGAAATTAAAAAAAGGTATTGTTTTATGCCTAGAGCCAAAAGGTTAAGAGTGTTTGCCGGTCCAAACGGTTCGGGTAAATCAACTTTATATAAACAAATCAGTAGCCAGTTTAATACTGGCTATTTTGTTAATTCAGATGAGATTGAACAGGAGATCAGTAAAGCAGGCTTTATAAATCTTAGTCGCTTTGGATTGAAGCTTACTCAGGAGGACTTGGAGCAATTTTTTGGCCGGGATCAATCAATAACACTTTTAGAAAAGGCTGAAGCTTCTGGGCATTCGATATCTATTGCTATTCGCGAAAATATGATCGTGGACAAGTCAAAGGATACACATAGTTACGAAGCGTCGCTTATTACCTCTTTTATACGGTATCATTTACTCGAATATGGTATTAGTTATTCATTTGAGACAGCAATGAGTCATACATCCAAACTGGAAGAAATTGAAGAAGCAAGTGAAAGAAAAGAAACTATTTTGGTAAATTCATAAGTAGCTCCTTTGCAGGCACTTCTTGTATTTTACCATCAACCTTTACCACCAAGCTCTCACCCTTTGCTGCGCTTTCTTCTGCTAATTTTCGTAAAGCCTTTTGCACTCCTAAACGAATTCGTTCAGCAAGATTGATATTTTCAATATTTACCTTATCGTTCATTATGGTATTTAGATTTTAGTGTTGACCAAATTTCGCTATTTGCAACGAATTCTCCAAATTTATCACCCTGAGCAATTATTTCAGGTATTAAATCCATGTTGTCAAAGACCAACCAGCGATCACATATTGGAATATAAATGTTAAACAAGTTTTCTAAACCACGTTGATATCGTCTTTCTATTACATCAGAAGGAATATTGTGCCCTCCGTTTTCTACCCTTTTCTTTACACGTTGTATAGCCAGCAAAGGTGAGTCGAGCCAAAAGTAAAGTACTGTGACTGAATAGCCGATTTTTTGAGCATCTATTACTAAATTTCTATAGCTCCTAGTAGAAAGTGTTGTTTCAAATGCGAAATCAACTTTGGACTTTATTAATTCCGCTATACGTTCCAACATAATACGCCCAGCTGATACGGCTACACTTTGTGGGTTAAATGGAGAAATACCTGCGGCTATATTGTCAGCATTTACAAATTCTCGGCAATCTAAAATCTCTGGTAATACAGTATAACTCGCAGTTGTTTTTCCAGCTCCATTGCATCCCGAGATGATATAGATATTTGGCATATGATTTTTTTTGTCAAAATAAGGAAAATTGGCTGAATTATAAGACACCAGCTATCTTTTAAACTCATATCTGCATATTACTTGGGCCAGGTGTATTCTCCACTTACGGTAATACGCGATATTTCTGCGGCAGAGATCTCCATTGCATACATTTCGCATATAAACTCGCTTATCGCCCGTGTGCTCATTCCTTTGGCGTAGACCAAAATCCATTGTCTTTGTGCGAAAGGAATCTTGGCACCCAATAGCGAGGATAGTAAAGGCAGAAATATAGAATACTTTTATGAACTGTTTCATACTATGGCTTATGCATTGAATTTACAAAATCCGTTTGAAAAAGCACAAGACGTGGTCAATTTAAAAAAAGTGATTTATACTTCTATAACAAGATTATTTTTAAATCCATTATACGTTTCATTGATATAGCCGTGTGGATTGCATATTATTTCGGTGTTACCGATTTTATAATTTACAGGAGTATGTATATGGCCATGGATCCAGTAGGAGGGTTGATGCTTTATTATAAAGTCTTCCATATCTGAGACGTAGGCGGCGCTTATCGGATCGTCCAAATACTTCATCGGCAGGGATTGAATGCTCGGCGCATGGTGCGTCACGACGATATTACATTCCGCTGCACTATAGCTAAGACTTTCCTCCAGCCATTGCCTCGAAGTTTGATGGATTCTAAAGGTATCGATACTTCTCAATTTGGCATAATTGTCTCCTAATCTGATCTTCTTATAATCATTCATCCGGCTTTGGCATAGCGATCCATATGCGGCGGGATTGCCCTTTAAGGAAAAATCAGTCCAGAGTGTACAGCCATGGAAACAAACGTGGTCGATCTTCAAAGATTCATTTTCCAACACATGGATATTTGAGTTACTTGCTGCATCTTTGATTTTATATAATGTTTTCGGATACGCTCCCTTATAATATTCATGATTGCCCAGCACATAAATGATCGGTATATCCAATGAGAGTGATTTTAGCCAGCTGATCCCTTTTACTCCTAGATCAGTATCTCCAGCCAATACAAGTACATCTGCTAATTTCAGATTGAAATCGTTGTATCCAAATTCTCTGTGCAGATCGCTAACTATGTGGATTTTCATCTTTGTCTTTTTGTATCATTATCTAATTTTATCTCACCATTACTAAATGATAGGGGAAATGTATAGCCGCATTTTACCGCACTGCCATTTTGATATCCTGGTTTCCACAGACTTGATTTCCTAACCAATGATATTAACGTTTCACCAGTTTGATAACCAATATCTTTGGCTATCTGGAAATTACTGAGCTTACCATCTTCCCCAACCGTAAAAGTGATGATCAGTTTGCCGTTTACTTTTGCTTTCCTGGCTTCCATTGGAATCTTATAATTCTTAACAACCCAATTTTTAAATCCGTTAGTACCATAAGGTGGCTCAGGAAATACTTCGTTCATGTGAGGCGGAAGTTCCGCTATTGAGTCCGAAATAAGGGATTGTCCAAAAGCTTGCGATAACAGGCCTATTGATAAAATACATATAAATGATAACTTACGGATCGAGAAAATTCCCATAGTATTAATAAATATAACTCAGTAGCTAATTTACATATCTATTTTGTATCAAGATACAAAATGATTAATCTAATTATAAGGCAGATATTGATTGATTATATTACGTTTATAAATGACTTCAAACATCAGTTTTCTCCAAATATGGAAGAATTTGAACAAAAAAGCGGTGGAAATCGTTCGGGATACATCAATGGATGCAATTACCAAAGTTTAGGGGATGCATCCCCTTTCAAAAACATGAAATATTTTTCTCAACTTTGTGGTACCCACACAGCCATTTGGATTTTCGGGAGTCCGAAAATCCAAATTCTAAAACTGGTGAAATAAAAAAGATGTGGAAGCAATATCCTAGAAAATCGGGGTGATCACTTTTTCTGATGCTGTTGTTCCGGATAAATTATGAATTCCATATCTCTAATATTTGTTTTTTATAACGATTTGGTTTTAATAGTTTGTTTTTCTTCATTTTGGTTAGGATAATCCTCATTTTAGCAACGTAAGTATATCTATTTAGAACCAACTTTGCAGATATACTTATACAGTTAAAACATGGAAAATAAACAGAAAGAAAAAGTTTGGTTCATTACAGGATCTTCAAGAGGTTTTGGAAAAATATGGACAGAAGCCGCTTTGAAACGAGGAGATAAAGTCGCCGCTACAGCACGCAATATCAATAGTATTGTCACATTAAAAGAAAAATATGGCGATCAGGTCTTGATTCTTGAAGTGGATGTAACCAATGCCTCACAAGTACAAAACGCTATTAGCAAGGCCAACGAATATTTTGGAAGATTGGATATTGTGTTTAATAATGCCGGATATTCTTTGGTAGGAACCATCGAAGAGGGCAGCACCGATGAGGTAAAAGCCATGTACGAAACCAATATTATGGGACCTATCCATGTGATTCAGGCAGCATTACCTATACTGCGGGCCCAGGGTCATGGCCATATTTTGGGGACATCCAGCGCAGTTGGTATTTATAGCAATCCTCTTATTGGGTATTATTGTTCTTCAAAATTTGCGTTTGAAGCCATTTACGATAGTTTATCTAAAGAAGTTGCCGGATTTGGCATCAAAGTAACGCTGATTGAACCGGGAGCATATAGTACAGAATTTGGCAGTGCTGAATCGCTAAAAATAGCCAGCAAAAAACTAGCGGATTATGATGATTTGAAAAGCAGTTTGATGGAAAATTTACAAAAACTGGAACGAGGAAATCCTTTAGCCACTTCCGAAGCTATATTTGCTGTTGTCGATGCTGACAATCCGCCGTTGAGATTACTTTTGGGTAAAAACGATCTGCCACATATCCAACAAATCTATTCTGAACGCATTCAGGAATGGGAAACTTGGAAAACTATTTCAGAAGCAGCCCAAGGGTAATCCATCTAAGATATTTTTGACACGCTTTTATTCGCTTTTCTTTTTTTAATGAAAAGCGAATATTGCTTAACTTGTAATCTCGAATTTTATAACATGGTTTCAAAAAAATCGAATCATTCTGTAAAAAGATTTAATACGCTGGCTGACGTAATGGAGGCATCTGGTTTTCCACCCCCAAAGCATCCATTAATCGTTTTGTTGAACGGTGTAGACAAACCACTTAAAGGTCGAGCTCCTAACAAATCGCATGTATTGAACTATTATAAAATAGCTTTTAAACCGGATGCTGGAGGTAAATTAATGTATGGTCATACCAAATTTGATTTTAAAGAGGGTGGTTTGTTTTTTGTGGCTCCTCAGCAAGTTCTCTCATCTATTAAAGAAGATAAGCAAAAGGAAACTGAAGAACAAAAAGTGCTTAGCTCACAGATTACACTGCTTATAGATCCTGATTTTTTACTGCAATATCCGCTAGCACAAAAGATCCATCAGTACCACTTTTTCTCTTATGCTACCAATGAAGCGTTGCACCTTTCGGACAAAGAAAAAGAAACCATTCTGTCACTTTTCAGAAATATAGAAGATGAACTTGAGAACCGTATAGACGAGATGAGTCATCATGTGATCATCTCCCAGATTGAACTTTTGCTAAATTATGCCCAACGATTTTATAACAGGCAGTTTCTGACCCGAAAACAAAACTATCCGAGTATAGCCGAGCGCATCGATCAATTGTTGGAGGATTATTTTAATAGCGATAAGGTCCTGAGTGGGGGAGTTCCTACCGTTAATTATCTCGCTGACCAGCTGCATATGTCAGCAAGTTATCTAAGTGATCTATTAAGAAATCTTACAGGGCAAAACACTCAACAAATCATTCATAATAAAATGATTTACCGTGCTAAAAATAAGCTATCTTCCACAGCTCTCAGTATTTCTGAAATTGCATTTGAATTGGGTTTTGAACAGCCTCAATCCTTTAGCAGATTATTTAAACTAAAAACCAAACAAAGCCCACAGCAATATAGAGCTCAATTCAATTAATTTTTACAATTGATTAAACTCACCGGTATTTTCACCTACTGCATCCATCTGCATTATGATAAAAAATTTCAGTTTCCTGATCATTATGTAACACTGTTTTTATTATATCCCAAATTGATGGCTGTAAAGTTTAAACTTAATTATTAGCTTAGTATCATATTATTTTCTTTCTCGACATAGCATGGTGTCATGGTGCACGCTAATCAGCTAGGAAATTGATTCGGGAATACCACAGCAAGAATGTGAGATCTTGAATGAAAAGTTTGCGGAGTATCTTTCGATACAAAAATAATTTAAGAAGCATAATTTCTATAACTTTATTATAAGCTTTACTGCTGTTACAAAACTTAATTTAACAAAGGATTTTATTTTACCAGTGATGGAAAGAATGACAGTTTCAGCCATTGAAAATATTGGATTTATCATATTTCTTGTAGTATTTCCCCATTTCGTTCCTTTACCTTTTTATTCCTATGCTATTGTGTGTCTCACAGCAATCTACCTGATGCTGAGAAGAGATAAGAAGACATTTCGAGATATAGGGCTACTAAAAGAAAAGTTAACCTTCAAAGCATTTTTCTTAGGTGCAGTTACTGCAATAGTCTGGGTTGCCTTTATGCAATTAGTTTATATACCTACCATAAAATACTTTTTTCAAGTTCCAGAATATTCAGAATACAATTACATCAAAAGTAGTTTGGCAAGACTCGTGATAACTATCGCTGCAGCTTTGATAATTGGCGGGTTTTACGAAGAGGTCGTATTTCGAGGTTATATACAAAATGTGCTGGAGAATAGAATATTCAAAAGGTACCGTCCTATTGTCAGCGTGCTAATAGCAAGTGTGCTTTTTGGTCTTTATCATTTGCAACAAGACATCTTTGCTGTTGTTGCCGCAGCGATGGGCGGACTTTATTGGTCTATTTTGTATAAAAAGTCTGGCAATCTTTGGGCTGCAATATTTTCCCATGCATTATTTGATACTATTACCCTTATCCTTATCTATAAGAATGCATTGGGAGTTTTCTCCTTTTAAACCATTTCTGTGAACAGGATTATGTTCGCCTGCTATTCAAGACCTTACTTCATCCCTCCAACGCCTTTTGTCAATTCTCCTGACATTATCAACATTTTTAAATTTCTTCAAATAGGAAGCCAATAGGAGTAACTCATCATCGTTAGCGTTCCCTGTAAATTCAGGTATTCGGATCGCATTGCCATAGTTTAACATTGATTTTTCGGCAGTATCATCTATGATAAGCGTTCTTTCCAATAAGAAGCCTTTGCGTTTTACTTTGGATAACCTTTTAACGTAATAATACTCATCAGTCACACTCATCCGTTTTTTTGTCGTGCGAGATCGTCCCCAGACAAACTCAAAATTGACAGTGGCTGGTTTTATTTTATCAACGAGTTCTTGCACGTACTTATCATCCGCAGAGCTCCAAATGGCCAGTTTAAAATCCCCAGCCATCTCTGATAAAAAATAGGCTAAATTTGGACGGACATACACATAATACTGCCCTACAACAAAGTCTTCATGCTGTACCAACCTATCTTTTGTTGCGTACAACAATGTCTCGTCCAAATCCAATACTAAAAGAGCTTCTTTCATATTATTTATACAGATTCAGTTGCGGGATTCTAACTTTAATATCCAAATTCCTCGAAGAATCCGACTCCAATAAAGATCAATGCTAAAACAATGAGGTAACCATATGTGAAAACTACAATCAGCAATCCAAGTAGGATTGTCAATAAACCTAGTATTTTGGTGAACTTATGAGTCGTTTCATTATTGGCTTCTTTTTAGTACTCCCCAACATTCCGCCAAAGTACAATATCAAAGTCAGTCAACAGCTGACAAATTCTACCCTCGCTGTCCCTTCCGAGGTAAGTAGCATAAAAACCATCTCCATACCCCGTGGAGAAAAAGACGGCATTTTGATTCTGAAAGCTGTAATTTAAATAATCCTCAAATTTTTCGGAAAACATATTGTCCCAGTTTTTATCGAGCAGCGTATTCAGACTATTCTTTGCGACTTGATCGACGAAAAGACCTAGTCCTGCATCTACTCCATATCCATATATTTCCTTGGATTTGAGGGGGAGTGGTACCTGTCCCGGTAATAACGCAAACTCCCATTTATGGATGGGCTTATCGGAGAATTTTACTCGTGCAAATGCGACCCGTCGATCGTTATTGGCATTGATATTTGCCATTGCCAATTCGACCGGAAACTCACCAACCGGAAAATTTTCACTAAAAGCTACCGCATCGCTTAACATAACAGGATCAGTAGCGATAATCTGGCCTGACGATATCTTTAGGTTTCCTACAGCTATCTTCTCAAAGGTTATTTCCGTGCCGAATTGGGCTACTTTTGTGCTGTTCACGAAACTTCCCTCGAATATATGAGGGAATGCCAACGACGTGTCCCTAATGGTTATTTTCGGTATGGTATCTGTTAGGTCAAGTTCATCTGTTGTTCGGAGGATGTCGTTAGTACTACTTGGAACTTTGTTCTTCGAAGTACATGAAAATAGTGTCACGGCCATCATACATATTGTTATTGATCTTTTGTGCATAGGGAATGATTCTCCTTGTTTAATTCATGACTCTACCGAATGACCTATATTTTAATGATCACCACCGGAATAGATCCACATCGGCTCTGTTTGCCCTGCTCGTTCAAAGCCGTTCTTTTTATAAAAGTCAATAGCCTTTCCGTCGGCGGTGAGCATCTGCATATGGAAACCCTTATAAATCTCTTGCATTTTATCCATAATCAAACGACCAATTCCTTTCCCTTGATAGGAGGGTAGTACTAGTAGATGAGGATAATATACCACGAGATACCCATCGGAAATGGCATTCCCTAGGCCTACCAATGTCGTACCATCCCATGCTGTAACCAGAGAATGCGAATTTGAGAGGGCTTTCATCAGAAGTTCTGGTTTTTCGGCAGCACTCCATTTATTGGCTTGGTAAAGTTGCAGTATGTCATTTTCGTTCAAATCTCTACTAAGGCTAATGGTTATGTTCATATATTATTCCGTGGTTTTCGTCAGTATATTTAAGTAAATGTTCTTCGTTTGTAAATATGCGAACATGTGAAATGGCAGATTATAAACCGTAAAAAACAAATTCATGATCTATTGGAAACATAATGGATTTGTATAGCTTTTTTGATACATGTTCAAATATTGCTTACATATGCTAGTTCATAAGTCTTCATTCTATTGGATTAGCCGGGCAATATAGCGATTATAAGCTTCCCCCATGGGCAGTTCCATATCAGTGGTCAATTGTCTCCGGGTAACCTCAACTGTTTCATTCGATAAGGGATTAACACCTGTTGACTTAACATTTTCCCAATATATTCCAATTCCTCTTTTTTGCCAGGTCGGCAGGTCGTTGAAATTTATGCCATAGGTCGCTTTCCGTTCGCTTGAATCCCGCAATAAATGACCATTTCCATCTAATAATAACTAAATTTTTTCCATAATGAAGCGTCCAATAATAGTAATTTTTAAAGGTTATCCTTTCGTCTTCCATGAAATATGGCTCACTATTTTTTGAATTTACAAAACAGCACTCAAAAGACAAAATATATAACTCAGTAACTATAATTTCTATATCTATTTGTATCCCAGATCTTATCCAAATTCTTATTTTTACTCCCATCTGAAGATCCATATGAAGCCATTAGAAGAAATTGATATTTTTATTTTTGATACATTAACAGGTGTGTTGTTTGATAAAGTACCAGAGTATAAGGAAATCGTTGAAATGGGAGATGATAGTCCTTTCCTAGATCGCTCAACATATTTATTTATGAATGAATTTGCGACATATCTTGGAGGCCAGATCATAGCAGACCGCACAAGCCCTTTTGTCGAAAATTCCTTTGATTATATCAATTATATTGGGCAAAGTCATAACTGTGAAATCATCAACATCGTGCATGTTGGTATACTTGAAATATTATACACGGCGGAGGGAGTTGATCGAGAATGGGTTAAGATGAATCTCAGCGAAAAGCTACAACCTTATTTCGAAGCTTGGTCAAAATATTATAGGTAAGATATTATATTAAAACAGCACTTTGTATCATATTTATATGTAATGAGAAAAATAGTATTTCAAAACATAGACGAGAAAACAAAAAAACTTATGCTTTGTCAGGCAGATGGAGGAGTTTATCTTTTTGGTTATTACAGCTTACAGGACAGTTCTGCAGATTGGGATCATTTCTTTTACACTATGGAAGATGCAATGGAATGTTGCTTTGAAGAATATGGTGTTCATGAAGAAGATTGGATAATAATTGAAGATCAACCTAAAAATTGTCAACAGGACTTTATTATTCCGACAAGGATAAAAGGCAGAGAAGTTGGAAAGCCGGCGTTTGGACAATTACAACAATTAATTAAAGAACAGCGGGTTGACTATGAGATATCAGCGAAATGTATAAGTTTTGACGGCCTTACAGTTGACCAGAGATTACTGACCACCGGACTTATATTTGAGTATGAGAAAGCATTAATTGAAGATAAGGAAAAAGCAATAAAAATTTTGACAGCATTAAACTTAGAAAGACCTTCGATTGATCAATTATTGGATAAACATAACACGAATCAGCACCTATGAAATTAAATGAGATAAAAAATATACAAGATTTCCAGACTTTCCTATTCCAACAAAAGAATGAAAATTTTGTTCAACCAGATGATTCTGATTATTCAAAAACAGTTTGCGGAACCGATTTCAGATCTTAAATTCTATATATTTTACCATCGACTCAAACATTGGAAAATATCCGGTTTTATGACAACCTGAAGTTTATCACCATCAATAACTATATGATAATATCAAATATGAAAATAACTAACAAATGCGTTTGAATAAAATGGCAACAGAAGCGAACAGGCATGACAATATAAGGCTCGAACAATATTTTGACGAAAAAAGTAAAATCGCCTGGGATAATATTGTGTATTGGGCTGAGAGTTACTGGGCAGAATCCGCAGATCAGAAGCTATTGATGGAAAACCTGGATAACAAGCCCGATATAGCTAAGGTAATCTTCGCAAAATTAGGAGACAAAGGTCTGGATTGGATCGATCGGAAAATTCCTGCACTTGATAACCTGAGTCCGAAAGAATGTCTGAACACGAGCGACGGTATAAAAAGATTAAAAGAAGGACTATTAAGAATGGATATATAGGACATTTTATTTTGAATGATTTTAAAAGGAAGTGTATCGGGATATACCCAAAAAGGCCATGATTACGTCATTTACAGACGGTAATAATTTACAACTTTAAAAAAACTCCCAAACTTTGATATTAATTTTATGACAGACAAAAACTTACAGAAATTAAGACAGCCGATAGTCGATGAAACAGATGGGGGTAAATTTTCCAAACTGACAGAAAAATTATTGAAAAGGTATTCAGCAACTGACAGAGAATATGTTTTAAATACCTTAATAGCTTAGCCCTACAGTTGTAATAATCTTGAAAGTTAATATCTGTAAACATATTCATTCAGCATAAATAATGTATATTAGGCTGGGTATTAACCTTGGCCGATTGAAAAGTAGTATTGCATGATAGTAGCCACGACCAATTTCAACATTCCAATAGCTGTCGATGTAGTTGTCGGCGCTAATGTCTTTAACTAAATAGGGGCTGGGTATGTAGATTTCTTTGACGGTGACATTGGGCTAAGTGTAGATATCGACGAAATTTCAGGAAAAGTGAGTCATATGCTTATCTAGCGGTTATGAAGTATAAAATATAGAGCTACCAACCCTTAAAAAGATAACCAATATATGAAGATACAATTGACAATGATTGTCCTGCTGACAACATTAACATTGACCAGCTACGGACAAAATAATGATCATAAATCTGTACATAGCTTGGCAGATACCACTTTTATAAAATCATTGGAAGAAAGGCAATTAGGGGAAAGTAAGTATTCGATTTCTTTACCCACAGATTATGCTATACGTGAAACCAATGGAGAAGATTTTTCCGTTTACTATTTTTATCCTGCTGACACTACAAATCATACTGGTTTTTCGGGAGGCTTATATTTCGGTAATCATCCTAACCAATTTCCAGCTAAAAGCAAAAGTTGCAAAACCGAGCATCTGAAAAATGAAATATTTGATCAAGATGTAAGCTGGACCATTTATAACTGTAATGGAGACTATTCAATTCAAAGCATAATGTATAGCAAAAGCGGCGAGGGGTGGAATGAATTGATTCACATTTTTGGCAAGGCAAAATCAACTAAAGATCTCGACAAATTGCTGTTTATTTTTACGACAATGAAAAAAAAGAAATAATATGCATTACCGTCCGGAATTATCCATGCACAATCTGAAATGCAACGGAAATTGAGCGAATTGCTCAAGCAACGTGCACAGGCGATTCGAATTGATGCAATTATAGTGCTTAGTATAGATATCAACGAAATCTCAAGAAATGGGAATCAGATGTTTCTTCCTAGCAATATGATTATGAATCTTCTAAGGCAATTGAAAAATAACGTCGTATTATTTAGAAAATCTATGAAGCTTAGTGTAGCTATGAATAAGTTAACAGTTTTAGAATCAGAATTGCTTTCTGTTTTCGCTCAGAAATATCAGGCTTTAAATAGCCATATTGAAAAATTATATGTTGTAGAGAGGGAATGTACCCGTGTAGGGCAGTATGTATTTTTCAAGTATTTTGACGAAGAAGATATCCTCCCAATTTCAGAGGATATTTTGTCGGTCGACAAAATCATAATAACCAAAGGAATTGATCTGGGTATTGGATTTGTTGGAAATATAGCGGATTTTAAACTGCATAGTTTAGAATTGTTCGTTTACGGTTCCGATGAATGGGACTGTACTATTCAAAATTTTACTTTAGAGGATCTAAAACAGTTATGATAAAAAAATCGTAACATGGATCAGCCCAAGCCAGCTTTCATATATTGAGGTGCTTCATTAGATCTGAAAGGAACTAAGCTGGCTTTAATAAGAATTGGCGGAAATGGTAAACATATCGATTATAACGTTGACGAATATGCACATGATTTTTTTATTTTTGGTTCCAATGGTGGTGGTACAGCTTATGCAGTTAAAAAAAGCACAAGTGATATTTATGAAATACCATTTATTGGAATGTCAAATGAAGAAGCTGTCTTTAAAAATAAAACCTTTTCAGAATTTATTGAGGGGCTTACCTAATGTTTAGAAACAACTTAAAGTTTAGTTATATGGATTAATATACATAGGTATCAGGAGTTTTAACGGCATATCCAATTGATCAAGAAATGTCCAACAATTTATTTCCGCAAAAAAAGAGCTTATGAAAGAAATCAAAAAACATCAAAATATGCGTACGCTAGCTATTGCACTATTTTCGGTGGTATTTATTTTTTCGTGTATCTCTTGTACTTCCATATCGCCCAAGTATTTGGCACAAACTGCTGCGGCACATAGCGTTTCGAAGGTAGAATTGAAGGAAACATACATCTTTGATAATTATCCCCAGAAGATATTGGGCCATAATCATAGCAGCCAGGAGAAAAGCCCTGCTTATAATGAATATTGTCTATGGAACTATATCGAACCCAATTACTATAAAAAAGACAGCCTGCACTATCTATACAAAACTTCATTGGAGCTCACCCAAAAAAATAAAATCCATTTCAAACTAATTGATACCTTAGGAAATGTCGTACGTGAAAGAACGAGGAAAGTTGAGCCCCAACGGCAAAACTTTGTTTCCTTCAGAAATACCGACTTTGAGATCTATGTATTAGTCAATAGATTCTTTACCGAGACTATTTGCTTTGCACTGGATAAACATGGTGATTTAGTCGTGCCCAGTGAGTCGACAGCAGCCGGTTTTCTTATTCTCTTTCCGCTCGCCGGCGCCCTTAACCACGATGCATATATTTATCGCCGTGTGGATACAGTCGCCAATTGAGACTATATAGATTGGAAAGAAATAATTTTATCGGATTTGCTCCATAGTGCAACTTTATGATATGTGTATGCGCAGTATCCCTATAAATTCCCGATTCAAGTGAGCGATTTCAAATAGTTTTATAAAGAGGGCTGGTTACGGTTTCCCATAACCAACCATTCCTTCAAACCAATACCTTAGCCTTATCAATTTGTAATAATCTTGAAAGTTAGTAACAACAAACATATTAATTCAAAATAAATAATGTATATTAGGCTTGGGTATTAACCTTACCCAATTGAAAAGTAGCATGCCATGATAATAACCACGACCAATCCCATCGAAGGGAGAGAGATTTCACGATATAATGATCCAATAGCTGCCCATGTTGTCATCGGCACCAATATCTTTAGCGATATAGGGGCGGGCTATGTAGATTTCTTTGGCGGCCGCTCCGCCGGCTATGAGAAGAAGATGCAGGAAATGTACAAGCGTGTTACCGAAACACTCAAACGAAGTGTATTATAATTGATTATTTACATCAAGAAAGGGTTAATATCTACACATTCCGTATCATAAATTGAAATATAAAACTTACTATATTTACTAATGTCGCAAAAAATAATTGCACTTGAATTTCTTGAGGAACTTGAAAGCATTCATAAAAATGAGGCTTTATCTTTATCAATAAAATATCCGCAACTCAGGACGTTGTTGGAAAAAGTTTGTAAGAACCTTACCTCGAATAGTTCAACACAGTTTTCCGATTTTTTTTCTAGATTGGTTTATGTTTGCAATGAGTACAAAGTAGATAGGGGAATACACGGATTACGTATTGCGGCCAATAAAGTATTGCATGAGGGGCTTAAACCTGATTACGATGATTATAAAACACATGTATCCCTTTTCGCAGGGTTTCTTAAAGTTATTTACGGCATTAATATTCCCGCGACATTATTATTTGAGAGAAAACAGAGCGTCGATTATGCATCTATCAAAAATGTTCGGTTAAGTGAGGCAAAGGTTTGTATCGTTGAAAAACGTGAGAATCACTTGGTTTGTCACATTGATCCTTTGAGTGTTAAAGAGAAGTATGAGTTTGCTCCCGATAAACTAATAACCATCCAAATATTTGAATCGGGAGTGAATGATGCTATTACATCATGCAATAATTTTTGGGTTGGTGCTTTGTTGTATCTTATTGATATTGAAATTGATAGTAATGGAGTTTTTCACCCCAAGATAATTGTTCTAGAGCCGGATTATCTATTAGATGTATCCTCTATTGCTGAATGTATCCAAGACTATGGAGAAAGCGAACTTTTATTTTTTAAATCAAAGTTTGAAGAAAAGCCTGATTCGAAACATCTCTTATTGGGAAATTTTGCCAACTTAGTTGTTGATGAAGTCTTTTCAAATCCACAGACACCGATAGAATTTAGCAGTGTATTCCGGAAACACTTCAAAACAACCCCACTTGAATATACAACCTGTAAAGATATCAACGATATACAAGAATTTAAAAGCTATCATGAAGATTGCCACAAGCAGTTTTTAAAAATTAAAGATGTTATCGAAAACGGGTTTTCCAAATTAGACATAAATTTAGAGAATATCTCACTTGAGCCATCTTTTTTGTCCGAAAAGTTCGGCCTACAAGGTCGATTGGATATGCTCGATTGGCGAAAAGGTGTTGAGGTGTCCAAGATTATCGAGCTTAAATCTGGAAGCACACCATTTCCTGATGATGGAGCTAGTATTAAAGGCAATCATATTGCCCAATTATTTATGTATTATATTCTTTATTCTCAGGTAGGGAAATTAAGTCTGAGCCAGGTGAATAGTCGGTTACAAGGTTTCATACTATACTCGAAACCTAATGAAGGTAATCTAAGAAATACCGGAGGATATTTAAGAGGATTTCAAAAGGTTATAGATCTTAGAAATAGAATTGTAGCTACTGAACACCTTTTAATTGCAGACAATAAACAAACTACTGAAAATATTCTTTATAGGATAACTCCGCAAAACTTGATCAATAAGACGATTCATCCTAATTTTCGAATTAGGATTGAACCTCAAATAATCGATTTTTTAACTCCCATTTCTTCGGCTACGGATCTAGAGAAAAGTTATTTTATTTCATTTGCAAACTATGTCTCATATGAACATTTTTTAAGCAAAGTTGGAGGACCCGACAGAGATAGGGAGGGGGGATCAAATGGTTTAGCAAGGCTATGGCTGGATAGTTTTGAGGAGAAGAAAAGTAAGTTCGAGATATTATACGACCTGGAAATTGTAGAAAACAAAATTGACAGTGAAGAGCAAGTGATCGTATTTAAAAGAGCCAATCTTGAAAATAAACATGTTAATTTTAGAAAGGGAGATATTTGCGTCCTGTATCCTCGCAATACAGACAGTGAAATTGTATCTCACAGTCAGATCTTTAAGTGTACAGTAAAGGAAATTGTAGGTGACTATGTGACTGTTTATTTTAGATACAAACAGCGCAATAAGGCTTTCTTTGATTCGTTTGGACTGAATGGAAAGTGGGCTTTAGAAAGTGATTTTATGGAGACCTCTTTCAATTCTATGTATAGGAATCTTTATGGTTTTTTAAAAGCTCAACAATCATTTAAAGATTTAATATTGACGCAAAGGCACCCTAAGAAAGAAGGAGATTACGGTTATAGAAATCCATCTCTGTCTTTAGAACAAAGAAAAGTGATCAATAAGGCATTATCAGCCAGTGACTACTTCTTACTGAATGGCCCTCCTGGGACAGGAAAAACCTCGATTATTATTAAAAATCTCGTTAAAGAACTGATTGATGCTCAAAAAAGCATTTTAGTTTTGGCGTATACAAATAGAGCAGTTGACGAACTTTGCGAAGCTATTGATAATGCCTGCGGTGGTCGAGAGAATTTAAATTTTATACGTTTCGGCTCAAGGTTGTCTACTAGCGATGAATACCACGATAATCTTATAGATATTGTGATGGAAGACAAAGAAAAGGAACTCCTTTCATTGAATAAAAAATTTGACCGTGCTGAAGTAAGGAATGTAATTGTTCAGAACAATGTATACGTTTCTACCGTGGCTTCTGTCGGAGGCAAACAGAATATTTTTCAAGTAAAGACTTTCGACTATATTATAGTTGATGAGGCTTCTCAGATCTTGGAGCCGCAATTGGTGGGCATTTTGTCTAAGGCATCTAAGTTTATTCTTATAGGAGACCATAAACAATTGCCTGCAATATCTTTACAGTCAATAGAAAAATCCAAAACAAATGATAAGTTGCTCGAGTCGATAGGACTTTTTAATAGAAAAAATTCCTTATTTGAGCGTCTTTACAAATTCTGCGGAGATCAAGGCTTAACGGATTCGTACGATACATTAACATATCAAGGGCGCATGCATAAAGAGATCTCTTTATTTCCCAATTTTGCATTCTATAAAGGTCTGTTGCTCGAAGCTTATGATACGCCAGATATTAATATTGAAACCAAAAATTTGCTAAAAAGACAGGTTTCAAATTTGGATTTTCACGAGTCTAGTGTAAATACCATATCAAAACTGCTAAGTCAAAAACGTTTGATATTTTTCAATAATAAAAATGTTGATGATCTTTATGCTAAATCCAATTCATTCGAAGCTGATTTTGTCGTTAAAATCGTTAAAGATATTATCTCTTTATATAAATCAAATAATAAAGTATTCGATCCCTATAAAACCATAGGTATTATAGCACCTTTTAGAAGTCAAATAGCCTTTATTAAACAGAAGTTGGAGGAAGCAGTGGTTCCAAACTATGAAGCGATTACTGTGGACTCTGTTGAGCGTTTCCAGGGGAGTCAACGAGATATAATTATTTATTCCTTTTCAATTAATAATCCTTTTCAGCTAAGAGGTATGATAAATTTGAATGACGAAGGCGACGTTGATAGGAAGCTAAATGTCGCGCTTACTAGAGCTAGAGAACAAATGATACTAATTGGTAATGACAATATTTTATCCAGCAATCTGATATACTTGCGCCTGATAGAGTACTGTAAGTCAAAGGGAGGATATATCAACAATTCGTTGCCAGATATCATAAGTGGAGCACCAATCTATTTCCCTGATGATACTATTTCTAAACGTCATGTAAAAACTGTTCAGATTGCCGAACCTTTTAAAGGAGCATTTGAAAGCTTGGTGGAGACCCCGCTTCGAAAAGATAAGCGAACCAACTGGCCGAATCAGATATTAGGGTTGAATACTGATTTTGCCCGTAATAATCTAATACGATATGGTATGGCTGACTTTGACCAGCAGGTCGATTTAAACTACGAGCAGAACGTAGGCGATTTAATAGGTAATCAGGGGCTTCTGACCTATTATACCGCGCGCGAGAATGTGTTGCTATATTGTTATTGGAATATGAGAAAGCAATTTCTTTCCTTGGAAAATATCTTTCTAAATCACAAAGGAATCTTTTTGTCAAAGTTTCAAAAAACGAATGATAGAGTAATGTTTGTAGACTTTGGATGTGGACCTTTGACAGCCTCCTTAGCATTCAATAATGTTTTCAAATCCCATATTGGAAGGAAAGTACATTACTTGGGAGTCGATATTTCTAAGACTATGCTTTCGAAGTCCCAGGAATTCATTGATTCAGGAATCTTTAAACCAAATGATACTTTTGATCTCTGTAGCGCCATAGGCGAAAGTAACTCCAGTTATTATAGGGACGAGTTTATCTTGCCTCATACAGTTGTTATAACTTGTGCTAATTCTCTTTCCAGTCTCGATCTTGATAAAATAGGGAAATTGGCTAACTCTTTAAATGATTTCATTAACCAATATCCTTTGAATAGCTATGTGCTAGTTTATCAAGACCCTGTGAATAGAGATCAGAACCTCAGAAAACTTTTAGAGAAAACACCTAAGTTGAATAAGGTAATAGTTTCAAGGGAAGATGCCGTTTCCTTCGAAAATCAACATCAAGACTGGTATGCAACAAATGAGCATTTCAAATATGAGTTGATTGAGAATTGATTATACGTTTTAAATAATTAATTATTTCCAACAGGCGATCTTGACCAATGTTTTTTAATTTTTGGTAGGAACTTCTGTGGCAGTACCGATATTTTTTATTACTACGGCAAAAACACTTCGATGTGCGTGACGGAATTTCATTTTTATAGATAAATTTTAGTAGTTGATATGCCTTATTTAATTCATTCACGTTTAATAGAGCATATATAGATTCTAAGATCCCTTCTGAGCCATGGGATCTTTCGTTAAGAAAATATCCTTCTTTCTCTCGGAAACTTTGGTTGTGTAAGTACGGTATAAGGTGTTCTTTAATAAAGCTTAAAAGTGTAATTTCTCCAGCGCAGTGGATGTATTCCTCGACGGGTGTACAAATACAAAAATGTCCGTCGGAGTATACGTGCCAATCTATATTATGGGGTAACCGCTTTCCAGTTTCATATACATAGGGGAAGCTGTTGGGATAATTGTCAATACATTCTATTTTTATAGAATATATGTCATATACGGCATTTTTTTCGTCTCTGAGTACAATACTCCCGGTTAAAAACGGAAGTGAATCTTCCCGAATACATAACTGTAGTTCGGGAAATTCACTTATTGTTTCATCAGCATCAGTCGTAAATTTAATGTATGCGTTATTCATGGCCAAATGGATATGATGTTACTGCTCCGACAGCCGCTGCAGCTGCGCCATATGACTTCTTTTCTTCGTTGTCTTCACCAAGAGGAAATCTTTCACCCAAATGTTTGCGCCATTGTTTACTAGCGTCTTTATGATTGGTTCCACGGATTGCCACATCAGCATCTTCGATAAATTTATCCAATGCATCTAAGAACTTTTCTTTGTTGGCATAGTTTTCTAATAGATCATCATTTGGTACAGCAGGTACGATGCATTTAAAAGCTCTATTCAGTTCGTTTTTAATCTCTTTTGCAATGTCTCTTAATGTAATATCATCACGCTCGTTAAGGACAATCTGATCTTTAGCACTGCTTGCTAAAATAGTTAAGGCTAATCCGCTGGGCATTTTGAAGGATTGTTGATTAGCCCAGCCCTTTAGATATTTCACAATTCTAACAAGTCGCCCTTCTTTATCTTTTTTCGCAATAAACCAGTTTACCATGGCTTTGGGATCACTGTCTTCAAAACCAACTCCATTAACTGCGATTTGATACTCTTTTCCCTCTTCTTTATAATAGACAGGATGGTCAATTTCGTAGTCATTCGAAAATATTGAGCGAACACATTTTTTACGATTCTCCGCAGCAGTATTGGTGTAACCGTCAACCGCTTGCCGAACCCATTCTTTAAGTGTTGATGCGGTGACATCTGGTGCACGGAAAAAATAAATTCCATCGTCTAGATCGCAAATATCTTCTGACGTGCGAATTCCATTTTTCATTTTGTAAGATCCCTGGATGTAAAAATATGGGATATACTCCGGGTGGTTTTCCTTGAACCATTTTCTTATTCTGGTACGAAGGCCTTCTTTTGAATTCTTCATTCTCTCATTCTTTTTTGAGCCAATGGATATCTCTGAGTGATAATCCTGAAATAAATTGTGACAGTTTGCCATATTGTTATTGTTTTAAAAAGTTTAAAATTTCTGTTAATCTATTTTTTGCTAACTCCTCCCCAATAGATTTCATTCGGTCTATATGCTTTTTTTTGGAAGAATTAAGTTCTATATTGTCCCCTTTCATATCGTACTGTATCCGCAGATGTTGAAATGTGTTTCCAATTTTCCCCAAAGCACGCTGCAAGAAATTAAGATATTGCTCCGTGATTTGTGCTTGTGTATCTAGCACTATTTCTACGAGCTTCGGGTTTGGAAACAACCAGTCAAATACATTTTTTGGTCGCCAAGAGCGTTTAATAATTTGCTTTCCTTGGCCTGTTCCAAGTGATAGTAAAATTATATTTCCAATTGGAATATCTAGTTTGTCCGTTGCTTCAAACACGCCTATCAAAGCAGGATTATTCGCAAAAATTCCCCCGTCAATCATATTAACATTTGTTCCTTCGCCAAACTCATTTTTAAACGAAAATGTATGAGGAGGGAAATAGACAGGAGCAGAGGCACTCGACATTGCTACATGATAAGCAGGAAGTTTATAATCCCTTCTGTACTCTGGATGATGCTTGGTCTTTAGTACGTTTATTGCTCCGTCATTTCCATTGAAAGCTGGAACGCATACTTTAGTCTTCAGATCATTCATTAATGGGTCTCTTCCTCCGTTAGCATCAGCATATACATCCTTCAATTTCTTCAATAGCTTTTTGTTGCTATATATAGCGTTAAAGAAAGCTCTACTTTTTCGTGGTAAAAAGCGAAATACAAACCGAGGAAAGATGATATTGGCATGGTCTTCGTAAAATTTAGCCAAATCTTTGGCAGGTATCCCTAGGGAGATGCCAATTGCGAGAATCGCTCCAGTTGATGTACCACAAATCAAATCGAAATGTTCGTATAATTTCTTGTCCGGGTCTTCCTTTTGAAGTTCTGCCTCCAACTCAGCCAAGACTTTGGCTGGGATAAGTCCCCTTATCCCGCCTCCATCTATGGAGAGTATTTTAAATTTAGTTTCTCTCATTCTAATTTAACTAAAAGGTTCTCCGCATATAGCATACCAGCTGTTCCACTCTGTCGACACACATCTAGTCAAAGAGATGCTTAGTTGTTTGCAAACCGATTGAGCGTCGTTTACTGCATTACTAGCAGATTTGCTTTCGTGATAGAGAGTTGTGTTTGGAAAGTAAATTGTTTTACAAATTGTTATTCCGGGAATACTGTCTTTGTACCCTAGTTTAAACATCATTTCTTTGAATTCCCGATGTTTAGACGGAATGTCGTAAGTAATTATTATAGCCATATTGTAAAGCTTATAAATTGTTTAAAAATGGAGTCACCTTGTCCAAGATAACTCCTGTTAATTATTTGATTTTTTTGACTGTTTCCTTAACAGTTGTTTTAGGATGTTTATCCGCATAAGTTTTTGTTACGAATTGTCCTGTTCCTGCGTCGCGGTGCACTGATGTTTTCTTGCCATTTTTATATACCTCCTTTCTTTTTCATTTACGGTATACAAGTCTAATCGTGTGCCAAATGAAAAATATTTGTTTTTGGTTTGTTTTAATCATTAATTATATCAATATTTGATTTTTAACTATCAAATATTGATATGAAAACACTTATTTCATGGGTGGCAACTATGCATGATTTTCAACAAGAGAATAACGAGAGAGGTAACAAAGTGAATTTAAGTGGGCCGACGTTCAATTTTCATAGAGATTTCTATAATCATGATAGACATATCATATTATGTAGGGGCAAAGCAGAGGAACCTGATCAAAAAGCTGAATTACTATGTACGGAATTAAGAAAGGAGTTTATCAATCATATTGTCCAGGTCTATTACATCGATATTCAAGATGTTATTAATATAGACGAGATACGAAGTAAAGTTGAATACTACCTTTTAGAGAATCATCTTGACGATGATATCGAGATCTTCTTTTCGCCGGGAACCTCTGCTATGCAGATATCTTGGTACTTGATAAATGAGTCGTCTGCATTTAATACTCGCTTATACCAAGTAAGACCAGGAAAGCATACTAAGAATGGTAAACCAGAATTGCTGCAAATAGCTACGGAAAAGTCAACTATTCCATTGAGTAGCTTAATGAAAGAAAGGGCTTTGAGCAAATATTTTGAGGACTATAAGATAACACAATCGCTGGAGCCTACTTATGAAAAAGCTAAAATGATTGCAGCGGCAGATTCTGTTACATCGTTGATTTATGGAGAAAGCGGCGTTGGAAAAGAACATTTAGCAAACTTCATCCATCAAGAGTCTGCTCGCTCTGGAAAACCTTTCGTCGCCATTAATTGCTCCGCCTTAACGGATGAATTGCTGTCTTCGCAGTTATTTGGCCATAAAAAGGGGGCTTTTACAGGCGCTGTTGAAGATAAAATAGGTTTGTTTGAAGAGGCTAAAGGAGGTACAATCTTTTTGGACGAAATAGGTGATATTTCTCCTTTCATGCAACAGGCATTACTTAGGGTTATTCAAGAGAAAAAAATATTAGGCGTAGGTTCAAGTAAGGAAAAGAAAATAGATGTACGAATTATAGCTGCCACCAATAGGAATTTACCATCGTTATGTGCAGAAGGTCGTTTTCGTTGGGACCTATATTATCGATTAACCGTAACTGAGTTATCATTACCGCCCCTAAGAGAGAGGAAAGAAGAAGAAAGAAGGGAATTGATCGATTTTTTCGTTAAAACTAAGAAAAAAATCTTTAAAAGATCGAAACAGTTGATATTGGATAAAGAAGTTTATCAATTGTTGCTGAATTATCAATTTCCCGGAAACGTCCGTGAATTAGAAAATGTTATCGAAAGTTTCTATGTTTATAATGAAGAAAATGTTGGTATAGGTTCAGTTCCTCATAGAATTTTAGAGCCAAATGAAGACAATAAGTTAGATTTGGCATCCGTTGAAAGACGACATATTACCAACGTTTTAAAGCTTGCAAAGAGCAATGCCGAAGCCGCTAGAATACTTGGCATTGCTGTAAATACGTTGAAGGCTAAAATCAAGATTTTTCAGGACACCGTCTCATAAAGTGTGTAAGTTATAAAAATGCGGAGTTGGAAAGGACTTCGCATTTTTTATTTAATTAACTTTATAAGAGTATGATTGACAAAGAGTCACTATTAAACGACAAGGAGTTCTTAAAGAGTTTTAAG